>DASWIG010000209.1:0-2843 GCA_036397835.1 Thermoanaerobaculia bacterium
CCTGCCGATCCGAGCCGTCCTGCGCGGCGGGCATCCCGATCTCGGCGTCTGGTGGGCGCCCTGAGGACGGACGCGGCACAGGATTTGCGTAGACTGGGGACGATGGCGCTGGTCCCGTACTTGCTGGTGGCTCTGTGTGCCTTTTCGGCGGGAGACTCCCCCGCGGAGCGCCCCACTGCCCCTACGTACGTGGAGGCCGGCCCGCGCGTCGACGCCGTCGAGATCCGCCTCGACCAGCCCCTCGACCGCGGCGTGGACCTCGAGGGCTACCTGGCCTTCGGTCCCGGCGACGCGCTCACCGACGCGGCGGTGCGCCGCACGCTGTCCAATCTTCAGGCCACCGGCCTCTTCGACGAGATCGAGATCCTCACCCGCGAGGACGACAGCGGGGCGACCGCGGTGGTGGCGCTCACCAGCCACATCCGGGTCGCCGCGATCGAGATCCGGGGCGAGACCGCGCTGCGCCGCGAGCTGCTGCTGCGCCTCGTCGAGCAGCGCGCCGGCGCGCCGCTGGTCGAAGACCGCCTGCTGCGCGGCGTCTACGCCCTCCAGGACCTCTACGAGGGCCGCGGCTACCGCCGCGCTTCGGTGCGTCTCGAGGTGGCGCCCCACGCCGCGGAGAGGAAAGTCGACGTGGTGTTCCACGTCGACGCCGGAGCGCGGGCCACGGTCGGTGACGTCGGCTTCGAGGGCGACCTCGGGCCCTACGCGGGCGCCGACCTGCGCGCCATGACGAGCCTCGCGGCCGGCGAGCCCTACGAGCGCCAGCGCATCCTCGACCAGGTCGACCGCCTGCGCCGGGCCCTGGCGGAGCGCCGACACCTGCGGGCCACTCTCAGGGCGCCGAGCGAGCGCTACGACGCGGCCGACGACCGCGTCCACCTCACCTACCCGGTCGAGGTGGGGCCGGAGGTCCACGTCCAGGTCTTCGGCGCCGACCTCCCCGAGCTGCGACGCAGGGGCCTCCTGCCCTTCCTCGACGACCAGGTCTACGACGACGCCCTGGTGGCCCAGAGCCGCGCGGCGATCCGCGCCGACTACCAGCGCCGGGGCCACTACCACGTCGAGGTCAGGACCCGCGAAGAGGCGCGGGACGGCCACGTCGACCTCTACCTCGAAGTCGCCCCGGGTCCGGTCTTCACCCTCATGGAGATCCGTTTCACCGGCAACCTCCACGTCCACGAGCGGGAGCTGCGGCAGCTCATGACCACCACCCCGCGCCAGGCCCTCGGCGGCGGCAGGCTGGTCGACGAGGTCCTCGAGGGGGACCTCGACAACCTGCGCTCGTTCTACGTGCTGCAGGGCTTTTCCCAGGTCGGGATCGGCCCCTACCAGGTCGAGAGCGAGGACCAGGAGATGGTGCTGACGATCCCGATCGACGAGGGGCCGCGGCGGCGCGTCGTCCAGCTCCGGCTTGAAGGCGTCGAGGCGCTCGACCCCGAGAGGGTGCGGCAAGAGCTGCCCTTGAAGCGCGCCGGCCCGTACCATCCGCTGCTCCTCGACGACAGCGTGAACCTGCTGCGGGCGCTCTACGAGGAGGAGGGCTACGCCGACGCCCTGGTCACGCCGCAGCTCGACTGGAACGAGGACGCCACCCTGGTGGACGTCGACCTGCGGGTCCAGGAGGGCCGCCGGTCGGTGGTCGACCGGGTGATCCTGCGCGGCCACCAGCGGACGCAGCCCGAGGTGCTGCGGCGCTTCGCCGGGCTCGAGACCGGCGAGGCGATCAGCCGGCGGCGCCTGCTCGAGGCCGAGCGCGAGCTCTACCGGCTGGGCATCTTCTCGCGCGTCGACGTCGACGTGGCGCCGCGTTCCGACCCGTCGGGGAGCCGCGACGTGGTGATTCGCCTGGAGGAGGGCCGGCGCTGGCGCCTGGCCTACGGCCTGAGCTACCACTCCGACGACGGCCCGGGCGCGCTGCTGAGCCTCTCGCGCGTCAACGTGGGCGGCCGCGGCGACCGCCTCCAGCTCGACCTGCGCGCCAACGAGCGTGATCGCCGCTTCCGCCTCATCTACGACCAGCCGTCCCTCGTGCGCCTCAACGTGCCCATCACCTATACCCTCTTCCGCCAGGACGAAGAGCGCGAGTCCTTCACCGTGGAGGACACCGGCACCCGCGTCTCGCTCACCAAGGACCTGCCGCGCCTGCGCCTCGGTCTCGACTACGACTATCGCCTCGTCAACCTGCTCGAGACCGAAGTCGAGCTGCCGGACGTCCCGCGCGAGGACCGCGAGATCCAGATCTCGAGCCTGACGCCGAAGTTCTACGTCGACCGCCGCGACGACCCCCTCGATCCCACCCGCGGCTTCGTGACCTCGACGCAGATCGAGTACGCCTTTCCGTTCCTCAACGCCACCGCCAACTTCGCCAAGCTCTTCGTGCAGCAGGCCCATTACGCGCCCTTCGGCCGTTTCGGCGTGTTGGCCGCCAGCGTGCGCTTCGGGGCCATCGAGCCGCTCGACCCGGACGCCCCGCGCGATCCCCTGGTGCCGCCGGAGCTCGCGAGCGGCCTGATCCCGGTCTCCGAGCGTTTCTTCGCCGGCGGACGCACCACCCACCGGGCCTACGAGCGCGACACCCTGGGCATCCCCGGCGAGACGCTGATCCCGGTCGCCGGCGCGGTCTTCGAGGCCGGCGGCAACGGCCTCTTCCTCGTCAACGTCGACTACCGCTTCCCGATCGCCGGCAACTTCGGCGGCACCGTCTTCCTCGACCTCGGCAACGTGTGGGCCGACTGGCGCGACCTCGAGCCGCGCGACCTGAAGCCGGGCGTGGGCCTCGGGCTGCGCTACCGCTCCCCGATCGGCCCCGTGCGCCTCGAGATCGGCTGGAAGCTCGATCC
>DASWIG010000210.1:0-17203 GCA_036397835.1 Thermoanaerobaculia bacterium
CGCTCCTGCTCGAGCAGGCGGCGCTTGCGCCCCTCGCCCCAGCGATAGCCGCCCATGCCGCCGTCCTTGCGCACCACCCGGTGGCAGGGAACGGTGAGCGCTACCGGGTTGGTGGCGCAGGCGCGGGCCACCGCCCGCGACGAGCTCGGCGCCCCGATCGCTTCGGCGACCTCGCCGTAGGTCCGCGTCTCGCCGCGCGGGATGTCGCGCAGCGCCGTCCACACCCGCCACTGGAAGGCCGTGGCCTGCACGTCGAGCGGCAGGTCGAGGGCGTCGTCCGGGCCTTCGAGAGAGCGGACGACGGCCTCGGTCCACTCCCTGAGACCGTCCCGCGAGAGCTCGAGGGTGGCGTTCGGGTACTCCTCCCGCAACGACCGCTCGAGCTCGTCGTCCGCGTCGCCGAGCATCACCGCGGCGACGCCGCGCTCGGTGGCGCCCACCAGCACTCGGCCCAGCGGCGAGTCGGCGACGGCGTAGCGCACGCGCATGCCGCGGCCGCCGTCGCGGTAGGTCGCCGGCGTCATGCCCAGGGGAGCGGACGCCGGGTCGTAGGCCCGGCTGGCGGCGCCGTAGCCCGCCTCGAAGGTGGCGCGCAGCACGCTGTCGCCCTCCTGCAGACGCGACTTGAGCCGCTCCAGCCGGCGCGCCCGCACGTACCCCTTGGGCGAGACGCCCAGGTAGCGCTTGAACGTCCGCTGCAAGTGGGCGGGGCTCATGCCGACCTCGCGCCCGAGCGCGTCGAGCGTCACCGCCTCGTCGAGGTGCTCGTCGAGGTATTCCACCGCGAGCTCCACCCGCTGGACGGCGGGCGCCGGGTGGACGCTGCGCGGCCGGCAGCGCTTGCAGGGCCGGTAGCCCGCCGCCTCCGCCTCGCCCGGGGTGGCGTAGAAGGTCACGTTCTGGCGCCGCGGGCGTCGCGCCGGGCAGGAGGGGCGGCAGTAGACGCCGGTGGTGCGGACGGCGAAGAAGAAGCGGCCGTCGGCGCCCGCGTCGCGCGTCTCGACGGCGCGCCAGGCAGCCTCCGGCTCGGGAGGGGACGGTTGCGGCGGCCGGGTCATGGGCTCGTTCATCGTGGTTGGCGTGAAGATCATAGCGTGCTCCTTTCGGTCAGTTGTCGTTCAACCGCGAAGAAACTACGCCCGATAGCGGAGCCGGCCCACCCGGATCTTGCGCTCAAAACTCCGTCCCGGCGGCGCCCTATTCGCTCGGTTCTTCGTAGCCCTCAAGAACAACGGGCGGGTCGACGATCTCTACAGTGGTAGCTTTGGGGCCAAGTTGCCCCGTGGATTCGACGAAGCGCACCTCGGTGCCCTCGTCGAGACCTGCAAAGTCGTCCAGGACGGCGTTCCGGTGGAAGAAGATCTCCCGTCCCTCGGGGGTCTTGAGGAACCCGTAGCCTCCGTCGCGGTAGACGCGAGTCACGATGGCGCGGCGCTCGTCCTGGGGCTTGAGATGCTCGCTGTCGAGCGAGCTCCGGGTGGTGGACATGGTCGGTCTCCCCGTCGATCTTTGCAGATCTATCTATATGCAGATCTCTCTCGCTGGCGAGAAATGCAATGGACGTGCCAGGAAATCGCAGCGTCGCGGTTTACGTCCCCTGTTCGAGGCTGGCCGCCAACGCCTTGAGGGCTGCGAGCGTCTGCTCGAAGCCCAGCAGCTCGAGGCCCATGCCCGCCATCAGGTTGCCGCCGCTCGGCTCCAGGCGGTGCACCACCCGGGCCTGGAAGCGCAGCGGCGCCGCCGCGGCGACCCGCAGCTCCACGGCGACGACGGTGTCGAGCGGCGCCGGGTTGTCGGTGGGCACGAAGAGGCCGCCGGTCGAAAGGTCGCGTTGGAAGGTGGCGAGGAACTGGCGGCGGTCGGGGAAGCGAAGCAGGTAGACGCCGTCGTCCGCGGACGTGCGCTCCTCCGCCGTGGCCGACCCGACCTCGGGGATGAGCTCGGCGACGAGCTCCCTGGCGCTCAAGAACCTCACGCCCATGGTGTCGGGGTGCAACTGGTGGACGGAGCGTTGCGCGCGCGCCACCACCGCCTCGGTCATCACGCTGGGGCCGTCGCCCGAGCGCATCTCCACGCGGATCCGCCGGCCCCTGGGCAGCGGGCGGCTGGTGGTGATGAGCATGCCGGTGCTCGAGACGTTCACGGTATAGCCGGCGGCGCGTTTGTCGGAGCCGCGCTCCCAGAAGAAGACCTGAATGCGATAGGGGCGGCGGAGGTCCTCTCGTCGTTCCATCGTGAAATCCTCTCAGCGATCGGTCCACCGGGGCCGGGATCATATCCCGTTGGCAGGAATTACATGACAAGATTGAAGAATCGACTTCGCCGGTCTTGACCTTGTCCCCGGCGGTCCGGGGACGCGGCGCTGAGCGCTTAGAGGGCTGAACCCCGCGCTCCTCGACGTCGTCGCGGGTAGTACTTGCGCTGGGTGTCGCGGGGGGCTGACTCCGCACGGGCTACCCCTTCGGCAGACGCACGACGAAGGACGTCCGTCCCGGCCGGGTCTCGAAGGTCAGCTCGCCTTGGTGCTGGAGCACGATGCGCTGGGCCACGTCGAGGCCGAGACCGGTGCCGTGGCCCTGAGCTTTCGTGGTGTAGAAGGGCTCGAAGACGCGCGGCTGGACGGCCTCGGGAATGCCGGGGCCGTCGTCGGTGACGCGCACGTACACCGAGCACGGGTCGTGGCCCGTCGACACCTCCACGGCGCCGCCTTCGGCGACCGCGTCGATGGCGTTGTCGATCAGGTTGGTCCACACCTGGTTGAGCTCGCTGAAGTAGACCGGCACCGGCGGCAGGTCGGCGGCGTAGCGGCGGGTCAGGCGCACGTTCTTCGTCCGCAGGCAGTGGCCGAGGATCGTCAGGGTCTCGTCGAGGCCGCGGTGGAGGTCGGCCGGCTGCTTGTCGGCGCTCTGGTCCATGTGGGAGTACGACTTGACCGACTTCACCAGGTGCGAGACGCGCGCCGCCGCCGTCGCGACCTGGGCGAGCAATTGCTTGGCCGCGATGCCGCTCTCGATCCAGGCCAGGGCGTCGGGCACGGCCGCGGCCGGCAGCTCGGAGCGCAGCGCCTCCAGCCTCCCGGCGTCGAGGCCGGCGTCGACGAAGGTCGCGGCGAGCTTCCAGCCGGCGGCGACGCCGCGCTCGGCGAGCCAGTCGGCGAGCTCGTCCTCGCGGCGTCCGCGCTCGAGGGGGGAGAGCTCCGCGGCGGCGCCGTCGCCGTGGCCGCGCAGCGCCACCACGGCGCGCATGGCGCCGATGTCGAGGCCGTGCTCGGCGAGCTTGAGCACCATGGCGTTGCTGGCGCGCAGGCGTTCGCTGAGCTCCTTGACCGTCCGCTGCACGGCCGCCGCAGGGTTGTTGAGCTCGTGGGCGAGGCCGGCCGATAGCTTTCCCAGGGCGATCATCTTCTCGCGCTGCTGCTCGGCGCGCGTGCGCTCGCGCACCCGGTCGGACATGATGCCCACCAGGCGGTAGCCGAGCTCGGGGATCGCCTGCAGCATGTCGGGAAAGCGCTCGCGGCCGATGCGCAGCAGTCGGCTCGGCTCCGAAGCCACCGCATTGCCCGGAAACTCCTTCATCCGCGAGTAGGGGAGCAGGCCGATGACGCCCCCCCAGCGGTGGGAGTCGACCTGGAGCGTCTGCCCCGCCAGCTCGAGGTAGAGGCGGATGGTGCCGGCGAGGACGACGAAGAGGGCGTCCGCGGCGTCGCCGTCCGTCCACAACAGGTCGCCCGCCGCGAGCTCGCGGCAGTCCGCCTGCTCCACGAGCCAGGCGAGCTGCGGCTCGTCGAGGTCCGCGAAGACCGGGGCGTGGCGCAGGTCGGCGGTGCAAAGGTCGTCGGCAGTCATGAATTACATGACCTCCAGTTGTTCGACGCCCTCCGACTCTATGGTGTAGTAGTGAATCACGAACGTCGGCTGATTCTGCTGGCGGAGAAGTCCCGGAATCGCGTCGTCTTTGATCACGGATCGCGGACGGAGATCGATGACGAAGCGGACGTTTCCCGGGTACCATTGAGCGATCTCACGCTCGAGCCCACGGCCTAGCTAGAAGCTGTTCGTCGAGAACGATCATCAGGCCGGCTCGAGCTCGGGCAACGACTCGATGAAGCGATGAGTGACCAGTTGAATCGCCTCGATGACGGCCGCTCGCGACACGCGGCCACGGTAGCCGTCGACGATAGTGTCGATGGTCTCTCCCGCCGCCAGCCGATCGAGAGTACCCGCGATCTCGATGCGGGTGTACTTGAAGGTCGGACGTTGTCCACAGACGCCGACGGCGCGAACGACATGGTCGCCCAGCGGATAGTACTGGTATTGCTCTCCCTCGACGGTTTCCGTGACCAGCTCGTTCATGCGACCATCTCCGATCCTGATTGGATGATAGCCTGCCAGGGCCTCCCGATCAAGGGCGCCTTCTACAGCGACGCCAGGTAGCGGTGCATGAAGTGGACGGCCACCGAGCCTTCGCCCACCGCCGACGCCACCCGCTTGATCGACTCGTGGCGCACGTCGCCGGCCGCGAAGACGCCGGGGACGCTCGCCTCCAGCAAGTACGGGGCGCGCGCCAGCGGCCAGGCCCTGAGGTGTTGCTCGGGGTCGAGGTCGGGGCCGGTGAGGATGAAGCCGCGGCGGTCGCGGGCCACCACGTCGCCCAGCCAGTCGGTGCGCGGCGCCGCGCCGATGAAGATGAAGAGCACGCACGCCTTCACGGTCTCGCGCGCGCCGCTCTCGCGGTCGCGGAGCACGACTTCCTCCAGATGGTCGCCGCCGATGCACTCTTCGACCTCGGTGTGGAGACGCACGGCGATCGTTTCCGACGCGGCGATGCGGTCGACCAGGTAGCTCGACATCTTGGCGCCCAAGGAGCCCCCGCGCACGACCAGGGTCACGCTGCGGGCGTAGGCGGCGAAGTAGAGGGCGGCCTGGCCGGCCGAGTTGCCGGCGCCGACGACCAGGACGTCCTCGCCCTTGCAGCTCAGGGCCTCGCTCATGGCGGCGCCGTAGTAAACGCCGCGGCCGGCGAGCCCCTCCACGCCGGCGGCCGGCAGGCGCTGCCACGCGACGCCGGCCGAGATCATCAGCACGTGGCAGGCGATCGCGGAGCCGTCGGCGAGAGGGATGCGCTTGTAGGGCCCGTCGAGGGTCAGCGCCGTGACCTCCTGGGGCGCCAGCACCTCGACGCCGAAACGCCGCGCCTGGGCCACCGCGCGCCGCGCCAGGTCGGCGCCCGAGAGGCCGGAGGGGAACCCCAGGTAGTTCTCGATGCGGCTCGAGGTGCCGGCCTGGCCGCCCGGCGCCTGGCGCTCCACGAGCACGGTGGCGAGCCCCTCGGACGCGCCGTAGACCGCGGCGGCGAGACCGGCGGGGCCGGCGCCGACGATGGCGAGGTCGTAGAACGGCTGCGTCGCCTCGGTCCTGAGCCCCAGGGCGCGCGCCAGCTCGCCCAGCGACGGCGCCGCCAGGCGTCCGCCCTCGGCGAGGATCACCAGCGGCAGGGGCGCCGGCTCCTCGCCGTCGCCGGCGATGCGGCGGGCCTCGTCGGAGGTCTCGACGTCGAGGAATTGGTAGGGCACGAGGTTGCGGGCGAGGAAATCCCGGAGCTCGTGGGCCGCGGCGGACCAGCGGCTGGCGATCACCCGCAGGCCGCCGTAGCCCGGCCGGTAGCCGTCGAGCCAGTCCTCGAGCAGGTCGTCGAGCACGGGGTAGAGGAGCTCCTCGGGCGGGTCCCAGGGCTTCAGGAGGTAGTAGTCGAGCTGCGACTGGTTGATGGCGGCGATGGCCGCCTCGGTGTCGGCGTAGGCGGTCAGCAGCACCCGCTTGGCGTCGGGGAAGAGCGAGCGCGCCCGGCTCAGCAGCTCGACGCCCTGCATCTCGGGCATGCGGTGGTCGCACAGCAGCAGCGCCACAGGCGCGCCGCGCTCGGCCAGCTCCTCCAGGGTCTCGAGCGCGGCGGCGCCCGAGCCGGCGCGCAGCACGCCGTAGTGCTCGCCGTAGCGCCGGCGCAAGTCGCGCGACACCGCCTGCAGCACCTCGGGCTCGTCGTCGACGGTGAGGAGGACGGGTTTGGTCATGGTCTGCGCCGGCGCTTCCTGAGCAGCATGGCGTCGACCGAGTAGGCGCCCCCGTCGGTGAAGACCAGGGCCAGGAAAGCGCAGCCGTAGGCGACGGCGAGCTCCTTGGTGCCGAAGTCGTCGTTGGCGTGGACGATGAGAACGGCGACCGCCATGGTGACGAGGGGCGGGATAGCGGCCCACCTCGTCTTGAAGCCGACGACGACGGCGATGGCGCACAGGAACTCGGCGAAGGCCGCCAGGATCAGGCTCGGCAGGGGGCCGATGCCGATCGGGTCGGCGAAGTCGGTCTTGCCGGCGATGAGGTCCTGCACCTTGCCCAGGCCGTGGCCGGCCAGCAGCAATCCGAAGCTCACGCGAAGGATCAACAGTCCAAGGTCGCGGTTCATCGATCGTCTCCTCGGTCGTTCGTGGATCGTCGTGGGGATGTTAGCAGGCAAACCTGTCCACTTCGAGCAACCCCCTGTTAAGCCCCCTCCGGACCCAAACACTCGGATCTCAGGCCCTCGGGCCTGAAAGGAGGGACTATGTTGATTTTGATTCCAGGCTTGAAGTGGGTAGCGCTCTTGGTGGCTCTTCACGTCGGACCGGTCGTCGCCCAGGACGGCGAGGACCCGCGGGAGATCGAGATCGAGCCCGATCTCGCGATCGTGCAGCCCGCCTCCGACCCGGCGCCCGCTCACGGTTCGCCGGCGAGCTCGCGCAACCGCCGCAACGCCTTGCGGGAGTAGATCGACTGCTCGCCCCGGGCCTGCGCGAGGGTCGCGTAGGCCGTTTCCAGGCAGGGCCCGGCTCGGGCGGCGTGCCCGAGCCGGGCCCAGTACGCGCCGAGCAGCCCCTCGGCCTCGGCCCTCTCCCAGTCGCCGGCGGGCTTCTCGCGGTAGAAGGTGGCGAGCGCCGCTTCCAGCAGCGGCGCGGCGGAGGCCGGCTCGCCCTGGCCCAGCAGGTATTCGGCGAGGTTCTTCTGGGTGCGCGCCACCAGCACGTGGCGGCGGCCGAGCTTGGTGCGCCGCACGGCGAGGGCCTCGTTCCACATCGCTTCGGCCTCGTCGCCGCGGCCCACGGCGTCGAGCACGCTCGCCAGCTTGTCGAGCGCCGCCGCGACCTCGGTGTGGCCGGGACCGTAGGCGGCGCGGCGGATCTCGAGGGCGCGGCGCAGGAGCGGCTCGGCGCGCTCGAAGTCGCCGGCCACCCAGTAGAGGTTGCCGAGGCTGCGCAGGCTGGTGGCCAGGTAAGGGTGTTCGAGGCCGTAGCTGCGGATGCGGACGTCGACGCCGCGGCGGTAGAGCTCCTCGGCCTCGGCGAGCTCGCCGCGGTGCATCAGCAGCGTCGCCAGGTTGTTGAGGCTGCGCACCGATTCAGGCCCCTCCTGGCCGAGACGCCGTCGCATCTCGATGGCCTGCCGCAGGTAGTCCACGGCCTTCTCCTCGTCGCCGTGGTCGTAGCAGAGCACGCCGAGGTTGTTGAGCCGCAGGGCCACCTCGGGTTCGTCGCCAGCGACGTGGCGTCGCGACACGCTCAGCGACTCCTCGAGCACGTCGCGGGCCTGCTCGAAGAACCCCAGCTTGCGGTAGACGGCGCCGAGGCGGTCGAGCAGGTCGGCCTGCAGGCGGGGCTCGTCGGCGAGGCTGGCGGCGATCTCCTCGCGGTTGCGGTCGAGGATCGCCAGGACCGTCAGCTCGCCCGGCGTCTGGTCGGGGTCGAAGGTGTCCATCACGCCGGAGAGGAAGTCGGTCACCCGGCTCACCCGCTCGTGCTCGCGGACGGCGCGCTCGCGCTGATCCAGAGCCTGGCCGCGCAGCAGCACCATGGACGCCAAGGCGATGAGCGCCAGCACCGCGGCGGTGAGCCCCCGCCGGTGGCGGCGCGCGAACTTGCCGGCGCGGTAGCCGAGGGTGCCGGCGCGCGCCGTCACCGGGCGGCCCGCCAGGTGCCGTCGCAGGTCCTCGGCGAGCTGCTCCACCGAGCCGTAGCGGCGTCCGGGCTCCTTGCGCAGGGCCTTGAGCACGATGGCGTCGAGGTCGCCCGCGAGCCGGCGCGCGAGCTGGCGCGGCGCATCGGCGCGGGCACGCGCCATCGTGCTCGGCCGCCGCGGATCTTGCTCGGTGATGCGGCGCACCTTCTCGTCCTCGGCGGTGTCGGGGTCCCCGAGGTCGTTGGGCAGGCGGCCGGTGAGGAGCTGGTAGAGCACCACGCCCAGGGAATAGACGTCGCTGGCGGTGGTCACGGCCTGGCCGCGCACCTGCTCCGGGCTGGCGTAGTGGAGGGTCATGGGCCGCCGCCCCAGGGCGGTGGCCACGCCGGCGGGACCCGGCTCGAGCAGCTTGGCGACGCCGAAGTCGAGCAGCTTGGGAATGCCGTCCGCCTTGCCGACCAGGATGTTGCCGGGCTTCAGGTCGCGGTGGACCACCAGGTTGCGGTGGGCGAGCTCGACGGCCGAGCAAACGTCGAGGAAGAGCTCCAGGCGCCGGCGCACGGAGAGGGCGCGGTCGTCGCAGTAGCGGTCGAGGGGCTCGCCCTCGACGTACTCCATGACCAGGAAGGGCCGCCCGTCGTCAGTGGTGCCGCCGTCGAGCAGGTGCGCCACGTTGGGGTGGTCGAGGTCGGCGAGGATCTGGCGCTCGGCGGCGAAGCGGCGCAGGATCTCGTCGCTGTCCATGCCGCGCTTGATCAGCTTCAAGGCCACCTGCTGGGTGTAGTCGTCCTGGCGCACGGCGAGGTAGACCGCGCCCATGCCGCCGCGGCCGAGGAGGGCGCGGGTCTCGTAGGGGCCGATGCGCCGGCCCACGTCCGGATCGGCGGCGTGGACGCTGAAGACGCTCTCGTCGAGGAAGTCGCGGCGCTCGTCGAGCGCGAGCAGGCGCTCGAGCTCGCGGCGCAGGCCGCGGTCGTCGCCGCAGCTCCCGTCGAGGAAACGGGGACGGTCGGCGGCCGTGTGGTCGAGGGCGCGGCCGAGCAGCTCGTCGATCTCCTGCCAGCGCGCCGGGGTCATCTCATCGTCTCCAAGGGATAACGCGCGGAAACGCCGGCGGGGATCTCATCCGTCCGCCTCCTCGCCGTCGAGGTGACGGCGCAGCCAGATCTTGGCCTTGCGCATCTCGCGGACGATCGTGTTGCGCGACACGCCGAGCACGTCGGCGATCTCGTCCTGCGACAGGCCCACGAAGAAGTGCAGCTCCACGATGCGGCACTTGCGCGGGTCGGTTCGCGCCAGGCGGCCGAGGGCGTCGTCAAGGGCGACCAGGTCGGGGTCGCGCACGTGGGTGAGCGGCAGGAAGTCGTCGAGCGGCAGGTCGGGCACGCCGCTGCCGCGCTTGGTGGCGTGCCGCCGGCGGGCGTGGTCGACGAGGATCCGGCGCATGAGGTCGGCGAGGAAGCCGAAGAACTGGTCGCGGTTCTTCCACTGCACCGAGCGGCGTCCGCTGAGCCGCAGATAGACCTCGTGGACGAGCGCCGTGGGCTGCAGCGTGTGGCCAGGAGCCTCGCGGGCAAGAGCGCGCCTAGCCAGGCCGCGGACCTCGTCGAAGACGGCGGGCATGAGCTGATCGAGAGCGTCCGGATCGCCCTGGCCCCACTCGTCGAGCAGCCGGGTGACGTCGCTTCTCGTCAGCACGTGGCCGATTCTAGCCGACGTGGTGCAGGAGAGAGGCGGGCCGCGCGTTAGGAATGGTAGGGGAGTGCCATGGTGGCCGTGCCGGTTCAACTGTCGGTTCTTGGAGTGGAGGATACCATGCCGTTGAGATCTTCTCGTTTCGTGATCCTGCTGACCCTTCTCATCGTTCCCGCTCCTGTCGAGGCCGCTGCGATCGCCATCGTGAACCCGGGATTCGAGGCCGACGTCCTGGGAGAAGGCGGCATCGCCAACACCATCACGGGTTGGGACACGTCTGCCGGCGGCGGCGATGGCGCGTTCAATCCGACGGCGGCGAACTACCCGGGCGGGGCTGCTCCCGAGGGACAGAACGTCGCCTACGCCAACCTCTCCGGCAACCGTGTGCGGCAGGTCCTGTCGGCGGCCCTGGAAGCGGAGACCACGTACACGCTGCGAGTCGAGGTCGGCCGCCGCTTGGACCACGGGTTCCCGGGCTACTTCGTCCAGTTGCTCGCCGGCGGCGTTTTGCTGGCGCAGGACGATTCGCTGGTCCCGGCAGCGGGGACCTTTCTCACCTCGACGGTGACCTTCCATGCGCCGGCCGAGCACGCGCAGCTCGGCCAGCCCCTCGAGGTCAAGCTCCTCGCCAAAGGCGTCCAGGCGAATTTCGACGACGTGAGGCTGGAAGCGGTGCGGGGACCCGACGCCGTTTGCGCCGCCGGCACGCAGGTCGTCGACCTGGCGACCGGCCGCGACGCCGACAGCAACGGCCGGGACGACAACTGGACCGTCACGGAGCTCGGGGACCCGAGCGAGCCCGCCTACCTCGAGCATCCGCCGTTCGGCGGCTGGCGCGGCAACGTGGCGGTGACCGGACCGTTCAATTCGGGCGCGCGCTATCCCGTGCTCGGCGACGGCCGCTGGGTCACCACTGAATTCGGCCTGGGAGACGCGGCATACGAGCTCGAGTTCACTCTCGACGGCTCGTGCCCCTGGCCCGTCCTCTCCCTCGAGCTGGACTTCGACAACTACGTCGAGCTCACCTTGAACGGCACCGTCATCTTTTCGAACCCCGGCGGCGCGCCCGCTCCCTGGCTGAGCAATGAGTTCGGCACCGATCATCCGGCCGCGGACCCCGGCGACGGGCTCCTGCACCCGAGCTGCAATCCTCCCGTCTTCCGATGCGGCAATCCGGAAGACAATTTCCGGGAGATCCATGCCGTCGTCGTCGACGGGCCGGCCTTCCTCGATCCCGACGGCGTGAATACCCTGCGGGCGACCGTGTACGACGACAGCGTCGTCACCGGCTTTCTCGTCACCGGCGGTGCGGACACCTCGATGCTCTCCGGTGCCACGGTGCGCTGCTGCGTTCCGGAAAGGCCCAGCGCGGCCGTCGTCCCGATCTTCTCCGACGGCTTCGAGTCCGGAGACCTCTCGTCCTGGTCGGCCGTCGTGCCGTGACCTGGCCGGGTCAGCCCCGGATCGTCGCGGCGCCCAAGCCGGGGATTAGAATCCCCGGCTACCGGCTGACGCCCTCCGGGCTCTCGAGAGGAGTGCTCTTCGCGCGTTTCCCGCTATCCCGTTTCGCCGTTCTCTCGGTGCTGACCATCGCATCGGCGGCCGCCGCGGACGGCGGAGCCGTCGTCGAGGACCTGGCGGCGGGCTCCGTCCTGATCGACGCCGGCGTCGCGGCCGGCGACCGCCTCGTGGCGTGGACGCCGCAAGGCGCCGCGGCGCGCCACGACGTCGCGGGTCCCTTCGACCTCCTGTGGCTGGAGGTCGAGGAAGGGCCGCGGGGCGTCGAGCTCCACGGCGAGCGCGGCGGACGCGCGGTGACGTTCGCGCTCCGGCCCGGCCCATGGAACGTCACCGCCCGTCCGGCGTCGCCGGACGGGTGCTGGGCGGCCTTCAAGGCCGCCGCGGCGAACGAGAAGGCCGCGAGCTGGGACGCCGCCGCGGCGGCGTACCGGGAAGCCCTGGCGGCGGCGCGGACGCCCGTCCAGCGCATCGTGATTCATGACGCCCTCGGCCTGCTCTGCGAAAGGCGGAGGAAGTGGCCGGACGCCGAGGCGTCGTACCGAGCCGGCCTGGAGATCCGCGAGGGGCTGCGCCGCGAGTCCCTCGGCGTCGCCAAGAGCTTCGACAACCTGGGGCGTCTCGCCCGGTCGCAGGGCCGTCTCGCGCCGGCGGAAGACCTCTTCCGCCGGGCGCTCGCCTTGCGCGAGAGGCTCGCTCCGGGCAGCCTCCAGGTCGCCGGCAGCGCCCACAACCTCGGGCTGGTGATCATGCAGCGCGGCGACCTCGCCCTCTCCGAGGAGTACCAACGCCGCGCCCTGGCGCTCTTCGAGGCGCTCGTCCCCGAGAGCCTGCTGGTCGCCCAGAGCCTCAACAACCTGGGCCTGATCGCCCAGAGCCGGGGGGACGCGGCGCAGCTCGAGGAGCTGCTGCTGCGGTCGCTGGCGATCCGCGAGCGCCTGGCCCCCGACAGCGCCGACGTGGCCGCCGGCCTCAACAACTTGGGCGTGGCGGCGCTCGACCTCGGCGAGCTCGACCGCGCCGAGGACTACTATCGCCGCGCCCTGGAGATCCGGCAGCGAGTCGACCCGGACGGCGCCGGGACCGCGAACAGTTGGCTCAACCTCGGCGTGGTCGCTTCGCGCCGTGGCGACCTGGCGCGGGCCGAGGAGTGCTTCCAGCGTGCCCTTACGGCTTCCGCCGGAGCTTCTCCCGGCGGCGTGGGGGTGGCGCTGAGCCTCCACAACCTCGGCAACCTGGCACGGCAACGGGGAGACCTCGACGCCGCGGAGGGCTTCTACGCGCGCGCGCTGGCGCTGCGCGAGAAGCTGACGCCGGGCACCCGCGGCGAGGTCGAGACGCTGCACGCGCTCGCCAGGCTGGCCCACCAGCGGGGGCGGCCGGAGACCGCGGCGGGCTTCCTGGAGCGGGCCGTGGTCGCGGCGGAGGCCACGGTGCCCCGGATCGGCGGCTCCCACCGGCAACGCGGCCACGTGCGCGAGCAGCTCGCCGGCATCTACCGCGACGCCGTCGAGACGCTCCTCGGGCTCGGCCGCGCGGACGACGCCTTCCACGTGCTCGAGCGCTCGCGCGCCCGCAGCCTGCTCGAGACGATGGCCGAGCGCGACGTCGCCTTCACGGACGTGCCCGCGAGCGTCGAAGAGAGGCGCGGGACGCTCTACCAACGCCACGACGAGCTGGTGGGCCGCATGGCGGCGCTCGACCTGGAGAGGGACGCCGAGGAGCTCGACCGGCTCGCGGACGGCGTGCGCGAGCTCTACCGCGAGCACGACGCGATCGAGATCGAGCTGCGCCGGACGTCGCCGCGCTTCGCCGACCTGCAATATCCCGAGCCCCTGACCCTGAGCCAGGCCCGCGACGCCCTCGACGCCGGCACCCTGATGCTCGCCTACAGCGTGGGGGAAGAGGCCACCCGGCTCTTCGCCGTGACTCGCGACGCCGTCGAGGTCTGGCCGATCGCAATGAGGGAGGCGGAGCTGCGGCTCGAGGTGGGCGACTTCCGCCGCGCGATCGCGCGGGCGCGCGACCCGGCGTCCGCGGCCTTTCCCCGTCTCGAGGCGGCGGGGGCCGAGCTCTTCGACGCGCTGATCGGCCCGGCCGCCGCCGCCGTCGAGCGTAGCGAACGTCTGCTCGTCGTCGCCGACGGGCCGCTCCATCTGCTGCCCTTCGCGGCCCTCGTGAGCGAGACCCGCGACGAGTCGGGGACGACGCGTTACCTCGCCGACTGGAGGCCGTCGAGTCATGTGCTCTCGATGACCCTTTACGCCGAGCTCCGCCGCCCGCGCCCGGCCGCCGAGCGCGAGGACGCCGTCGCTCTCGCTCTTTTCGGCGATCCTCTCTACCCCGAAGCCCTGCGGCAGGGCGACGCCGAAGCGATCGCGGAGCCGCGGCTGCGCTCGGCGAGGCGCCGCGGCCTCCTGGCGTCGGCGGCGCTCCCCCACAGCCGCGAGGAGGTCGAGGGGATCGCCGGGCTCTACCCCTCCGCCGAGGTCCGGGTCCATCTCGGCGCCGCGGCGACCGAGGAGAGCGTCAAGGCCCTCGCCGCGACGCGGAGCGTCCACTTCGCCGTCCACGGCTACCTCGACGAGCGTTTCCCGCTGAGCTCCGGCCTCGTCCTCACGATTCCGGACGGCCCCCCCGAAGGCCGCGAGAACGGCCTCCTTCAGGCCTGGGAGGTCTTCGAGAGCGTACGCCTGGACGCCGACTTGGTGGTGCTCTCGGCCTGCGCCTCGGCCCTCGGCGAGGAGCGCGGCGGCGAGGGGTTGATCGGGCTGACCCGCGCCTTCCAATACGCCGGCGCCCGCGCGGTGGCGGCGACGCTGTGGAACGTCGACGACCGGGCCACCGCCCGGCTGATGACGCTGTTCTACCGCCGGCTCCGGGCGGGAGCGGCCAAGGACGAGGCCCTGCGGGCGGCCCAGGTCGAGCTCAGGAGCGATCCGGAGGTCGAGGCTTCGGCGCCGTACTATTGGGCCGCCTTCCAGATCTTCGGCGACGGGCGCTGACTCATTCCAGCGCGACGCGGAGCGCGTAGCGCCCCACCGGACGCGCCTCGCCGCCGTCCAGGCCGCGCAGGACGATCTCGAGCTCGCCCGCGGCCAGTGAGCGTCGCGGCAGGATGACGGTCAGCTCGGCGGCGCCGGTCCTCGCGAGCTCCGCGTTCCACAACGGCGTAAGGTCCGCCTTTCTGAGGACCTCGAGGCGGTAGCGCGAATGCGCGTCGGGATCGTGGACGGTGAGGATCAGCACGAGGAGCTCCGCCCCGAAGGGAACGACGACGGAGGGGACGTCCTGCCGGCGTTCGCCGAGCGGCGCCAGCCAGGCGAAGGGCTGGTCGACGAGCGGATCGGCGTCGCGCATGCGCCAGGCGAGACCTCCTGCCAGACCCAGCCCGACGCCCACGAGGAGCGCCGCCGCGGCGGCGTAGCGCCCCGGCATCCACGCCGGCCGTCGCGGGACCCGCATCTCCAGGACCCGCCCGCGCGGCTCGGCGAGGGCCGCGCGCGCCGTCTCGAGCCGGCGCCGGAGCGCGTGCCGGTACTCCCACTCGTGGTCGGTCTCCCTTTCGAGCACCGAGCCGTGGGGCGCGTCGTCCTCGATCGCGGCCCGCCGTGCGCGGACCTGGCGCAGCACGTCGGGCTCGAGACGGCCGACGCGACGCGCCGCGGCGAAGTCCGCCGCCGCGAGCCAGACGTCGACGCCGCAGCGCAGGGTCAGGGCGCCGCACGCCGAGCCCGGCGGCACCGCGACGTCGCGGCTGCCCACCAGCGGATGGTGGTCGGCGGCCACGGCGAGCAGACGAGCGCCGATCGGATCCTGACGGACGAGCGCCCACAGGACCGCGGCCTCGGCGGTGGCGGCGAAGGCGAAGACGTCGCCCGGTTGGGGCGTCGCGTCTTCGGCCGGACGCTCGGGCCGCGGCAGGGGACCGGCCTCGCGGAGGCGCTCGAGGGGGCTGGCGCTCATGCCGCGGCCTCCTGGCGCCGCTCGCGTCCGCGGCACGCCTCCACCAGAGCGCCGAGCTTGCGGAAGAGCTCGGCGAGCCGGCTGCGGTGGATCTCGAGCAGGTCGGCCACCCGGCGCCGCGACAGCGGCTTCTCCCCCGGGTTCTCGGCCACCTCGCAGCGCAGGAATTCCCACAGCCGGCCGAGTTGCTCGCGCGTCTTGCGCGTCGAGTCGAAATGGGCGAGCTGCTCCGCCATGCAGGCGAGGAGCTGCTGGAAGGCCTGGCGCTCTTCGTAGCCGGAGTCGGGGCGCACCAGCCGCACCAGGGCCGCCGCCTCGCCGTCGTCCTCGAAGGCGAGGTCCCCCTGGGAGTGCTCCCAGATCGCGCCCCAGCAGCTCCGGACCTCGTTCTTGAGCGGGTCGAGCGCGTCGCGGAAGCGGAAGACCTCCACGCCTTCGCCGGCGAGCTTCGCCAGAGCCGCGGCGAGCGCTTCCTCCACGGCCAGGCGCCGGTCGCCCTTCGCCGTCACCAGGTCCGGCAGCAGGCTCTCCGCCCAGCCGCGGGCCGGAGCGTCGAGGCGGACGTCCGGCACGTCCTCGGGCGCGGCGGCCGGCGGAAAGCCGAGCACGGTGTCGTTGTCGATCCGCCCGCTGCCGTCCAGCACCTGCAGCTTGCCCACGTCGATCAGGCGCTGGGCGGCGTTGCGCAGGGCGTCGAAGGCCACGAAGCCCAGGGGGTCGTAGCGTTTCTGGAGCTCGTAGAGGAAGTACCGGACGTTGCGGAAGATCACACCCTCGACGTTGTCTTGCACGGCGAGCAGGCCCTGCAGGCTGGGCAGGCGGCTGAGCACGGCCGACTTGAAGCAGTCGATCGTCAGCTCGTCGAGGGCGCCCGGGTCGAGCCAGCTCGCCCGGCCGTAGACGCCGAGGTAGGAAGGCGCCGCCTGCCACAGCGACCGCTTCCTCATCTCGCTGACCAGGACGTCGCGCAGCTTCTCCCACACCGCGTCGAAGCCTGCGGCGGGGAGCTGCTCACCGGGCGTCAGCGAACGGACGTAGTCGGTGAAGACGAGAGCCATGGTCGTCGGATCGGCGTCGATGGGAAGTGTACACCGGCGCGGACGCGCAGTCGCGCCGATTCGGGCGGGCTGCAACGTACGCGTCCTTACGGGCTCACGCCGCCAGCGTCTCCGAGCGCACCGTGAGACGCTCGATGCGCTCGCGGTCGACCTCGACGCCGATCCCCGGCCGGTCCCACGGCACCGCGACCTGCCCTTCGCCGTCCATCGTCCACTCCGGGCTCACCACGTCGCGTTGCCAGTAGCGCGACGACGGGCTCACGTCGCCCGGCAGGGTAAAGCCCGGCAGCGACGCCAGGGCCACGTTGTAGGCGCGGCCGACGCCGCTCTCGAGCATCCCGCCGCACCACACCGGGACGCCGTTGGCGAGGCAGAGGTCGTGGATCGCCCTGGCCTCGGTGAAGCCGCCGACGCGCCCGGGCTTGACGTTGACGATGCGGCCGCTGCCCAGGGCCAGCATGTCCTCGGCGCGGTCGGCGCCGGTGATCGACTCGTCGAGGCAGATCGGCGTGGCGAGGCGTTTCTGGAGCGCGGCGTGGCGCACCAGGTCGTCGCTGGCCAGGGGCTGCTCGATCATCATCAGGCCGAAGTCGTCGAGCCGCGCGAGGTGGTCGAAGTCGGCGGCGCCGTAGGCGTTGTTGGCGTCGGCCATCAGCGGCGCCTCGGCGCCCAGGGCGCGGCGGGCCGCCGCGAGGTAGGCGAGGTCGGCGCCCGGCTTGATCTTGATCTTGACCTTGCGGTAGCCGGCGGCGAGGGCCGCGGCGGCGCGCTCGACCAGGGCCTGGGGGCTCGCCTGGATGCCGAGGGAGATGCCGGTGGCGATCCGCCGCCGGCTGCCGCCCACCAGCTCGGCCAGCGGCACGCCGCGGAGCTCGGCCTCCAGGCCCCAGGCGCCCATCTCCACCGCCGCGCGCGCCATCAGGTGGCCGCGGAAGTCCACGGCGAGGGCCGCCGCCACCTCGCTCGCGGCGGCGAACGAGC
>DASWIG010000211.1:0-19177 GCA_036397835.1 Thermoanaerobaculia bacterium
GCTGGTGCGCGAGCGCTTCCGGGAGATGGGTGGAAACGGCCGAGCTGCGAATCCCAGGAGCCTCGACGTGGTATATTGGACTCGTGATGCGGCCTCCTCCTCCCAACTACGGCTCCTACTCTTCGGAGCAAGAGGCGCTCCAGGCAATCGTCGAGGCTCGCCGAGAAGATCCGGGCGCTGGAGGCGGGTTTGGAGGGCCTGAAGGACGCTCCCGGGCGGGGTCGCAAAGCCAAGTACACAGCCGAGGACGAGGCGATGAGCGGCAGCGAAGCGGTCCGCTCGATTGCCGTTGATATGCGGTCGTCTTCTAGTGAATTCGACACCCTCAACGCGTAGGCGAGCGAGCAGAGTTTCAGCCCTCTTCTCCCGATTCCGCCTCCGGCAGTTGAATGCCAGGCTCTATGATGGCTGTGTACTGTGTCGGATGAAGGCCGTAGATAGTGTACAGCTCACCTTTTTCCTTTGTCTCGACAAACAGTCGCCCGCTCTTGATAGCCTTCCTTCCGAGTTCTTGCCAGACGTCATCTTCAGCCAGAAACTGGATGCGTAGGAATGTGTCAGCATAGCCTAGAACACCTTCGGCGCCAAGAACAACTTTGCCCTTTATCTCTAATGCGCCGAACTTTTCGAATTCTCCCTCAACATCTTTCTTTACATAGAGAGCTATAGAGCCGGTGTTCTCACCGAGAGTTGAGATGGACTGCATCATACCGGTGTAGCTCTCAGGATCAAAGGGTTCATGCTCCTCAAAGATCTGGTCCGCCGACGGGGTAACCGCTTTTGGCTCGGCTGCCGACGGTGTCAGCGACCTTGACGCCACCTTTTCTACGGTGTCCTCCGCGCTGCCACCACTCTCCCCACTACCTCCGCTGCAACCAAAGATAACGAGAACGCCGATGGTAAGAACGATGAGACTGTATGGCTTTCGTTTCATGCTTCACTCCTCTTGCCTGTTGTTCGTTGTCCACATTTCGGTATGGTAGTGATCTGGTCCTCAATGGTCTTAACCACTTGGTCGCCAATCCTCGGCTCTGGGCCGCATATCACTTAAGATTCTATCTGATGTCCGAGCGAGCCTCCCCTTTCCCTGTTCACCTCATCGGACGTCGGATAGAACAGGTTGAACGAAGCCGCGGCCCACGTGGCACGGTCGTTGCACTTAGTGGATTGAATCGAGCGAAGGGCTCCCTCGCGGTTTCCCAGACGAGCAGAAGAGGCGATCTCAGAGTCAAAGTCAGTTCCCTTCCAGAACCACCAACAGGCCATTCCCGCCTTGGGCGGTCATAGCCGCGAGGTTCAGTGGGCGAAGTATACACGATTCTGGCGCCGCAGGCCAGAGCCATCCCAGACACCGCAGGGTCGGCGGCCGGCGGACGGCGCTGGGTCGTGGCGGAGGTAGCGGGACCTCTATGGTGGTGCCCGGCTGGACGGGCTGGCTCGGCCGACCTGCGGTGCCAGCCTCTCGAGGTAGACGAGGCGGCCAATCTTGCAGACCGGGCTGGCGTCGGAGCGATGTCGGTCAGGCGCTCGAGGCGCTCCCGCCAAGTTTCGGGCTCGCCGTCACCGCCACCCTCAATCCTCGGGTGGATGCCACCCGAGCAAGCTATGACTTCGTGGACTGAGCGCCGGAATGCTCCTCGCGTCGCTCCTCCCGTGCAAGAGGGCCGGAGGCGGCTCGCAGAGGTGCCGGACCGTCCACGTGAATCGGGGATACGAAGGAGTACACGCTCTCGACGTAGCAAACCACTTCGAGCGCCTCCTTCGGAGCCGGCCCCCGAACGTGCTCCAGGTAGCGCCAGTTGATGAATCGCGCGGGCGCCGGCCCGACCCGCGACGCCACGTGGCGCACCCGGGTCCGATACTCGTCCGGGGCGAGGGCGCCCGACCAGGTCTTGAACGCCCGGCGGAACTGCGGCGGGTCGGCGTAGCCCACGAGCTCGGCGATCACCGTGACCGACAGCGGCGTGTCGCGCAGGAGGCGCGACGCCGTCTCCATGCGGGCTTCGAACAGGTACTGCCGCGGCGTGATCCCCATGTGTTCAGCGACAATTACTTCTGTGCACCGTATTGCCTCACGAGACAATGTTACCAGAGTGTAGATGTCGTCGGTCATCGAATCTGCCTTCTTGAGGTGACATGGTCGACGGCTTGATCGACCGTTCGTTGCGCGTAACGCTCGCGTCGAATGGATGAAATGAGTGCCATGTAGGTCATTCGACGGCGTCGGATGGACGAAATGAGCACCATGTGTCTGATTCGACGGCGTCGAACGATCGAAATGAGCATCATGTGCCTGATTCGACGGCGTCGGATGGGCGAAATGAGCGCCACGGTCCGGTCTTCGACGCCGTGACCCCATAGAATGAGCGGTATGAGGCTCTCGCCGGCGGCTCCCTGGCGTCGCTCGTCTTCGGCTCGGCGGACGGCGGGCCGCTCGCCGGGCTGTCCGCGGCCGTCGTCGGCGTGCTCGGGAAGCTGACGTGGGGGCTCGTCTACGGGCTCGGATTCGGCGCCGGCCTCGGTTACACGCTCCACGTCTACCGGCGGCGGACATAGAGGAGGATATCCACAATTCTGGGGTAGTATCGTAGGACCATGTCCCGGCCCGCCTACAAGCTCTCGTTCTCGGAGCCCGTCGCCGGCGAGCCGGACGCTGATCCGTACGAGTACGGCTGGCGCGAGCGCCGGGAGGTCGCCGCCGACGGCACGGAAACGCTGACCTGGGACCCGCTGACCTACCCGGACCTTCTCGATCCCCGAGCGCGCCGAACAGGCCGTCGCCCAGGCCGGTGAGGCCGAGTACCAAGCGCTCGAAGCCAGGGATCGGGCGGAAGAGGCCGAAGCCCGAGCCCGCATCGTCGGCGAGCGGGCCGAGAAGGAGGCGGAAAGGGCCGAGCAGGAGGCCAAGGCGCGCCGCGCGGCCGAGAAGAGGGCCGTGAAGGAGTCCCAGCGGGCCGAGAAAGCGGCCGCGCGCGCCAAGGAGGAGGCCAGGGCGCGCCGCGCGGCCGAAAGGCAGGCGGAGAAGGCAAAGCGCGCGCGACAGGAGAGCGCGGCCGAGATCGCGAGGCTGCGGGCGCTGCTGGAAGAGCGTGACGACGGCTGAAGCCCTCGCCCGCGGCACCTTTTGGCCATTGGCCATCAGAAGGCGCGGTACCCGAGGGGACGGTGGGCCAAAGGCCCCGCGCCCGATCAGATGCGCTCGGAGGCTCAGGCCATTGGCGTCGGTTTCGACCAAGAGCCGGGGGAGGAGAAGGCCATTGGCTCTCGGCGCGATCGGGAGCCAAGGGAGGCCCAGGCCATTGGCCCTCTGAGGGATCGGGTGCCGCCGCGGATTTTGGCCATTGGCCCCGCATCCGCGCAGGCCGGGAGAGCGAGCGTGGACTCTGCCGAACGCCGTCCGCCTTCGGCGAATCCGCTCATGACCGGCGTCTAGTTTTTTCAGCGCCTTCCGCCAGACGCACCCGGTAGCGACGCCTCAGGTATTCAGCCCGGCCGGCGTGCCCTGCCCTCTCCTCGACGATCCACGCCAGCGCTCCCACCGCGTCCTCGGCCACCTGGCGGGCTCCCGCCTTCATCAACTGCTCGATGATTTCCGTCATGATCGGTCCTTATGATGATGTGACCTGAGTTGGGTCCCGTCTCGGGAGATTAGCCAGGCGTAGGACGCCAGAAGGAGGGCGCCCCCTCGCGAGCCTGGCCGACAGGCTCCCGACCCATGCCAGAAGAAGGCGGGTCATCCCGAGCCTGGACGCGGCTCTTCGGAGCCGCTTCGCCACTTCCCCCACTGGTCGTCGATCTCCAACCTCAAACGGCGGTACAGGTCCTCACTCGTCGCGACGCCGATTTCCTCCCAGGTCCGGCCCTGCCGATTCTTCAGCTTGAGGGTCGGGCTCCCTTCAAGGAAATACCGAGCGTAGGCGTCACGGTAGATGAGTCGAAGCGTCTCCGTGACCCTGGCATCCCTCGCAATCTCGGCCTCGTCCCTCGGCCCGAAAAACGACCACTCGTCTTCTTCGTTCGTTGCGTCCGGCCGGGAATCGCCCCTCGCGATCGTCTCCAGCACCGATTGGGCGCAATAGGCGTACTCCCTGTTTTCACGGTTTTGGACCACCGCGACCAGGTCCAGTGGGATGCGTTCGCCCTTCGGGTCTTCGCGGCGGAAAACCTCGCGAAATCGCTGATCCAGCTCGGGGAGAGAGATCCCGAGTTCGCCCATGAGGATCTCGGCATAGACGACCGTCTCGGGAGAGGGATAGCTCATGTAGTCGACGTCCCACCGGCTTTTCCGGGGAGCGACCGGGTAGGCCGCCGGCGCCGGAGCGTCGATACGAAGAGCCCCGGCCTCGATGGCCCTGGAAACCGTCTCGAGCGGTCCGGCTTCGCCGTAGAGCTCACGGCAACGCCAGAGCGCTCGTGAAGTCACGCGGTCGTAGCGCACCGTGGCGGAATAAGCATGGTAGTGCTCGTCGGAGTCGGTCTCACCGAGGAGGACGGCCAGGTTGACGACGTCGAGCGGCAAGCAGATCGCGACGCCCCGGTCGATGAGCTCCTTCGCCGTGACCCCGAACACCCTGCCCAGGGCGGCCGCCAGATCCTGCCGCGCCCACGCCATCTCGTGGTCCATGAGCTCGTCGCGTAGAGGAAACATACCTGTGATCAAGTGCTGGAGGAGTCCCAGGTCGAGCTCCGCGGCGGCGGCGAGGTCCTCGAGGCTGATCGGCCGTTGACGCCAGTAGTACCAGAGGCCGGCGATGAGCTCGCGGTCGCCGCTCTCGTCCGGAAACCAGATCCAGATGCCGTCCTCCTCGGGATTCCACGTCAGGTCGCTGAGGCTGTCCGACGGGTAGACGACGTGCTGGGCGACGTAGCCCCGATAGCTGGCCTGGGGGCGCGCCATCGCCATCGCTTCGTTGAGCCAGGGGACGAGAGCGTCCGCGAAGTCCTGGCGAGCCATGAGCTCCGGCGCGATTTCCAGGCCGGAGAGCTGGACATAGCCGTCGAGGGTGAGGCGAACGCCCTCGGCGCGTCCCTCTACGTTGACCGCCCGCGTCGCCTCCTCGGTCTTGCGCGCGCACTCCCGCGCCCTCTCCCGCCTCTCGGCTTCGGTGAGCCCGCCGGAGAGATCGGTGGGCCGGAAGTCGCTGAATCCGTACATGGTGAGCATGATACGACATGGCGGCGGCAGGCTGCTCTGCCGATGCGGAGAAGAGGAGCGACCATGCTGGCGCGTCTCGTGCTCGCCCGCCTCGACGGGCTCGCCGTCACCAACCCGTGACGCTCACGCGGCCGCGAGCTCCCCAGCGCCGTCAGCGCGTCGCGCTGAGGCTTGTGGGGAGCTGGCGAGGACCTCAACGCGTCGCGCTGAGGCCTGTGGGGAGCTCGCGAAGGTCTCAACGCGTCGCGCTGAGGCTTGTGGGGAGCTCGGGACGAGAAAAAAAGAGCCATGGCTGTGGGCGTCGTGAGCATGATACGAGAATCCTGAACCGGTCCAGGAACGGACGACGGACGACGAAGGGGCCTTGCGAGGCTGCAGGTGCTTCTTGAAAAGGCGTGAGGAGGGCTGACCTGTGCTAGGGTCTTCCCGGAGGCCCTATGGGTGAGATCACGGTCCAAGCGGAGCTCGAGAACGTCGTCGACCGCGTCAACTGGGAGGACGGCCGGATCGACGAGTCGGAGATCCGCAGCTACAAGCTCGAGGCCACGGTCGATACGGGCGCCGTGATGCTGGTCTTGCCGCAGAACGTCGTCGAGAAGCTTGGGCTGAGGAACCGGCGGACCGTGATCGTCTCCTATGCGGACGAGCGCAAAGAGGAGCGGCCGGTGGCAGGTCCGCTGACGATCAAGCTCGGCGACCGTTTCATGACCACGGACTGCGTCGTCGGCCCGCCGCTCAGTGAGCCACTGGTAGGCCAGGTCGTGCTGGAGGAGCTCGACCTGCTCGCCGATTGTACGAACCGCAAGCTCACCCCACGACCCGAGTCTCCCGATTATCCGCTGCTCAAGCTGAAGTGACGAGCCTCGGCCGCCCCGAACTCCGCTGACTACGACGTTGGTGTCGACCACGGCGACCAAGGGAGGAGGTCATCGCCGTTGACGGCGTACGGCGCGGGTTTCGGCAACGGCGAGCTCGATTGCCTCCTCCTCCGAGAGCCCCGACCTGGCTCGCGCCTTCGCGAGCAGGATGGACAGGTCCTGGTCGGAGAAGACCCCAGCGGCTTCGAGGCTCTCCTCGATGAGCTGGTCCTTCGTCTTGCCACGCTCCGCGGCACTCCTCTCGAGTGCGGTGTAGGCTCGATCAGACAGGTGTACCATGAGCTCCGGCATCGGTCGTTCTCCTCCCCGATGCTCTCACACCTCGGCGTCGGAGCTCAAGGACGCCCTCTATCCGCGCTGCTCCACCACCCGCAGACGATCCACCTCGACGCCCTCGACCGTCTCCTCGGTCCCGTCCGGCCAGACGACCTTGAGGCTGTCGACGCGGTCGAGCTCGCCGAGGCCGAAGGTCACCGTCGGCTCCACTTGCGAGAGGTAGCTGCGGGTGGGCATCACCTGGCGGCGCTGGGTGACGCCGCCGGCCTCGAGCTCGACCCAGGCGCCGATGGCGTCGCGGTTGGGGGCGCGGCCGACGAGCCTCACGCGCAGCCAGTGGTGGCCCAGGTCCTGGTCGTTGCGCAGCACCAGCGGCGGGCCGGAGATCTGCGTCAGGACGACGTCGAGGTCGCCGTCGGCGTCGAGGTCGGCGAAGGCGGCGCCGCGGCCGACGATCTCGCGCGCCAGGTCGCCCGTCGACGCCGGCGGCACCTCGACGAAGCCGCGCCCGGCGCCCGGGCCCGCGTTCCAGAAGAGCTGCGCCGGCTGGCGGTAACGCTGGCTGGGGTCGACCTTGGCGATCTCCTCTTCCACGTGGCCGTTGGCCTGAAGCACGTCGAGACGGCCGTCGAGGTCGTAGTCGAACAGGAAGAGGCCAAAGGAGAGCATCAGGCGGCTCGGCGCGCCGATGCCCTCGGTGATCGCCTCGTCGACGAAGAACTCCGGGTCGTCCTGCGTCACGTAGACCGAGCTCATCTCGTTGGCGAAGTTGCCGATGACGAAGCCGAGGTTGTGGTCGTTGCGGAAGTGGGCCGAATCGATGCCCATGGCGCCGGTGGAGTTGCCGTTGCGGTCGTAGGCGAGGCCGAAGTGCTCCGCCTCTTCCAGGAACGTGCCGTCGCCGTTGTTGCGGAAGAGGAAGTTCTGCACCGTGTCGTTGGAAACCATCACGTCGAGGTCGCCGTCGCGGTCGACGTCGATCGGCGCCAGGGCCAGGGACTTGGCCACCGGCACTCCCGTGGCCGAATTGATCACGTGCAGCCCCGCCGCCTCCGACACGTCGGTGAACGTCCCGTCGCCTTCGTTGCGGTAGAGGTGGGGGAAGGTGCCCTGGTAGTTCTGCGGCGGGCCGAAGGCGCGGCCCACGCCGTCGAGACGGAAGTCGACCTGGTAGTCGATCTCGCGCGACCACAGCACGTAATTGCACACGAAGAGGTCGAGGTCGCCGTCGCCGTCGTAGTCGAAGAAGCCGGCGCTCGTCGACCACGCCTCGGCGCCGCCGCCGACGCCGGCCCGACGCGTCACCTCGGTGAAGACGCCGCCGTCGTTGGCGAAGAGGTGGTTCTCGCCCACCGCGGTCAGGAACACGTCCACGTCGCCGTCGCCGTCGTAGTCGGCCGCGGCGACGCCCATGCCGTAGAAGGTCTTGTCGAGGCCGGCGGCGCGGGTGACGTCGGTGAAGCGGCCGCGGCCGTCGTTGGCGTAGAGGGCCATGGCCGGACGCGCCGCCGGCGCCGGGTCGTGCGGCCACGACGACGCGTTGACGAAGAGCAGGTCCGAGTCGCCGTCGCCGTCGTAGTCGAGCAGGGCGACGCCGCCGCCCATGGTCTCGGGCAGCAGCTTCTCGCCCGTCGCGCCGTTGAAGTGGGTGAAGGTGACGCCGGCGGCCGCGGTGACGTCGGTGAAGCGGACCGCCGGCGGCGCCGTCACCGCCACGGCCACGGCCTCCGGCGCCACCGCCTGGAGCGTCTGCTCCGGCGCCGCCGCCTCGGGCCGGCTCGCCACGAAGTAAACGGCGAGACCCGCCGCCGCCAGGCCGGCGATGACCAGCATCGAGCCCCGGAAAGCCTTGCCGATCACGGCGTCGTCCTCGGGCACGAGCTCTTCTTCGATCCCCAGCTCCGAAAGGTCGTCCGGGATCTCCATCTCGTCGGTCTTGGGCTTGTCTTCCAACAGGGTGCTCATGGTGCCGACCCCTCCGTCAGTGGCCGGATCAAACGCAACGCCGGCCGGGTGTTGTAGTGCTCGCGGTAAAGGTTGTGGGCGCCGCCATCCGGATATCGGTGCGGCGCCTCGTACGGATATTGGGGCATGCCGTGGTAGGGCAACGGCTCCACGGTCTGGGAGTGGGCGGTGTTGGCGTCGCCGTCCTTGGCCCAACCGTCGACGAAGAGCAGGAAGTCGCGCCGCCAGCCGGCGGGCAGCGCGGGCAGCGCCGCCGCGTCGAAGCGCAGGCGCAGCTCGTCGCCCGAGCCCATGATCACGAAGCGGTCGTCGACCGCGCCGAGCAGCGGGCGCACGTCGCCGTAGCGGGTGTAGAGACCCGGGGTCGGGTTCCACATCGACGTCGGGCGCAGATCCGCGTAGACGAAGCGCTCGGGCTGCTTGCGCTCGGGATGGATCACCACCCGCGAGAAGCCGCGGAAGCGCAGCTCGGCGTCGCGGGCGTGGAGGTCGGTCAGCCGCGGCTCGAGGGCCGCCTGAGGCGCCAGGAAGATCTCGTCCCAATAGACGCAGAGGTTGGTCACGATCCGCACCTCGCGCGAGCGCGAGAGGAACTTGTCGGTCATGTCGACGACGATGGTCTTCGGCTTGCCCGCGGGGATGCCCATGTCGTCGATCACCGTGCGCCAGCGTCCCTCCTCGTCCTTGACCTGGAGGTAGGGGAAGACGAGGCCGGCGTCGGACTGTTGGGACGCGTTGAGAAAGGTGGAGCCGTCGGCCCATTCCACCCAGCCGCTGAGGACGAGGAGCGCCGCGTCTCCGGCCTCCTCCCCGAAGTCGAGCTCCAAGTGGTGAAGCTCGGCGACGCCGGCGTCATCGCGCGCGAAGCCGTCCGGATAGGTCCGGTCGCGGGCGAGGAGACGCTCGCGCACGTCTTGGCCGCGGTGGTCGCGGGCGGTGAGCGGACGGACCCGCTCGCGGACGCCGAAGAGCTTGAATTCGGGGAAGGGCGGTCCCTTGAACTTGTCGTTGGTGAGGACGTCGACGTCCTCGGGGTGGTCGACGGCGACGAGGCGGATCTCGTCGAGGAAGGCGACCTCGCGCAGCTCCTCGGTGACGCGGACCTCGTAGACGCCGTCCTCCGCGGCGAGCGCCTCGCCCGGAATCTGGATCACCTCGTCGTGGTCGACCGGGAAGTACTCGCCGTCGCCGGCGCTGGCGCCCAGGGGCGCGACGCCGAGCACGTCGGTGATGAACTCGAACTCGCGGCCGTTCCAGGTGAAGATCATCGGACAGGAGCCCGAGAGGCGCTGCGCCTCCCGGTAGGCGTGGGCCTGGCCGGTGGGCTGTCGCGCCTCGTTCTGGATGAGGCCGTTGGGCCAGGTGATGCGCACCGTGTCGACCTCGGCGTGGGAGCCGAGCCCGAAGTGGAGCGGCGTGCCGTCGTAGGCCTTCTTCTGGTAGCGGCGGCCGGCCTTGACCTCGACCTCGGCGCCGGGCGCCAGGGCCGGGTTCTTGACGCCCGTGAGCGACACGGAGAGCCACCGGTTCGCGGTGGACGTGCGATTCCCGAGGACGACGAGGGAGCCGTCGGCGTCCACGGCGGCGAGGTCGACGCGGCCGTCGGCGTCGAAGTCGGCGGCGGCGAGCGCGGCGGCTTGCGGGAGGCCCGCGGGCGAGCGGGGCGCCGCCAGCTCTCCGCGGCCCTGGTTACGGTGGACGGCTCCGCTCGTCACGAGATCGCTCATGCCGCGGTTCTCGAGGTCGGCGAAGACGAAGGCGTCGCCGGCCACCGCCGTCTCACGCGGGAAGCCGCCGCGGCGGTCGTTGACGAAGAGCGCGACGCCGTCGGCGCCGGAGGCCGCGAGATCGGTCCAGCCGTCGTGGTCGACGTCGAGTGCGGCGATCGTGGTGGCCTTCAGGCCCTCGAGCGTCACCGGCTCGTACCTGCCCGCCAGGCGGTCGCGGTAGAGCACGGCGTCGCGGTCCGCGTAGAGCACGGCGAGGTCCATGCCCTGGGTGTCGGCCACCACGTCGAGGCGGGCGGCGTCGACGGCGGCTGCGTCGACGAAAGGGAAGTCGGCGGTGCGGTCGCTCCAGCCGGCCTCGCCCTCGTTGCGGAAGAGGGCCGAGCGCTCGCCGAGCAGGAAGAGGTCGAGGTCGTACTCGTGGTCGTAGTCGAGCCACACGGCCTTGCGCAGTCCGGTGCGGCTGGGCAGCGGCGCGTCGACTTTGACGAAGCGGCCGTCCTGCTGGCGGTAGAGGGCGGCGCCGCTCCGAGTCACCACGGCGAGGTCGGCGAGGCCGTCGTTGTCGAAGTCGCCGGGCGCCGCGTCGACGACGCCGCGCAGCTCTTCGAGGCCGCTGGCGGCCCTCTTCTCGCCGCGAACGAAGATCTCGATGCCGCGCGCCGACCAGGCCAGGAGGTCGCTGGCGCCATCGCCGCCGAGGTCGATCACGGCGAGCCCGGCGGAGGCCGGGTCGAGCCCCTCGGCGAGCGTGCGCGGCGCCAGCTCGATCGCGGCGGGCGGGCCTGCGGCGCGGGCGGGCGCGATGGTCTCGTAGATCTCGGCGTAGTAGCTCCACTCGAGGTCCTCGGGCACGGCGTCGCCGGCGGCGCGCGCCTTGATCTCGCGGAAGGTGTCCATGGCCCGTTTGGCGTCGTCGGCGCGCCTGGCCTGGCGGTAGGCGGTGGCGAGCTGGAAGTGGGGGCCGGCGAGGTCAGGGTCGAGGCGGGCGGCGTGCTCGAAGAGCCGGACGGCCTCCTCGGCGCGGCCGTCGAGCTTGTAGAGCACGCCGAGGTTGTAGTGGGAGATCGGCTCGTCGGGCGCCAGCTCGACCATGCGCTCGAATTGGGCCGTGGCCTTCGCGTACTCGGAATTCTGCTTGTAGGCGACGCCGAGGTTGAACCAGGTGTGGGGGATCGTCGGGTCCTGCTCCTGCGCCTTCTCGAGCTCGGCGATGCCGCGCTCGCTCTGGCCGGCCTTGACCAGCGCCAGGCCGTAGTTGACGCGCTCGCGCACCGAGTCGGGGCAGAGCGCGAGGGCTTGCTCGAACTCGCCGATCGCCTCGTATTGCGTCGCCGGGTTCTCGTAGAAGGCCTTGCCGAGGTTGCGGTGACGCCAGAGGGCCTCGCCGTCGGGATCGCAGGCGGCGCGGGCGACGGGAGCCGCGAAGAGTAGGAGAACCGGGACGAAGACAGACCGCCGGCTTCGCCGGCCGGAACCCTCACCCCCCCAGCCCCCTCTCCCAGGGGGAGAGGGGGAGCAATTCCGGATTCTGACTCCCCTCTCCCCCTGGGAGAGGGGTTGGGGGTGAGGGTTCTTCATCGCGCCACGACTCCCCGGCCCTCTTCGATCCGCACGACGGCGTTGATCGGCACCGGCGGCTGGCCGTCCTTGGCCGCCAGACGCTCGACCTTGCCGCCCGGCCAGCGGATCTCCACCGCCTCGACGCGCGCCGCGGCGCCGAGGCCGAAGTGCAGCCGCAGCGTGCTCGACGACGAATAGCCGTTGCCGCCGTTGACCTCGCGCAGCCAGGTCTCGCCGCCCGCTTCCACTCTCACTCGGGCGCCGATGGCGCTGCGGTTGGAGGTCGTCCCTGTGAGCTTGAGCTCGAGCCAGTTGCCGGCGTTCTCGGTGACGCCGCGGTAAAAGAGCGACGGCTGGTTGGCGTTGGCCTGGAAGAAGTCGAGGCGGCCGTCGTTGTCGAAGTCGCCCATGCCCAGGCCGCGGCCGTCGAGGTCGTTGTCCACCCCGGCGGCGGCCGCGATTTCCTTGAAGGTGCCCTCGCCCAGGTTGTGGAAGAGGCGTTGCTTCTGGTAGCCGCTCCACGTCATGTCGCCGATGTCGGGATAGGAGTCGAGGTCCGAGAAGTCGACGCCGGGCTTGATGATCGTCGTCTCCAGCAGTAGCGGGATGTAGTTCTGCTCGCCGGCCGAGCGCAGGCCGTTGACCGCGAAGAGGTCCTCCCAGCCGTCGTTGTCCACGTCGCCCCACTTGGCGGCCCAGCCCCAGTCGGTGTCGCAGGTGCCGGTCTCCTTCGACAGGTCGATGAAGGTGCCGTCGCCGTTGTTGTGCCAGAGGAAGTTGCACTCCTTCATGTACTCGTCGGTGATGTTGGTCACGTAGACGTCGAGGAAGCCGTCGCGGTTGTAATCGCCCATGTCGACGTTCATGCCCTTCCTGGTGTCGAAGCCGATGGCCTGCTCGGTCACGTCCTTGAACGTTCCGTCGCCGTTGTTCATGAACAGGCGGTCGGTGCCGTAGTCGCCGGCCACGTAGACGTCCTGCCAGCCGTCGTTGTCGAGGTCGGCGTGGCCGACGTCGAGGGACCAGCCGGTGTGGTGGGCGAGGCCGGCCTGCGCGGTGGCGTCCACGAAGCCGCGGCGGCCCCCTTCGAGCTCGACGCCGCGGTAGAAGGTCACGCCGCCGCCGTTGTCGGCGTAGTCGAGGTCGTTGGGCAGCACCTTGGTGGTCTCGAGGTCGAGGAGGTTCAGCGGCTGGAAGTAGTTGGCGAGCATCAGGTCGAGCCAGCCGTCGTTGTCGGCGTCGAAGGCGACGGCGCCGATGGTGTTGCCGAACTTCGTCAGCCCGACCTCGGCGGCGACCTCGGTGAAGCGCCACGCGCCGTCCTCGCCGGGACCCTCGTTGCGGTAGAGCAGCGGCGTGCCGAAGCGGCCCACGTAGAGGTCGAGGCGGCCGTCGTTGTCGTAGTCGAGCCAGAGGGCGTCGGCGACGATCGACAGCGGGTCGTTGCCGCCTCCCACCCCGGCCGCGGCGGTGACCTCGGTGAACGACAGCGGCTTGCCGTCCCGCGTCTTGCCGCCGTTGCGCATCAGGTGGCTGGCGGCGCCGGCGTCGGAGCTGGTGACGAAGAGGTCGTCGTAGCCGTCGCCGTCGAAGTCGCCCACCGCCACCGCGGCGCCGCCGTCGGTGAACATCTCGAGCACCTGGCGCTTGTGGCGCCCCGCGAACTTGCGCGTCGAGTGGACGAAGCGTACGCCGGCGGCCTCGCCGATCTCCTCGAAGCGGATCGTCGCCGCCTTCGCCGACGCGGCCTCCTTGGCGTCCTGGATCTCGTTGGCGGCGGCGCCCGTCGCCAGGACGAGCAGCAAGAAACTCGGTGCGAGCGTCCTCATGGCGTCACCTCGGGGCGGGCTCGTCGTGGCCCGCGGCGTCGCGTCCCAAGATCTCCCGCAGGTGGGTCGCCACCCGCTGGCCGGTGTCGTAGTGTACTTCGAGGTAGGCGTCGAGCTCTTCGCGGCCGGTCCGCGACAAGCGCGCTTCGAGCTCGCCGTCGCCGGGGAAGAGCTCGCGCCCCCGCGTCCAGACCTCGCGCGCCTTGTCGACGTCGTCGAGACGCCAGTAGCCGTCGCCGAGGGCGGCCCAGGCGCGCGCGTGGTAGGGCTTGGGATCGCCGTTCTCGCGCGCGATCGCGATCGCCTTTTCGAGGTCGGCGATGCCGCTGGCGGCGCGGCCGAAGATCGTCGGCCAGAAGAGGTAGGCGTGGCCCCGCGAGTAGCGGCCGAGCCAGCTCTCCTCGAGCTCGAGGGCGTTGCCGAAATAGGTAAGCGACGTATTGGCGAGGATCACCTGGGTGATGGCGCCCTCGGCCGGGATCTTGTCGACGTGGGCGAAGGCGAGGTTCAGGTAGGCGTTGGCGGCCTCGGGGTGCGCCGCGACCAGCGTCTTGAAGAAATCGATACAGCGCTCGTAGAGCTCCTTCTTCTCGTCGCCGGCGGCGGCGATCACCGCCTGGCGGTAGGCGGTGCCGTAGCGCAGGTTGTCGGGCTCGGCGGCCACCGCCGCCTCGAGCTTGGCGAAGGCGGCCTCGTAGTCCGCCGCCTCGGCGGCGGCCAGGCCCTCCTCGTAGAGGCCGCGCCCGTCGGCGGCGCCGAGGGCGCCGGCGCCGAGCAGCGCGAGCACAGGAACGATCCACAGGCAACGCGGTTTCATGGTCGGGACTCCGTCGGTGTTTTCGCTTGTGGTGTTGTCGTCGATTCACGAGGCACGAACGGGCGAAGCGTGTCGTCGCCTTCGGTGAGCTGGTAGGTGCGGTCGGCGGCGACGCCGGTGAAGCTCTGCTCGAGCCCCGAAGGCCAGACCACCTCGAGACGCTCGACCACGGCGGCGCCTTCGAGGCCGAAGTGGACCCGCCGCGAGCTTTGGCTGGCGAAGCCGTTGCCGCCGTTGACGAAGGCCGCCTGCCGCCGGCCGCCGGCCTGGGCCCACACCCGCGCGCCCACCGCGTCGCGGTTGCTCTTGGTGCCGGTGAGGACGAGCCGGATCCAGTGCCGGCCGGTGGGCTGGACGTTGCGCCACAGGTTCGGCGGCTTGCCGGAATTGGTCACGAAGAGGTCGAGGCGGCCGTCGTGGTCGAAGTCGGCGACGGCGACGCCGCGGGCGTCGAGGCGCGAGTCGAGGCCGTGGCGCGCCGCGTCGTCCTTGAAGATCCCGCCCTCGTTGTGGAAGAGCGCGTTGGGCTGGTAGCCCGAGAGCGTCTTGTCGCCCATCGGCGGCCAGTTGCGGGCGTCGGCGAGGTCGAGCTCGGGGTTGACGATGACCTCGAAGATGTCGAGCACGTAGTTGTCCTCAGGGTCCTTCGACCCCGACACCCAGCCGTTGACCACGTAGAGGTCGAGCCAGCCGTCGTTGTCGTAGTCGAAGAACTTGCCGGCCCAGCCCCAGCCGGTGGCGTGGGTGCCGGTCTCGCGGGAGACGTCGGCGAATTTCAGGCCGCCCAGGTTCTGCCACAGGAAGTTGCCTTCCTTCATGTACTCGTCGGTGATGTTGGTCACGAAGACGTCGAAGAGGCCGTCGTTGTCGAAGTCGCCCCAGTCGACGTTCATGCCCTTCTTGGTGTCGACGCCGATCGCTTCCTTCGTCACGTCGGTGAAGCTGCCGTCCCCGTCGTTGCGGAAGAAGCTGTCGCTGCCGAAGTCGGCGGCCACGTAGAGATCCTCGTCGCCGTCGTGGTCGGCGTCGGCGTGGCCGAGGTCGAGGGTCCAGCCGCTGACGCGGATGCCCACGGCCTCGGTCACGTCGGTGAGCTTCCCTCCCTCGTTGCGGTACACCGTCACGCCGCCGCCGTTGGCGGCGGTCTCGAAGCTCTCGGGGAAGAAGCGCGGCGTCTCGGGGTTGAAGAGGTTCACCGGCTGGAAGTAGTTGCCCAGGAAGAGGTCGAGGTCGCCGTCGCGGTCGTAGTCGAAGGCGATCGCCGCGATGCAGTTGAGGTAACGGGGGCCGAGGCCGGCTTCGGCGGTCACGTCGCGGAAGGTGAGGTCGCCGCGGTTCTCGTAGAGCAGGCTCTGGCCGAAGCGCGCCACGAACAGGTCCTGGTCGCCGTCGCCGTCGTAGTCGAACCACAGCGAGTTGGCCGAGGCGTTGCCGGCGTCGTTGCCGGCGGCGACGCCGGCCGCGGCGGCCGTCTCGGTGAAGGTGAAGTCGCCGTTGTTGCGGTAGAGCAGGTTGGCGCCTTCCTCGTTCGAGAGGGTGAAGAAGACGTCCTCCCAGCCGTCGCCGTCGAAGTCGGCCACGGCCGCCGAGGCGCCGAGGGCGGTGTAGCCCTCCATGACGTGGGCGTAGGGGTTCTTGAACGAGCGCGTGCGGTGCGGCCGGTCGACGCCGGCGGCGGCGGTGCGGTCCTCGAACCACGGGGCCTCGGCGCCCTCGGGCCGCGTCACGTCGCGGTGCTCGTTGGCGAGCGCCACCGCGGCTGGCGCCGCGGCCAGGATCGCCGCGGCGAGAAGCGCCCCGTATCGCCTGAGGGCGAGGGGCATTGCGGCTATCTTGTTCACGGTCTTCCTCTCCGCCGGCAGCCGACCTTCGCGGTCCGCCGGTCGTTCGCTCATGAGGTCGCTGTGGGTAGGGTGCCGGATTCGGCGTCCCTCAGAACCACCTGATGACATTCTAAGCGCGATTCCCAGACTCCCTGAGCGCCGGGATCGCTCCCGGAGCACCATCAGTGGACACGGAAGGGGCTGATAGCTTGTGTGAGTCTATGACGAGGAGGGGATCCGTCAAGGACTATGGGGGGTCCAAAAAAGATCCGTCCGGATTCATGGGAGGGTTGACCTCCGAAGGAACCCTCACCCCCGGGCCCCTCTCCCAGGGGTAGAGGGGAGTTAGGATACGGAGGATTGAGCCCCCTCTCACCCTGGGAGAGGGGGTTGGGGGCGAGGGTTCTTCCACTGAGGACGGCATGAGCGACAAGGACGACCTGAGGTACGCCGCCGCGGCCTGCCAGACCGACTTCCCGAATCCCGCGGACCGCGGCGGCATCAAGCCCCACGTGGACCGCATGCTGGCGATGGTCGACCACGCGGTCGGAGGCTACGCGCCCTTCCTGCCGGTGAAGCTGGTGGTCTTCCCGGAGTTCGCCCACGCCGCGCCCGTCTACCCCACGTCCCGCGAGCTCTACGACAAGCTCGCGGTGGAGATCCCCAACGAGCACACCGAGCGCTACGTGGCGAAGGCCCGCGAGCACGGGATCTGGATCCAGACCGGGACCTTCCTGGAGCGCGACGAACGCTACGGCGAGGTGGTCTTCAACGCCACCTGCCTGATCGGACCGGACGGCATCCTCGCCAGGTACCGCAAGGTCAACACCTGGATCCCCTGGGAGGTCCACGCCAGCCCCCACGACCTCGAAGGCTACGCCGACGAGGTCTACCCGGTCGTCGACACGCCGATCGGCCGTCTGGGCGCGGCGATCTGCTACGACTGGCTCTTCCCGGAGACGCTGCGCCAGTTGACGGCCAGCGGCGCCGAGGTGCTGATTCGCGTCTCGGCCTACATGGACCCCTGGGGCGCCACCGCGCCGATGGACTGGTGGACGGTGGTCAACCGTTGCCGGGCGCTCGAGAACGTCGCCTACGTGGTGGCGTCGAACCAGGCGGCGAGCCTGGCGCACTACCCGCCGTTCTCGTGGCCGGGCGGCAGCATGGTGGTCGACTTCGAGGGCCGCATCCTGGCGCAAGCGGACCCCGGGCCGGGAGAGAAGATCGTGGTCGCCCCGGTCGACGTCGCCGCCCTGCGTCACGAGCGGGCGACGCGCCGCGGCCACCAGACGCTCGCCCACCTGCGCGCCGAAACGTACCCGATGTACCGGCGCACGTTCTACCCGCCGGGACGGGGGGCGGAGAACCTGAGCGTCGAGAAGATCGACGAGGCGATCGTCACGGCGAAGGGGAAGCTGGGGTATTCCGGGTCGGCGACATCGACGAGCGAGTCCGAGCAGGAAAGATAAAGGGCAGCCAATGAAACTGTCAATTGACGACGTAGCCCAATTCTACCAGATCATGTGGCCACTGCGGTTCTTCGTGAACCAGCGCCTCAACATCCTTCCGAGCTGCACTTCCCTTGACGCCTGTATCGCAGCCTCACCGGATGAAATGGTCAAGGTGCGCAACGCCCTTTACGAAAACGCTCATCTCTTTGACGCCTTTGTGACTGAGAACCCGGACCGTCTGTCCGTCGAGGACCTGAGCATCGTGCGCGGCTGGAAGAGCTTTGTCCCCGGGGATTTCTTGATCGAGCGCTATTTGAAAAAGGCGGCCATCTTTATCGGAACCAACAAGACGAGCGGCGTCTACGCCGTTGTGGGGCTGGCCGACAGCTTAGAAGAAATGCTTTACGGCCGCAGGCCGCCGATCATGATCACGAAAGTAGTGCTGTTGCCCTTCAAGGGCCACATTGTTTACGATGGATTCTTCAGCCTCCATAGTGTCTTCTTTGGCGCTGGTATACGGAACGATCTGAAAGAGTCCTATATGGCGGCCAAGCAGCAGGGACGCATTCGTTGGACCCTGGAAAAGACACCAGGGCCGCAACAAGAGAAGCGAGGGCGCCGCAAGCCCGACCGTGACTGGCGGCCGATCATAGACGAGCTGGTGAGCGCTGCCCAGCAACTGCAAGGGGGGCAAACATCAGTGCAGGGCCCGGCATTCAACCTGCTCAAGGCGAGTGCCTTGCTCGCTCAGGCTGCGGTTCATGAGCCCGATGATCTCGTCACGCTATTGGACCTTGAGAAACGGGTCATTCGTGCCATCAGAAAGTTCCAAAGGACACTTGACCGTGCAGAGCGCTGATAGTAGTTTACAGGGCGCTATCGACGTGTCCGGGAGAGTACTACCCGCCGTTCTCGTGGCCGGGCGGCTCGGCTGAGGGGCTGGGGGTGAGGGTTCCCCGCACCCGCGGCTCGGAATCGACTACCGGTACATCAAATGACGCGGCCATTGATCGAACCGACGGACGAGGCGTCAGAGCTCAAGCTCACGGCCTTTTCGAATCAGCTCAGCGATGCCGAAACCGATGCAGTCTCCAAAATTGTGCAGGGGTCGGAGCCGGACCGCGCCGCGCTCGCTTTCATTGAGAACGCCGCTGGATTCGCCGAGCGAATGACGCGGAAGGTTCGCCACCCGGACAGCCCTCCGGTCGCATGCAAGAAGGGATGCTCTTGGTGCTGCCATACGGCCGCTCCCTGCGCTGAATTCACGTCCTACGACGTGGAGGTCTGCAAGCGAGGGTATGACTCAGGCTTCAAGATGGGCAGCGTGATTCACGAAAAGGCCCGAATGGTTGTATTTCACGCCGTCCAGCGCGGTCTCTTTGCGGGCCTTCGCAACAGTCTTCCCAAAGCCGACACTTCCGTCTTAGAGCTCACAGCTGCCGTTTTGGACGCCATCGCTGTTCCTAGCGGAGCCACGGAGTGGTTTCAGGGGGCGCCGCTGTTCGCAAGCGCGCACCTCGCAACCGAACCTGAGGACGCCGCCTAACCCCTCGACGTCTCGGAAACTGCACAACTATCTGAAAATAGACGTCTTACGTGTAGGTCAGGCTGCGCCTGACGATTCTGCCACGGATCGCGTGAATCGGCAGGCGGAGCCTGCCCTACACGGAGCTCCGCTTGTTGCGCAGAGCAA
>DASWIG010000212.1:0-3505 GCA_036397835.1 Thermoanaerobaculia bacterium
CCAGAGCCCGGTGCTCGAGGAGGGCGCCGACGGCGTACGGATCATGACCGCCCACGCCGCCAAGGGCCTCGAGTTCCCGATCGTCGTCCTCGCCGACGTCACCGCCCGCCTCGCCCGCGAGGAGCCCGGCCTCTACGTCGATGCCGAGCGCGGCCTGTGCGCCCAGCGGCTGCTGGGCTGCACGCCCTGGGAGCTCCACGACGCCGCCGATCTCGAGCGCGCGCGCGACGCCGCCGAGGGCGTGCGCCTCGCCTACGTCGCCGCCACCCGCGCCCGCGATCTGTTGGTGGTGCCGGCGGTGGGCGACGAGCCCTACGCGGGCGGCTGGGCCAGCCCGCTCAACAAGGCGATCTACCCCGAGGCGGGCCGTTTCCGCGACTCCTCGCCGGCGCCGGGTTGCCCCCCGTTCGGCGAGACGACGGTGCTCCAGCGCACCGACCGCCAGGCGGGCGAGCCCGAGGCCTCGGTGCGCCCCGGCCTCCACCGTCCACGGACCGGCGACCACCGCGTCGTCTGGTGGGACCCGCGGGCCCTGCGCCTGGGCGTCGAGGGGGACTTCGGGGTGCGCCGCGAGAAGATCCTCTCCGAAGACGACCCGGCGGGCGTCGACGAGGGGAGCGTCGCCTACCACGAATGGCGCAGCTCCGAGCGCGACGCGCGGGAGGACGGCAGCGTCCCCCGCGTCGAGCTGACGATCGTCACCCAGGCCGAGGAGCCGCCGCCCGACTACGCCGCCGAGATCGCCGTCGAGACGCTGCCGAGGGCGCCCGGACGCCCCGCGGGGATCCGCTTCGGCACCCTCGTCCACACCGTGCTGCGCGACGTCGGCTTCGCCGACTCGGACGACGAGATCCGCCGTCTCGCCGAGCTCCACGGCCGCATGCTCGACGCCGGCGCCGACGAGGTCGCCGCCGCCGGCGAGTGCGTCTCGCGCGCCCTCGCCCACCCGGTGATGCGCCGCGCCGCGTCCGCCGCACGCTGCCACCGTGAGGCGCCGTTCGTGCTGCGCTGGGAGGGCAACCGCATCGTCGAAGGGACGATCGACCTGCTCTTCGCCGAGGACGGCGAACGCTGGACCGTCGTCGACTTCAAGACCGACGTCGACGCCGCCGACCTGGCGCAGCGCTACCACCGTCAGCTCGCGTGGTATCTGTTCGCCGTCGAGCGGATGATGAAGGCGCCGGCGTCGGGGATTTTGCTGAGCCTGTGACTGTGGGGCCTACCCGGTCGCCGCACACGGTCCGAGTTGACAGACCACCAGTCTGATGGTCAAATCGTCAGGCGGGTATGGCGGCAGCAGATGGCAGACAAACACCAGAACAAAGAGATCCGCGCTGCCATTGCCTACGCGCTGAGCAATGGATGGCACCTGGAGAGGGCACGAGGCAAGGGACACGCATGGGGTAAGCTATTCTGCCCCCGGCGAGCCTCTGATGGGTGCAGGTTCACCGTCTACGGAACGCCAGCGATCCCCGAGGCTCATGCTCGAGACCTGCGACGGACAGTGGATCGTTGTCAACACTGAGCATAAGGACCACAACGCTAGGAGCGTCATGAAGACCTACCACTTCGAGCTCGTCTTGGAAGCCCCGACGTCCGAGGAAGACGACGAACGGCTCTTCGAACGATTCGAGGGCCACGTTTCGTCAGCCGTGGCGAATGGCACTCCTCTTCTCTGTGTACACCTGGCCGCGACCTCGATGGACCAGGCCATCCGTGAGGCGATACGAGGCGTCCGGGAGCTCGATCTCTCCGTCAGGCGGATCGAGGTCGACCCGGACGTCTTTCTCGCTGACGCCGCCTGAGGTCCTCTTCCGAGGCCTGGGTGCATCCGGGCCTCCACCGCCCGCAGACCGCCGCCGGCGAGCGCCCTTCGTCCGCCTGCTGGAGCACGCGCTTGAAAACTTCGTAGAGGGAGATGGTCGGCACGACCAGAGCAGCCACGTCCTCCACCGCCGGCGCAAAGAACTGGGCGTTCGGGCCGTCGGCCAGGTACTCGAGCCAGCCCGACGAATCGACGACGTTCACACGCGGTCCTTCTCGCGCTCAACGGTGGTGTCGATGCCGCGGAGGAACCCCCGCAGCTCGGTCATCGGTCGCAGGGGGATCAGCTCGATGCGGTTCTCGTACGCTACGGCCTGGACCCTCTGGCCCGGCTCGAGCTTCAGGCGTTTGCGGATCTCGCTCGGGATGACGACCTGGAACTTCGGTGAGATGGTGACCGTGGTCATGCGCTTCTCCATCGATCGGGAGTCCGTCGTACGTCGACTCTATCGGGTCGCCTGACGTAGGACAACCTGGGCAGCAGACGGTCTTCGACCTCAAGGAGACGCTGGCGCGTCTCCGGGCGGCCACGGGGGGCCGCCCCTACGCCGGAGGGCGGTGAGGACGCCCGACGCCCGCTGCTGAGCCGCTCACCGCCCCATGGACGCCAGCTCCGTCGTCCCCTGAGACGCTCGGACGACGATGGACGCCGGCCACGTCCGTCGCCGAGGTGCTCAGCGGCCGACGGACGCCTACGCCGTCCCCGTCCGAGACGCTCGGCGGCTGTCCCGCCCGGAAACGCCGGACGTCCCCCCTGCTCGGCGGGCGATGAATCGCCCGTTCATCGGCTCCTGAGAGTCTCAGGACGCGATTTCGCGGCCCGCCATCGTCCGCCGAGACTCTAAGGACACGATTTTCGTCGAAAAATCTCGTCCTTAGACTCTCAGGAGGCGATGGACGCCGCCGTCGTCGTCCCCTGAGAGTCTCAGGACGCGACGTTCTCGCCCTCCATCGCCCTCTGAGCGGCTCAGGACGCCACGAATCCGGCCTGCCGGAGGCGGGCGCGCCGCCGACCGATCAAAAAGTGATGGGCAACCGATCAAAAAGTGATCTCGACAAGGGCGTCCGACCGGCCCATGATGTGCCTCGACGGGCGCCGAATGGTTCGGCGGCCGTCGCAGATGAGCCGGATGATCCGGCTCGAAACCGTAACTCCGCCGGCGGAAACGCCGTGCGGAACAAGAAAGGAGCCTTGTATGTTGAAGACAGTGTCGAGAGTGTTGAGGTTCGTCCCCGACGTCGTCGCGTCGGTCCGGACCTTCGCCGCGGAAGTGGCGGAGATCCACCGGCGGCAGGCGGCGGAGGTGCTGACGGACGGAGAGTCGTTCTCCGCGGAGATGCTGGCGTGGTTCCAGGTCGTCTGGGTGCGCCTGCTCGAGCGGGGCCGCGACGAGGTCGAAGCCGCCGAGAAGGTATACCGGAAGGAGCTCCGCAAGGAGGCCCTGATCCGGGAGCGCCGGGACGTGGAGGTCGCGGACCTGTACCGCTTGCTCCTCCGGGTGCGCAAGACCTTCGAGGCGATCGGCCGCGGCACGGCCGCGCTCTTCCTCGGGCTGGACTCGGCGATCTCGATCGCCGACCCTCGGGTGCTCCTGCGCTACGCGCGGGACTTCCTGAGCACCGTCCGGAGCCCGGACTTCGAGGCGCCCGACGCCATGGCGGCGGCCGATATCGAGGACCA
>DASWIG010000213.1:0-1672 GCA_036397835.1 Thermoanaerobaculia bacterium
CTCGAGACCGCGCGTCGGTCCTTTCCCCAGCTCGGCATTCTCGCCGTAGGGACTCTCGGCGCGTTCGTCTTTCGCGACGTGCTGGGCTCGAGCTTCCTGTCGCGCGCCGCCCGTTTCTGGATGCGCCCCTTCACGGACGACGAAGCCCGGCGTCTGGCGCTGCCGTTCGCGGAGCGGGGCCAGGCCCTCGCTGACGACGTGCTTGCGACCCTCGTCCTCGCCGGCGGTGGCAACCCCGCGCTCCTGACCTACGGCCTCCAGGAGCTGTGGCCTGTCGCGTCGCCGTCCGAGCGCGACGTGGCGCACGCCTACACCCGCTTCCAGACTCGCTACGGCGAGTTCCTGAGCGACGTGGTCGAGGCGTTCTCGGATCCGGCGCTGTCACGGATCCCGCAGCGCGTCTGGGAGTTGATACGGGCGCGACCCGGCGAAATCGAGCGCGCGACGATCGAGGAGGTGTGCCGCACCTCGGGTGGGGCCTTGCGGCTCACGGTCGCCGACGTGCTCCAGCTTCTCGAGGCGGCGGGCGTCGTCCGGATCGACGGTTCCGCCATCTCCGACGACCCGCTCGTCGTCTATCCGGTGGCGGGCCTGCTGGGCTTGCCCGCGATCTCGCCCCCGGCACCCGGCTTCGCCGAGCGTCTGTGGCGGGACCTCGCGACGCTCCTCGCCCAGCTCTTCGCCGCCAGCGCCGACTTCTTCCGTCCGGGAGCGAAGGCCGGGCAGAAACGGCTGGTCCCCGAGTCCGTGTTCACGGCCTTTCTGGCGCTGGGGCTCGGCTTGCTGGGTTGGCAGGTCGAGCGCGAGGCTCAGCAGGCCGCCGGACGCACCGACCTCAAGCTGCGCCGCAACGGCTCGGCGGAGGTGGGGATCGTGGAGGTGAAGATCTGGGGACGTCCGGGCTCCGAGGACGCCTACCGCCAGGTGGCGGGCTACTGGACGCCGGACGTGGCGGCGGGCGCGGTGGTCATGCTCACCGACGCGGACATTTCCGACTGGCCGGAGGCCTACCGGCGGAAATGCCTGGAGCCCCGGGGCGTCGCGGTCGAGGAGGTCGCCTCGCCGCCGTCCGCGACGCGCGCCCGGTTTCGCGCGTCGTCGTTGACTCCGGAGGGACTGAGCTTCCGCGTCGAGCACTTCCTCGTCCGCCTGCCGCGGGGCGCCGCGCGTTGATCCCGAGTCAGGAATTCCCCTCGTCAGAGACGCCGACGGCATCACCGGAACGCGAGCTCAGGTGGCGTTCGTCGATGAGCAGCCTTTCCGAATCCCGTGCTTCTTGAGCAGCTTGCCCAGCGACCGCCGCTCCTTGCCGGCGCGACGGGCGGCCGCCGTCACGTTGCCGCCGCACTCGCACATCACCCACGTCAGGTACTGCCTCTCGAACCTCTCGACGATCCTCGCCTTCGCGTCGGCGAAGCTCCCGGCGAACGTCTCGCCGCTGGAACCCTGGTGTGGGCCGGCTGAGCGTGTCCGCCCCCTCGGCTCGCCGTCGAAAGAGCATTGCCGGCGGCCAGACCAGAGGTGCTAAGCTCACGTCTCGGAAACTGCACAACTATCTGAAAATAGACGTCTTACGTGTAGGTCAGGCTGCGCCTGACGATTCTGCCACGGATCGCGTGAATGTCGCGGTAGGACCGCCATTGCTGGCGGCCCCCCGCACGGATCCCAGCGT
>DASWIG010000214.1:0-3305 GCA_036397835.1 Thermoanaerobaculia bacterium
CGGCTGGCGACCATCATCGCGGAACGCCTCCAGGGAATGCGCCGGGCCGTGGCGCAATTCGAGCGGTACTTCAAGACGGTCTACGGAGGCAAGAAATGAAAGGCCGGCGTCGACGCCCCCTTGCCGCTTCGGTCGACGAGCCTCGACGCCGTGGAGATCCTGGGCGCCGCGGGCAAGACGCCGGAGGTGCCGGAGGTGGTGGCCGACGTGCGTCGGCGCATCACAGCGGCATTCACCGCGGCGGAGCCGGGGAATCGGTCGGGAGGCCGTCCCGAGTAGCGATGAAGGGGGCAAGGCGTGGCACGGCGAAGGACCGGGCGATGGAGGTGACGTCGCGCATCATGATCCCTACGGCATGACGGAATCAGCCGAACTTCTGCTTCAGGTAGAGCTCTTCGATCGCCTTCACGGCGTCGGCCTCGTGGGCGGCCTTGTCGGCGCGGGTCGCCACCAGCTTGGGATCGCGCAGGGTGAGACGCCCCGACGCGGGATCGCGGATCACCCCCTCGAAACGCACCGCCACCACCACGTGCGGCGCCAGCTCGAAGCCCGGCCGTACGCCCGAAGCGCTCTGACGCTCGATGCGGCGTCCGGTGAGCAGCCCCTCGCTCATGATGAGCTGCCGGATCTCGGCGTCGCGCACCTGGTCGACGCCGGCGACGTCGCCGACGTCCTCGAAGGAGCCGTCGGGGAGCCGGGCGCCGATGACGTAGGAGCCGAACATCCCGGTCTTCTCCTTGGTGGTCACCGCCAGCACCGCCCCCAGGAGCACCAGGTCGAGCGTGACGGACGGCTTCTTCTTGAGCCACGCCGGATCGCGCGCCGCCAACCGATAGGGGGACTTCAGGTCCTTGGTGATCACCCCTTCGTAGCCCTGGGAGCGGAAGTGCTGGTAGAGACGGTTGACGTCGTCCATCGACTCGGCCATCTGCCCCTCGGCGAGGGCGACGGCGATCGGCAAGGGGTAGCCCTGGAGGGGCGCCAGCAGCAGTTGCAGACGCTGGCGGCGCTCGGCGAGCGGGCGGTCCGTCAGGTCCTGGCCGTCGAGGTAGATGAGGTCGAAGGCCGCGAACTTGAGGTTCGTCGGACGGCTGGCCTCGCCGTTCATGGCGCCGAAGAGCTCGTAGACCGTGGCCGGACGCACGCCGTCGAGCCCGACCAGGGTGCCGTGGAGCTCGCCGTCGACGATCGCCGCGCGCGCCGGCAGGGCCTTGATCACGGCGGCGAGCCCGGGCACCTGCTCGAGGTAGTCGCGGCGGCCGCGGCTGTAGGCCCCGGTGAGCACCGAGCCGAGCCGGTCGGTGGTCTTGTGGAGCATGAGGCGGATGCCGTCGTACTTGCGCTCGACCCACACGGGGAACTTCTTCAGCGTCTCGGTGCCGCCGGCGGCCAGCGCCGGCCGTACGGCGACCAGCGGCTGGAGCTGGATGCGTCGCAGGCCGTCGGCGCCGTGGGCCTCGAGCAGCCGCGCCACCCGGAAGGAGTCGGTGAGCGCCATGGCGTGGGCGACCTGCTCGGCGTCGACGCCGTAGCGCTCGCCGATCAGCCGCGCCACCAGGTCGCCCTCGTAGCGCAGGCCGGCCTTGCCGAGCATGAGCCGCGCGAGGAAGAAGGCCTCCACCTTGCCGCAGCGCTCGAGCAGCGAGCGCAGGAGGTCGAATTGGAGCGTGCGCCGCAGGTCGGGCACGAGGCGCAGGGAGGCGAGCGCCTCGGCGGCGGTGAGCGCCGGCTCCCGGCGGTGCGCCGGACGGCTCTCGGCGAAGAGCACGGCCACGTCGCCGACGATCGTCAGGCGGTCGAGCAGCTCGCGGCGCGTCCTCATCTGCACCGAGCCCAGCAGGCGCAGGAGGCTCTCGCGCTTGAAGGTGCTCGGGCGTCCCTCGAAGGGATCGCCGAGCAGGCATCCCAGCTTCTGGGTCACCGTGAGGCCGAGGTCGCGCGCCATGAAGCGGGCGAGCAGCTCCTGGCGCTCGGCGCTGCCCGGCGGCGGCGCCACCTTGACGCCGAAGATCTGCGCCGCCTTCTCCGGCGACATGCCGGTCAGCGGCAGGAAGAGCCCGCGGCAGAGGCTGTAGAAGGGGATCGAGTCGAAGGTGGCGGCGGCGAGCTCGCCGTCTTCAGCGAGGCGCTCGACCACGAGCGCGAGGTGGAGCGGCAGGCCCAGGGTGTCGCTGACGAAGTCGGGGTCGACGTCGCGGCGGCCGATGGTGGCCACGAGCTGGCCCAGGTTGCCCGAGCCTTCGTACCAGGAGCGGACGTCTCCGACGTCGACGAGCTTCATCGGACGATCTTACCGCGGCTTCACGGCTCCCGGCACCGTGCTATCGTTGCCTCGGAGGCCGGACCATGCAGTGGCAAGACATCCGCCGTCATTACCCGGACCAGTGGCTGTTGATTGACGCGAGTCACGGAGCGGGTGTCACATAAAACGTCCATCGAGGAGCGACCGTTTGGCTCCGGAATCCAGCGCAGCCTCCACATCGACCATCAACGCGGAATCTGTGCCGTTCGCGAGACGAAGCTTCAGCAGAGGTAGACGTCTCCCGTCCTCGTCGTAGCCGTAGGCGAATTGATGGACGTAGGAGACCGTCGTCACGTCGTCACGCCCTACAGTCCGATCCGAACGACTCCGGGCTGACGGGGAGGCTCGACGTAGAAGACGAACGGAACCGCGACGCCCTTCGCTCTGGCCTCTTCAACAGCCCGTGCCGCGTTAACGCTGTGTGCCATGATCTCGTCGCCTTCAAGCACCACCCACTTGCCGGCGAATTGAGCCTGTAGGTAGTCCCGATTCGAGCGTCGCCAGGCGTCTTCGCGTTTCCGATCGTCGACGGGCGGCGGGCGGCGACCGTTCTGCTCCGTCACGGCAAGACGACCGCGGCGTCCGGCGCCACGACGTAGATCACCTCGCCGCGGTCCTCCCACTCCTCGCCCCGCAGCATCCGAGTGCGGACGCGCATGCGGCCATCGCTCAGCAGCTCCTGGGTGGCCTCGACCTCGCGGATGCCGGCCTCGTTGCCGGTGACGACCTCGCGGCTGTGGAGTCTTCCCTCCTCGTCGACGCGGAAGGTGCCGTGGGTGTAGAAGCCGGCGGTCGTGAAGTAGTAGTAGACGAGCGACTCCTTCTCGCGGTCCCAGGTGACGATCGTCTCGCCACCGTAAGCGCCGTCGCCGACCGAGTGGAGGATGCGGACGACCTGACCGCCCAGCGCGAGCTCCCAGCGCGCCACGTCGTGGACGCCCTTCTCCGGGTCGACGAGGGCTTTCCAGGTCTTGCCGACGAAGGGCTGGAAGGGCTCCAGGTG
>DASWIG010000215.1:0-4924 GCA_036397835.1 Thermoanaerobaculia bacterium
GTCTTACGTGTAGGTCAGGCTGCGCCTGACGATTCTGCCACGGATCGCGTGAATCGGCAGGCGGAGCCTGCCCTACACGGAGCTCCGCTTGTTGCGCAGAGCAAGGATATCACCGTTCGCGAGCGCAGCGAGCTAAGTTCACGTTTGTGGGAAGTCGAATCTCTAGCTTGGCGATCTTTTTCCTTTCAAACAAAGCCCGCCTCTTTAAGCCATATAGACACACGAGGGCATTTTCAGACACTTCCGGTGTGTACTTAGATACAAGTATATCTTCAAGAAGTGCATAGACGACCTCAATATCTATACTGTAATAGATGAAAAGCAGGACTTCTGGCGTGAGCATATAGTTAGTTAGTCGGTATCGTGTGTTAGTTTCACACTCCGCAACGAGTTCACGCGCGTACGCATTGCCATCGAAGAGCTGTGCTGATAAATCTGAATATGTAATTAACTGAACGCCAATTCGGCTTGCGTGCGTGGTTGTTGCGTCGGTAAAGGAGACCCCAGAAACTATCGTCCCTTGTGCTGTCGGATATTCATGCCGAACAAGCTGGAGCTTTAGCAGAAAGTCATCGAGATGCTCTGTACGAACTGGCCCGGCCTTACACTCTATTGCCCTGCAAATATTCAGATCTCCAAATTTTCCCTTTAGAAAGAGGTCGACTTGACGAGCTGAAAAGACCCTGCCGGCTTGTACATCGTAATGCAGCAGGCGGTATAGATGGGCAACCTTCTCTTCGAATGTCCGCCCCTTCTTCTGACTTTCGAGGCCCAGTTGCCGCCCTCTCGCGTGTTGCTTGGCCGTCTCGTTTCTGGATTGACGCATCGCTTAACCGCATCTGTAGATTTGTGCGCTATCGCGGTAAGAGCGTAGGCGGTTGCGCACGTGTTGGGATTATCGCGTCGAACTCCCTGGCTCGCAGTACATGTTCCAGCTTGAGAGTATCACAAGCACGTTAGGTTTCTGGCCGCGCGCCGCGCGCCGCCACCGGCAGCGCGCAGGCGTTCTCCATCTGGCGCACCGCCTCCCATTGCCGGTAGGGAGCCGGCGAGCGCCCCGGCACGAACGCGTCGCTCTCGTTGGCGCCGCGGTCGACGAGCTTCGCGGCGATCTCGCCGAAGTGCTCGACCTCCACGAAGGCCTCCGGGCCCGCCGCCAATTCCTGGACCCGGCGGCGCAGCGCCGTCTTCTTCATGCCGGCTTTGGCCGCGGCCGCCACAGCCGCGATCGCCGCGTCGGCGAGCTCGCGGCTGCCGAATCCGAGGTTGATCAGCTCTCTTGTTTTCATGAAGCCGGATCCTAGACCTAGACTCCACTCATCAAACGGGGGTCTTGGTCTTGACCTTCAGATCCTCAACGCTTTTGACAAGCAGACCGCTTTCGTCACTCTCGAGTTTCTGCAACCGATCCATGTACCGGTCGAGGTCGCCGTCACATTTAGCGAGAAGCTTGGCGCGGGTGCGGTGTACTTCTTCGACGATGGGGTCGTCCGTCATGATGTCTCTCCAATTGGCTTATCGAGCATCTCCTCAGGGGTAACGATGACAGGCGTGGCTCTACGGTCTTTCTTATTGACTTCTTGAAGTCGTCGAATCACGTGGCCATTGGCGATGTGCTTACAGTTCCAGGTCACCAGATAGTCGATCTCGTACGCTACGGCAAAAGCAATATGAATGATATCCGTGCTGGCGTCCGGATGAAGTCCCAAGCGTCTTGAGTAGATTTTGGCCAACGACTTGACGGCGTCGTTAAAGCTGAGTATCGGCAGACCTTGAACGATCTCGAGGCGACGAGCCGAAATCTCCGGATCTCCCGCACGGATCTCATCGAGAACAGCTTCGGAGACGACGGCATCGAGATCTGGTCGAGCGGTACTCCACCAGTCGTGCGTAAGCTGCTGGTGCGCAGCGACAACGAGGTCTCGACTCGGTCGGCTCGTCAGATAGCTGGGGATGGTGGTCTCGACGTAGACTGTTGGCATGGAATAGACGCTCGCGTTCAGAGGTCCCTCTTCCTTCAAAGGATAGCACAACTCTGCCCGCTCGATTTACCTACGACGCGGCGGCACGCGCCTTCTTGTGCCGCGAGAGCACCGGTGCCAGGTACTGGCCGGTGAAGCTCCCCTTCGTCCTCGCCACCTTCTCGGGCGTGCCCGCCACCATCACCCGGCCGCCGCCGGCGCCGCCTTCGGGGCCGAGGTCGATCAGCCAGTCGGCGGTCTTGATCACTTCCAGGTTGTGCTCCACCACGATCACCGTGTTGCCCAGGTCCACCAGCCGGTGGAGCACCTCGAGCAGCTTGTGGACGTCGTCGAAGTGCAGGCCCGTGGTGGGCTCGTCGAGCAGGTAGAGCGTGCGGCCCGTCGAGCGCTTGGCGAGCTCGGTGGCCAGCTTCACGCGCTGCGCCTCGCCGCCCGAGAGCGTCGTCGCCGGCTGGCCGAGCCGGATGTAGCCGAGGCCGACGTCGTCGATCGTCCTCAGGATGCGCTCGATCGGCGGGATGTGCGCGAAGACCTCGAGCGCCTGCTCCACCGTCAGGTCGAGGATCTCGGCGACGTTGAGGCCCTTGTAGCGCACCGCCAGCGTCTCGCGGTCGTAGCGCTTGCCGCCGCAGACCTCGCAGGTCACGTAGATGTCGGGCAGGAAGTGCATCTCGATCTTGATCTGACCGTCGCCCGAGCAGGCCTCGCAGCGCCCGCCCGCCACGTTGAACGAGAAGCGCCCCGGCTGGTAGCCGCGCACGCGCGCCTCCGGCGTCTTCGCCATCAGGCTCCGGATCTGGTTGAACACGTTGGTGTAGGTCGCCGGATTCGAGCGCGGCGTGCGGCCGATCGGGCTCTGGTCGATCGAGATCACCTTGTCGAGCTCCTTGAGGCCGACGATCCGGTCGTGCTCGCCGGCGCGCTCCTGGGCGCGGAAGAAGTACTGCGCCAGGGCCTTGTGCAGGATGTCGTTGACCAGGCTCGACTTGCCCGAGCCCGACACTCCGGTGACCACCGTCAGGCGGCCGAGCGGGAAGGCGGCGTCGACGTTCTTCAGGTTGTTGTGGCGCGCTCCCTTGACGGTGAGGAAGCGTTTGGCCTCGGGCGGACGGCGATCGGGCACCGGGATCATGAGCTCGCCCGAGAGATATTTGCCGGTGAGCGACTTCGGGTTGCGTTCGAGGTCCTCGGGCGTGCCCTGCGCCACCACCTCGCCGCCGTGGATGCCGGCGCCCGGGCCGAGGTCGAGCACCCAGTCGGCGGCGCGGATCGTCTCCTCGTCGTGCTCCACCACCAGCACCGAGTTGCCGAGGTCGCGCATGCCGCGCAGGGTGTTGATGAGGCGGTCGTTGTCGCGCTGGTGGAGGCCGATCGACGGCTCGTCGAGCACGTAGAGCACCCCCATCAGCTTGGAGCCGATCTGGGTGGCGAGACGGATGCGCTGGCTCTCGCCGCCCGAGAGCGTGGCCGACGACCTCTCCAGGGTGAGGTAGCCCACGCCCACGTCGTCGAGGAAGCCGAGCCGGTCCTCGACCTCCTGCAGCACCTTGGCGACGATGGAGCGCTCGCGCTCCGTCAGCTCGAGGCCGGCGAAGACCGCGAGCAGGTCGGCGACCGGCATCCGCCCCAGCTCGTCGATCGCGCGCCCGCCCACGGTGACCGCCAGGGCCTCGGGCCGCAGCCGGCGTCCCTTGCAGGCCGGGCAGCCGTGGATCGACATGTACTTCTCGATCTCGGTGCGCGCCACCGCCGACTCGGTGTCGCGGTAGCGCCGCTCGAGGCGGGGCACCAGGCCCTCGAAGCTGCCGTGCCACTGGTAGCTCGAGCGCTTGCCCTTGAAGGTGAACTTGATCTCCTCCTCGCCGCTGCCGTAGAGCAGGATGTCGCGCGCCTTCTTCGGCAGCTTCTTCCACGGCGTCTTCATGGAGAAGCCGAAGGCCTCGGCGAGGTTCTCCACCATCCGTGCCTGGAACGACGACGAGCCCGGCTTCAAGAGCCCGATGGCGCCGCCGACGATCGAGGCCTCGGGGTCGCTCACCAGCTTGTCGGGGTCGACGCCGCGCAGCGTGCCCAGGCCCGAGCACTGGGAGCAGGCGCCGTAGGGGCTGTTGAACGAGAAAAGCCGCGGCGTGATCTCGGTCAGGCTGGTGCCGCAGTCGGTGCAGGCGTAGTTGCGCGACAGCGTCTCCTCGCGCTGCCCCTGGGGCGCCAGCACCACCAGGCCGCCACCGACCTTGAGCGCGGTCTCGACGGACTCGGCGAGGCGTTGCTCGACCCCCGGCTTGACCACCAGCCGGTCGACGACGATGTCGATCGTGTGCTTCTTCTGCTTGTCGAGCGCCGGCGGCTCGCCCGAGAGGTCCACGGTTTCGCCGTCGACGCGGGCGCGGACGAAGCCCTCGCGGGCCATCTGCGCGAGCTGTTTCCTGTACTCGCCCTTCTTGCCGCGCACGTAGGGCGCGTAGAGCTCGACGCGGGTCTTCTCGGGCAGCGCCATGACCCGGTCGACCATCTGCTGGACGGTCTGGGGCCGGATCTCCTGGCCGCAGCTCGGGCAGTGGGGCACGCCGATCGAGGCGTAGAGCAGGCGCAGGTAGTCGTGGATCTCGGTCACCGTGCCGACGGTCGACCGCGGGTTCTTCGACACCGACTTCTGCTCGATGGAGATCGCCGGCGAGAGCCCGTCGATGGCGTCGATGTCGGGCTTCTCCATCTGCTGCAGGAACTGCCGGGCGTAGGCCGACAGCGACTCGACGTAGCGCCGCTGGCCCTCGGCGAAGAGGGTGTCGAAGGCCAGGGAGGACTTCCCGGACCCGGAGACCCCGGTCACCACGACCAGCCGGTTGCGGGGGATGTGGACGGTGACGTCTTTGAGGTTGTGCTCGCGCGCGCCGCGCAGGATGATCTCGTCCATGGCAGGGCCGGGACTCTAGCAGAAGAAG
>DASWIG010000216.1:0-3067 GCA_036397835.1 Thermoanaerobaculia bacterium
GAGGAATTGGCACGGGAACGTGGCGTGGAGGTACAGGCAATGGCTGTGACGTGGGAAGAGGCACTGGCGGAGCGCGAGGCGATAGGCGAGGTCAAGGGGCTGGCCGCAGGCGAGGCCAAGGGGCTGGCCGCAGGCGAGGCCAAGGGGTTGGCCGCAGGCGAGGCCAGGGGAAAGCTCATCGCCACCCGCCAAGCGATCGTGCTCTTGGCGAGGCACTGCTTCCGCTCGCTTCCGGCGGGCCTCGAGGAGAAGCTCGAGGCGATCGACGACCTCGGCCGTCTTTACGAGATCCTCGAGCAGGTCCACGAGGCGCGGACGGTCGAAGACCTGTCGATCTAATCGAGCACGATTTCGATAGCCGGACGCCGGCGCCCGCTGCTAGAAAGCGGCCATGAGCGTTCGACTGCGCCCCTCCGTCCTCCTCCTGGCCCTTCTCCTCGCGGCGGCCGCCGGGGCCGCCGACTGGCCGCAGATCCGCGGACCCGAACGCGACGGCCTTTCCTCCGAGGCGGAGCCGCGGATCCGGGAACGTGCAAACGGACGATCCCATATAATCCCGGTCCAGGAGCCCACTCCATGGAACCGGTCATCGTGAAGGTCCGCTCGGCCGACCCGAGCTTCCTCGACTTCTACGGACGTCTCGCCCACCTCCTCGGCGACGCCGGCACCGTCTACGTTCCCTACCCGCTGATCCCGCCCAACGCCCGGATGGCGGTGCCGCCGCCCGGCGAAGTGCTGGTGGCGTTCACCGCGCGCGAGTGCTTCCAGACCCTTTGCGACGCCGCCCGCTCCTACCTCGAGGCTGACCCGGAGCTGCGGCTGACCTTCGAATCCCATCACGGCGCCGTGCGCGCCGACGCTCAACGTCTGCCCACGGCGCCGGCGCTCCTGCGCGAGCTCGCCGGCGCGGATCAGGAGGCCCCTGGTGTCGAACCCGACGTCTGAGTCCCCGTCGCCCTCCCCGTCCGAGTCCCGCTTCCAGTGGAGCGGCCGCTACGTGTACGGCGGCGGCGCCGGTGACAGCGTGGTCGCCAGCGACGCCACGGCGACCCCGCTCGAGCCGGCGACCCTCCACGACCTCGCCGGCCCGATCTTCATCGACGAGTCGGAGGCGCCGGCGGCGCCGGGCGCCCTCGAGCTGCGCTTCACCCTCCACGTCGACGTCGACGGCACCGACCCCCTGCACGTAGTCAGCGCCACCGTCAGCGAGAGCACGCAACCGGCGACCCACCTCATCGGCAGGGTGACCGCGAACGACGTGGCGGCCAGCGGCGGCCGCGACCTGGTGGTCGAGAGCTTCAGCGCCGTGTGGCCGGGCACCGGCGAGCGCGTCGAACGTCTCGAGATCTCGCTGGCCGGCGGCGGCCTCGCGACCCCGACCGCCACCGTAACTTTCGTGGCCGCGTCGGGACGACGGCACGGTCCCTTCACCGCCACCCAGACGTCGACCTATTTCCGCCAGATCGAGGTCGAGGTCGACCGCGAGGACGGCGCGCCCGAGGCCGAGCCCTACGACACCCACGCCCACCCCGACCGCCCCGCCAACCTGCCACGCGAGGTGCTGACCCTCGAGAGCGCCTTCGCCAAGTCCGGCATCCTCCTCAGCCGCTCGGCGGCCGGCAACGTGATCGACGTCGCCGAGGCCGGCGACGACCGCCGGTGGTCCGAGCGCGAGCTGCACGACGCCATGCGCCAGCACTGGGAAGCCTTCGCCAACCGCCCGCAGTGGAAGATGTGGATCTTCCTCGCCCAGCTCGCCGGCGACGACGGCCTCGGCGGCTTGATGTTCGACGGCAACATCGACGAGCCCGGCGGCGTCGACCGCCAGGGCACGGCGCTGTTCACCAAGAGCCCCTTCTTCCATGCGCCCGACGGCGGCTATCCGCAGGCCAACCCGCCGGCGGCGGAGGCGGCGCGCCGCGAGCTCTTCTTCAACCTGATCCACGAGACCGGCCACGCCTTCAACCTCGCCCACTCCTTCGACAAGACCCATCCCATCGGCGTGGCCTGGTCGGCGCCGCCGTGGATGCGCCTGACCGCGAGCTCCCAGGCGCTGTCGTGGATGAACTACCCGGACCAGGCCTCGCCCCCCCAGGGCAGCCTCAAGGCCAAGTACTTCTACGACCGCTTCTGCTTCCGTTTCGACGACAACGAGAACCTCTTCCTGCGCCACGCCCCCGAGCGATTCATCCAGATGGGCAACGCGGCCTGGTTCACCAACCACGCGCGGGTGACGCGCGGCAGCCTCGACCCGCGCCTGCGGCTCGTGGTGCGCGCCCGCAAGAGAGTCTTCGAGCTCGGCGAGCCGGTGTCCGTCGAGCTGCGCCTGGGCAACGTCAGCGACGGCGTGGTGACGGTCCACGGCGGCCTGGCGCTCCACGAGGGCTTCGTACAGCTCGCGATCACCAACCCGCGCGGCGAGCGGCGCCCGTTCCTCCCGGTCATGCACACGCGCTGCACCGTGAAGGCCACGTCGCTCGAGCCGCAGAAGGCCCTCTACGAGCCGATCAGGCTCACCATCGGCACCTTCGGCAGCCCGTTCAAGGAGCCGGGCGCCTACCGGGTGGAGGCGAGCTTCACCAACTTCGACGGCAGCACCGCCGCCGGCGTGATGCAGCTCTACGTGCGTCCGCCGGCGAATCACGACGACCTGATGACCGTCAACGAGCTCTTCGCCGCCCGCGTGGGCAGCGTGCTCTACCTGGGCGGCAGCCGGGTGCTCGAAGACGTGATGGACAGGATCGACCACGTCTGCGCCAAGCTCGGCGAGAAGCACCCCGCCCAGGTCCACCTCCGCGCCGCCCGCAGCCTGGCGTTCGGCGGCAAGTTCAAGGTCGTGGCGCCGGGCGCCCGGCGCGTCAAGGTGCTCGAGGCGGACCCCGGTTTCGTGCAGCAGACGCTGGCGCCGGTGATCGCCGACGCCAAGAGCGCCGCCGACACCCTCGGCCACATCTTCTTCGAGAAGATGATGAAGTCGTACGTCTCCAGCGCCGTCGAGGACGGCAAGAAGGCCGCGGCGAAGGCCGCCCAGAAAACCGTGGTCTCGATCTTCAAGGACCACAAGGTG
>DASWIG010000217.1:0-3007 GCA_036397835.1 Thermoanaerobaculia bacterium
AGCGTATAGCTGAGGTCGATGATGGCCCCTACCTCGATCGCGGGAAAGGCCGCCTTGGTCCTGAAGCTCTTGCGGGCCCGCGAGGTCCTCTCCTCGAAGACGCTGTCCTTGGGCAGCGGGATCTCGCGGCCGTCAGGCAAGGGGCTCGCGTTGTTTAGTCGCCGGCGAGAGAAGAGAATCCAGAAGGAGCCGGCGTCACCTTCACAAGACAACGCGACGTTCCGGCTCGGACCGGACCATCGGAGGTCTATAATCGTCTACAGGACGCCCTCGCCCCGCCTCACCAGGTTCGAGGAACCGGATCAGGGAGAAGCCATGCCGCAGCTCACCTTCACGCTCAACGGCGAAGCCGCCACCGTCGACTATGACGACGGCATGCACCTGCTCGAGGTGCTGCGCGAGGTCTGCGGCGTCACCTCCCTGAAGGACGGCTGCGCCCCCCAGGGCACCTGCGGCTGCTGCGCCCTGTTGCTCGACGGCCGCCCGACCCTGTCCTGCCTGCGCCCGGCCGCCGACGCCGCGGGACGCGAGGTCACCACCCTCGAGGGCCTTTCCGACCGGGAGCGCCGCGTTTTCGCCGAGGCCTTCGTCAAGGACGGCGCCATCCAGTGCGGCTTTTGCATCCCCGGCATCGTCACCCGCTCTGCCGCCCTCGTGCGACAGGGCAAGAAGGACCGCGACGAGATCGCCCGCGGACTCTCCGGGCACCTGTGCCGCTGCACCGGCTACGCCCGCATCCTCGACGCCGTCGAGGCCGCCGCCGAAGCCCTCGACGGCGGCGGCGACGTCCGCCACGAGCCGCGGCGCCCCGTGCTCTACGCCACCGGCGAGGCGGCGCCCCTCGGCGACGGCGTCGGCCGTTGCAGCGACCGCTACCGCGGCGACGAGCACGCCCTCGGCGAGAAGCCCTACGTCGCCGACATGACGGCCGAAGGCATGCTCCACGGCGCCGTCGTCCTCGCCGAGCACCCGCGCGCCCGCGTCCTCGGGATCGACGCCGCGCCCGCCCACGCCATGCCCGGCGTCGCGCGCGTGCTGAGCGCGGACGACGTCCCCGGCGAGCGCTTCGTCGGCCTCATCGTCAAGGACTGGCCCGTCTTCGTCGCCGTGGGCGAAACGACCCATGCGGTGGGCGACGTGCTCGCCCTCGTCGTCGCCGACACGCAGTTCCGCGCCCGCCAGGCCGCCGAGAAGGTCGCGGTGGGCTACGAGGTGCTGGAGCCGGTGACCGACGCTCTCCGCGCCCTCGAGCCCGACTCGCCTCAGGTACACCCCTCGGGCAACCTGCTCGATACCTGCAAGATCCGGCGCGGCGACGCCACCGCGGCGCTGCGAGAGTCGGTACACGTGGTCGAGGCGACTTTCACCACCCAGCGCATCGAGCACGCCTTTCTCGAGCCCGAAGCCTGCCTCGTCGTCCCCCAGGACGGCGGTCTCAAGGTCTACACCCAGGGCCAGGGCGTCCACGACGACCAAGCCCAGATCGCCGCGGTGCTCGGCGTCGAGCCGGCGCGCCTCGACGTCGAGCTGGTGACCAACGGCGGCGCCTTCGGCGGCAAGGAGGACCTCTCGATCCAGGCCCAGACGGCGCTCGCCGCCCGGCTCCTCGGACGTCCGGTGCGCACGGTGCTGACGCGCGAGCAGTCGATCCGCGTCCACCCCAAGCGCCACCCCATCACCCTCCTCTACACCGTGGGCGCCGACGCCGAAGGACGCCTGACGGCCGTGCGCGCCCGCATCGTCGGCGACACCGGCGCCTACGCCTCGGTGGGCGCCAAGGTGCTCGAGCGCGCCGCCGGCCACTCGTGCGGGCCGTACAAGGTGCCCAACGTCGACGTCGAAGCGCGCACCGTCTACACCAACAACCCGCCCTGCGGCGCCATGCGCGGCTTCGGCGCCAACCAGGCGGCGTTCGCCATCGAGGGCGTGATGGACCTGCTCGCCGAGCGCGTCGGCGTCGACGGCTACGACATCCGCGAGCGCAACCTGCTGGGCCCGGGCGACGCCTTCGCCACCGGCCAGCGCATGACCGCGAGCTGCGGCGTGCGCCGGACGCTGGAAGCGGTGAAGGGCGTCTACAAGGCCCACGCCGGCCGCGCCGGCATCGCCTGCGGCATCAAGAACACCGGCATCGGCAACGGCATGGACGACAGCGGCCGCCTCAAAATCCGGGTCCGGGACGGGGGACGCCTCGAGATCGTCAGCGGCTACACCGAGATGGGCCAGGGCCTCTTCACCATCCTGCGCCAGGTGGTGTGCGAGGAGACGGGGCTCTCGCCCGCGCTGATGACGGTGCGCACGGCGGCCGATCCGGACGTGGTCTGCGGCATGACGACAGCGAGCCGCGCCACCGCCCTGCTGACGGCGGCCGGTCAGCAGGCCGCGCGCAAGCTCGCCGCCGACCTCAACGGCGGCGGCCTCGCCGCGCTTGCCGGCCGCGAGTACCACGGCGAGTGCGTGCTCGACTTCACCACCAAGCCCGGCGCCGGCGACGCGGACGACCCGAAGACGCACGTCACGTTCAGCTACGCGACCCAGGTGGTCATCGTCGGCGACGACGGCAAGCTCGAGCGCGTGGTGGCGGCGCACGACGTGGGCCGGGCGATCAACCCGCTGCTGTGCGCCGGCCAGATCGAGGGCTCGGTGCACATGGGCCTGGGCTACGCGCTTTCCGAGGACCTCCCCTGCACCGGCGGCCGTCCCGATTCGCTGCTGCTGCGCGACCTCGGCATCCTGAAGGCCAAGGACACGCCGCCGATCGACGTGATCCTGGTCGAGGTGCCCGACGAGTACGGCGGCTACGGCTCCAAGGGCGTCGGCGAGATCGGGCTGGTGCCCACCGCCGGCGCGGTGGCCGGGGCCCTCTACGCGCACGACGGCGTCCGCCGCTTCTCGCTGCCGATGACGGACGCGCCGGCGGCGCGGGCGTCGGTGCCGAAGTCGCGGCGGAATGACGCCGATGTCCTCCGCTCTTCTGCCTCCCCGGCAGCGTCCTGACGCGCGCTTC
>DASWIG010000218.1:0-12599 GCA_036397835.1 Thermoanaerobaculia bacterium
GGGTCATGAAGAGGGTGGCGCCGCGCTCGGAGGAGAAGCGCTTCAGCCGCTCGGTGAGCTCGGCGTCCAGAACGATCGCCCGGCTCTCGCCGGCGAAGGTCTGCAGCGGCGGACGCGGGCGGTCGGTGGGCAGGTCGAGGATCGTCGGCCCGCCCGCGAGCCGCGCTCGCCAGTAGGCCCACAGCCGCTCGCCCTCGGGCCCCGCGATCAGGGCGCGCTGCCAGCGCGCGAAGTCGGCGTAGGTGAGCGTCAAGGGCTCGAGCTCGACGCTGCCGCCGTAGAGCTCGCCGAGCTCGCGGATGAGCACGCCGAGGGACCAGAAGTCGGCGACGGCGTGGTGGACGACCAACGCCAGCAGATGCCGGCGGGGCCCCAGGACGTAGACGGCGAGACGCAGGACGGGGCCGTGCTCCAGGTCGAAGGGACGGTGGATCTCCTCGGCGAGACGCGCGTCGCCCTCGTGGACGCGGAAGTCGAAGGCCGGCGCTTCGTCGACCTGGGCGCGCGGCTCCCCGCCCTCCTCCACGAAGCGGGTGCGCAGCGCCGGATGGCGGCGCACCAGGGCCTCGGCCGCCCGCCGCAGCGCCTCGACGTCGAGCTCGCCGTCGATCCGCGCCGCGCCGCGGATGTTGTAGGCGGCGCTCTCGGGCGCCAGACGGTGGAGGTACCACAGCGCCTGTTGGCCGTAGGACGGCGGGTGCTCCCGGTTCTCTTCCGCGGTGCCGGCGGCGAGCGGCGCACGCTCGGTGGCCTCGGGGGCCTCGAGCTGCGCCAGCACCGACGAGGCCACCTCGGCGATCGTCGGCCCTTCGAGGAGCTGGGTGAGCGGAAGGTGGACGCCGAGGCGGCTCTCGACGGCGTTCTTGAGCTCGACCGCGATCAGCGAGTCGAGGCCCTGGGCGGTGAGCGGACGGTCGGGGTCGACGTAGGCCGCTGCCGAACGGGTGAGGCGGGCGAAGCGGTCGCGCAGGAAGGCCTCGACCAGCGGCCGGCGGCCGGCGCGCGCCAGCAGCGCCGCGCGGTCGAGCTCGAGCTCGGCGCCGAGCACCTCGCCGGCCGCCTCGCCGCCGAGAACGCCGCGGCCGACCACCTCGAGGGTGCCGGCGCGGTGCTCGGCGAGCGCCGCGCGGCGCTGGATCTTGCCGCTCGAGGTCTTGGGCAGGGTGCCGGTGCCGATGAGCACCACCTCGTGTACCTGCACCTGGTGGGCCTCGGCCACGGCGGCGCGCACCGCGTCGACCACCGGCGCGGGATCGCCCTCGAAGCGGCGGTCGAGCTCGTGGACGATCACCAGCCGCTCTTCGCCGCCGACGTCGGTCGAGAACGCGGCGCCGCAGCCGGGGCGCAGCGCCGGGTGGCTGCGCTCGGCCGTGGCCTCGAGGTCCTGCGGATAGTGGTTGCGCCCGCGGATGATGATGAGGTCCTTGAGGCGGCCGGTCACGTAAAGCTCGCCGCCGCTGAGGAAACCGAGGTCGCCGGTGCGCAGGAAGGGGCCGCGCTCGCTCTCGCCGGCGAGCCGCGCGCGGAAGGTCTTCTCGCTGACCTCGGGCAGGTTCCAGTAGCCCCGCGCCACGCTCGGGCCCGCCACCCAGATCTCGCCCACGCGGCCGTCGTCGAGGCGCCGGGCGGTCGCGGGGTCGGCGATCACGATCTCGAGGTCGGAGCCGGCCCGGCCGCAGCCCACCACGCGGCGGACGTCGTCGTCCCCCTCGGGCTCCGCGGCCCGGTCCTGCTCGAGCGCCGCCGCCGACACCGGCGTGATCACGGCGGGCTCGGATCGCCGGCCGCCGGCACGCCGGCCGCCCGAAATCATCAGCGTCGTCTCGGCCATGCCGTAGCAAGGGTAGAGGGCCTGGCGCCGGAAGCCGCAGTCGGCGAAGGCGTCGGCGAAGCGCTCCAGGGTCTCGGCGCGCACCGGCTCGGCGCCGCTGAAGGCGAGGCTCCAGCTCGACAGGTCGAGCCCGGCGCGCTCCTCGGCCGTGACCTTGCGCACGCAGAGCTCGTAGGCGAAGTTGGGGCCGCCGCTGGTGGTGCCGCGGTAGCGGCTGACGGCGGCGAGCCAGCGCGCCGGCTTCTGCAGGAAGGCGACCGGCGACATCAGCACGCAGCGGATGCCGAGGTAGAGCGGCTGCAGCACGTTGCCGATCAGCCCCATGTCGTGGTAGAGGGGCAGCCAGCCCACGAAGACGGTGGACTCGTCGTGCCCCGTCTGCCGCTGGATCACGCGCTCGTTGTGCACCAGGTTGGCGTGGGTCACCATCACGCCTTTGGGCGCCGCGGTGGAGCCCGAGGTGTACTGGAGGAACGCGAGGTCGTCGCCCGCGGGCGGCGGACCGTCCCAGTCGGCCTCGGGCACCGTGTCGGTGGCGAGCCAGGCGACGCTCGCGAGCTCGGGCAGGGCGGCGGCCGCGGCTCGCAGCTTGGGCAGGGTGGCGGCGCCGGCGAGCACCGCGGCGGGCCGCGCGTCGCGGGCGATCGCGTGCAGGCGCGGCAGGTGGCGGCGCGACGCCGGCGGATAAGCCGGCACCGCGACCACCCGCGCGTAGAGGCAGCCGAGGAAGCCGGCGACGAAGTCGAGGCCGGGTGGGTAGAGGAGCAGGGCGCGTGCGCCGTCGCCGCCGGCCACCTCGCCGAGCCGGGCGGCGATGGCGCGGGCCTTGCGGTCGACCTCGGCGAAGGTAGGCTGGTCGCTCGCCTCCTCGCCGTCGGAGAGGAAGGTATAGGCGGTCTCGCCGCCCTGGGCGCGGGCGCGGCGTTGGAGTATTTCGACGAGGGTGGAGGCTCCCTGTACGGCCTCCTGCCACGGTGGGGACATGAGCCGGTCTCCTTTCGTCCAGGCCCGAATCTATCCCAAAGAGAAAGGGCCGGGGACCTCCCGGCCCCGGCCCTCGGCGTTCGCCGTCAGCGGCGGGCTCAGCCCTTGCAGGTCATGTTGCCGGAGGGCCCCCGGCACTTGAGCGAGCAGCAGTCCGCGTCCACCGAGCAGGCCGCGCCCTTCGGCGCGCACGACGGCGGAGGAGGCGGAGGCGGTGGTGGCGGCGGCGGCGGTGGAGGTGGCGGCGGCGGCGCGCCGTTGGGCGTGGCGCTCTGGCAGGCCGACGCCGGCCCGAAACAGGCCGACGACGATCCGGCCGCCACCACGTTGTAGTGGTACTCGCGGCCGTTGGCCACCTCGGCGTCGGTGTAGGAGGTGCCGGTCACCTCGGCGATCAGCGCCTTGCCGAAGTCGCAGCCCGCCACGCCCTCGGTGCGCAGCACCCAGTACTCGCTGGCGCCGCCGACGCCGGTCCACGACAGGTCGACGAGGTTGCCGCCCGGCGTGGCGGTGAGCGCCGGCGCCGCGGTCGGTCCGCCCGCACAGCCGCCGTTCTGCGGCGCCGGCGTGGCGCAGGCGATGCCGTGGCGGTCGAAGGCGGCGAAGATCTCCTCCATGTGCGGCGTGCCGTCGTTGAGGTTGCCGTTGTCGTCGTCGGCGATCAGCCACTGCATGTAGGCGTTGCCCGTGCTGCAGCCGTTCGACGAGCTGCCGCAGGTGCAGTTGTACCAGAGCCCGACGTTGCCGCTGCCGTGGTAGAAGAGCTTGTTGCCGATGATGAACGACGTCTCGTTGTCGTAGCCGGCGGCCGGCAGGTCGCGCGCCACCAGGTCCCAGGCCGCCTGCCGCGGCGGCGCCGCGGCGCAGTGGACCTGGCGCCCGCAGGGGCCGGAGGAGGTGAGGCAGGAGTTGCAGACGAAGCCGAGCGGGGTGTCCGGCGTGTGGTCCGCGTGCTTGTCCCAGTCGGCGTCGCGCACGCCCGAGCAGTCGAGGTCGCAGTGCGCGGCGCCGGTCTGCGCCTCGTTGGCGTTGAAGCCGGTGCCGTCGGCGGTCGTGCCGCAGCCACGATTCGACGTCCACCAGAAGCCGTGGCCGATGCACGACGTGTGCAGGCGATAGAGCATCGCGATGTCGGCGTAGGCCTCGGAGGTGTTCGACAGCGAGCCGCCGGAGTCGTTGTCGTCGAGGGCGTGGCCCCACTCGTGGTCGAAGACGCCGGCGAGCTCGCCGGTGTTGCGGCAGCCGCCGCCGGAGCGGTAGAAGTTCACCGTGCCGGAGAAGGTGCTGTAGAAGGCGTTGCAGGTGTTGTTGAGGTTGACGTTGGAGGTGATCTGGCCCTGCAGCCAGGTGTTGCCGGGCAGCCAGCCGCGGGCCTGCTCGGCGATCTTGTTGATCTCGTAGAACGCCGAGCGCGACGACGCCGTGTTGCCGCCCGAGCCGGGCGACACGCAGTCGTGGTCGCCGTTGGCGCCGCCCAGGTCGATCGAGCCGGCGGCGCTCGCGGAGATCGCGCCGCAGGTGTCGGAGATCCTGACGTGACGGCCGTTGAGCGTCGTCGTCACCGTGCCGCTCGCGAGCTCGAAGATGCCGGCGCTGTTGGTGAAGTCGTCGGGCGCGGCGAGGCCGGTGTTGGCGAACGGCATCGGCCAGTCGCTCTGCATCACGCCGCAGGTGTCGGCGTCGGGGCAGATCTCCGTCGAGGTCAGGGGGTAGACGCCGCCGGTGATCTGCGCCGCGGCGTAGTGGTTCGCGTCCTCGAAGGCCAGGACGTCGCCGGTCAGGGCGTCGACGACGACCTCCCATACCGCGTGCTCGGGCGGCCGCACGAAGGCCCAGGTCCAGGTCAGCACGTGGTCGTAGCCCTGGCCCAGGCTCTGGCCGTCCACCGCCCGCGGCCGGATCTCGAGGGCCGGCGCGCGCACCAGCTCGTCCTCGTCGGAGCGGCCGCCGGCGTAGGCGAAGCCGGAGCCCAGGGCGTCGTCGGCGCTGATCGCCGGCGACGGCGAGAGGCCGCGCACGTCGCCCCAGGTCTCGGTGCCGATCGCCACCAGGTTGCCGTGCTTGATCGACGCCACCAGGCGCGAGTCGCGCACCGGCACGCCGGCGAAGGTCTGCGGGATCGCGACCTGCCACAGCTCCGGCGTCACCTGCTCGGCCCGGGCGGCGCCGAGCTGGCTCAGATCGATGCCGAGCGGGCCCTGGTGGGCGGCGACGAAGTGGAGCACCGCCGCCGCCACCACCTCGCGGTCGACCGCGGTGACGGCGCGGCCGAGGCGCGCGCCGAGCTCACCGAGGGTGACGCGGTTGCCCACGCCGTTGCCGGGGATGAGCGGGAAGGCGCCGAGGACGTTGGTCGCGGCGCCGGAGCGCTCGTCGATGAACGCCTTGAGCTCGCCCGCGCCTCCCGCGGCTTTGGCGGCCAGCAGGAGGTCCTTCCACGCGGCCTGGTTGGGCAGCCGCTCGAGCACCTCCTCGAGGGGGCTGGCGGCGGTGCCGACGTAGAGCTCGGGCGTGAAGAACTTCTTCGCCTCCAGTTGCGATTCGGAGTCCGTGGGCTCGAGACCCCACGCCGGCGTCACCATGAGGGCGCAGGCCAGGAGGGCCGCTGCGCACGTCCGGGCGGTCATCCACTTCTTCGATTCCATACAACTGCCTCCTTCCGTTCACGACGTGGCGGAGCGCGCATACGTTCCGCCGGTCAACATGCGGATTCCATAACCCTATGGGGTGGCGGAAGGGGCGGGGAAATATAGTGCGGCTGCGAAAACACGTCCCGCGTGTCAGAATGGCGGCATGAACCGCGCCGAGCTGCTCCGCGTCGCCCGCGGCGACGCCCCCGCCGACCTGGTGCTCAGGAACGCCCGAGTGGTCAACGTACACTCCGGCGAGGTCGAGGCGGCCGACGTCGCGATCGCGCGGGGCCGCGTCGCGGGCGTGGGCAAGGGCTACCGCGGCGACGCCGAGATCGACCTCGAGGGCCGCTTCGTCGGCCCCGGCCTGATCGACGCCCACGTCCACGTCGAGAGCTCGCTGTTGACCCCGCACGAGTTCGCCCGCGCCGTCGTCCCCCGCGGCGTGACCACCGTGGTCACCGATCCGCACGAGATCGCCAACGTCTGCGGCCTCGACGGCATCCGCTTCATGCTGCGCGACGCCGCGGGCGTGCCTCTCGGCACCTTCGTCAACGCCTCCTCCTGCGTGCCGGCCACCGACCTGGCGACCGCCGGGGCGTCGCTCGCCGCCGCCGACCTCGCCGAGCTCCTGGACGAGCCCCGCGTGCTCGGGCTGGCCGAGGTCATGAACGTCCCCGCCGTGGTGTCCGGCGAGGCGGACGTGCTCGCCAAGCTCGACGCCTTCGCCGGGCGGGTGATCGACGGCCACTGCCCCGGCCTCGGCGGCCGCGAGCTCAACGCTTACGCCGCCGCCGGCATCTCCTCGGACCACGAGTCGACTCGCCTCGAAGAGGCCCTCGAGAAGCTCCGCCGCGGCCTGACGGTGTTCATCCGCGAGGCTTCGGGGGCCCGCAACCTGGCGGCGCTCTTGCCCCTCGCCGACACCTGGACCGAGCGGCGGGTGTGCTTGTGCACCGACGACCGCCACCCCGGCGACCTCCTGGACGACGGCTCCGTGGACCACATGGTGCGCCGCGCCATCGCCGCCGGCCTCGAGCCGCTCATCGCTCTGCGCCTGGCGACGCTCAACCCGGCCGAGCACTACCGTCTCGGCGACCGCGGCGCCGTCGCTCCGGGTCGCCGCGCCGACCTCATGGTCTTCTCCGACCTCGGGGCGCCGTGGGCCGAGCAGGTCTACGTGGCGGGGGAGCTGGTGGCGGAAGGCGGCGTCGCCCTCTTCGAGGCGCCGGGCGTGGACGACCGCGGGGTGCGCGACACGGTCCACGTCGACGCCGGCGCCCTGCGCTTCACCATCCCGGCACGCTCGCACCGGGCGCGGGCGATCGGCGTGGTCGCCGACCAGCTCGTGACCGAGCACCTGATCGTGGCGCCGCGTCTCGTCGCCGGCTTCGCCGAGGCCGATCCCGAGCGCGACCTGGCCAAGCTCGCCGTGATCGAGCGCCACCGCGACACCCGCAACGTGGGCCTGGGCTTCGTGCAGGGCCTCGGCCTCGCCCGCGGCGCGCTCGCCGGCACCGTGGCCCACGACCATCACAACCTGGTGGTCGCCGGCTGCGACGACCTCTCCATGGCCACCGCGGCGCGGGCGGTGGCCGAAGCGGGTGGCGGGCTGGCGGCGGCGATCTACGGCCAGGTGCTGGCGCTGCTGCCGTTGCCGATCGCCGGGCTGATGTCCGACCGGCCGGTCGAGGAGGTCGCCGCCGCCTTCGGCGAGCTCCAGGTGGCCGCCCGCAATCTCGGCTCGCGGCTCGCCAACCCCTTCATGGCTCTCTCCTTCCTCGGCCTCGAGGTCATCCCGTCGCTCAAGCTCACCGACCGCGGGCTGGTCGACGTCGACCGCTTCCGGCTGGTGCCGCTCTTCGTGGTGGACTGAGATGGCGGACGAACAGGGAACGGCGAGCGACCCCGGACCCAGGACGCTGATCAGCGAGGAGCGCATCGCGCGCCGCGTCGACGAGCTCGCCGCCGAGATCTCGCGCGACTACGCCGGCAAGGGCGAGATCCTCCTCGTCGGCGTGCTGCGCGGCTGCTTCGTCTTCCTCGCCGACCTGTCGCGCCGGCTGACGGTGCCGCGCCGCGTCGATTTCATCGCCGTCCAGAGCTACCAGGGCGCCGAGTCGGGCGCCGTGCGCATGCTGATGGACGTCCACGGCGACGTCCAGGGCCAGCACGTGCTCATCGTCGAGGACATCATCGACAGCGGCCAGACCCTGGCCTACCTGCTCGAGACCTTCCAGGCGCGCCGCCCGGCCTCGCTCAAGACCTGCGTCTTCGTGCGCAAGGAGGGCCGCCGCAACCTCGACGTCCGCGTCGACTACCTGGGGCTCGAGATCCCCGACGTCTGGGTGGTGGGCTACGGCCTCGACTACGACGACCACTACCGGACGCTGCCTTACATCGGCGAGCTCGACGTCAGCTCCTGACGCGGGACGGCCGGCCGAGCAGGGACGCCACGCCAACTCCCGCCGCATAGGTCGCGAAAGCCCACAGCACGCCGACGCCGACGCCCGCGGCGACGCCGCCCCAAGGCGCTCCCTCCCGTCCCCACAGCTCCGAGACCAGGAGGACGACGTCGTCGCCGCGCAGCGTCTCGGCCCACGCCGTCCACGGCGGCAGCCGGGTGACGACGATCGAGCCGATCTCGTAGGCGTCGCCCGGCAGCGCGACGAACGGCGCCAGCGCCACCGGCACCACGAAGCCGAAGGCGAACGCGCGGCCGGCAGCACCGGCCCGGCGCAGCGCCCAGACGCCCGGCCACAGCGTCGCCAGGTAGGGCGCGAAGACCGTGGCCAGGTAGACGGCGTCGCTGCCGCCGTCGTCGAAGCCCGAAAGGCGTCCGGCGTAGTCGCCGCCGGCTTCGACGAACGGCACCAGGCGTTCGAGGAGCGCGCCGCCGTAGACGGGCGAGATCTCCAGGCGGCTCACCGTGCCGCCGGCCGCCAGACAGCCCGCCGCGTGCAGCAGCTCGTGTATCGGCACGTAGGCCCACCAGCCCGCTGCCAGGCCGAGACCGACGAGGGCCAGCGCGCGGTAGCCGCCGCGGCGCGATGAGGGCTTGCCAAGACAACGGTCGAGGCCCGACAGTAGATCGGAAAGGGGCCAGAGGAAAACGACGATCGCTCGACGCGGCGAAAGGGTTGACACGACGAGGGAATACTACAATACTATCGCCCCAGGAACAAAGGTTGGTGCAAGCGTCGATTGGGCTGAGCTGTCCAGCGCCGTCAACCGGCGCGCCCGAGGGGCGATGTTAAGATGGGGGCGATGACCGAGAACATGGCGCGAATCCACGTGCGGCGGCGTACGCGCCGACGCGAATGGCCCGAGCATTTGGCCGAGCTGCTCGGCAAGATTCCGGATCGGCAGCTCGCGCGCAAAGCCGGCATCTCTGCCTCGTCCGTGGGTCGGGAGCGAAGCCAGCGCGGCATTCCTCCGTGGAAAGAGCCGTCGCCGGCGGCCGATTGGACGCCCGAGAGAGTGGCCCTGCTCGGAAAGGACACCGACGCGCGAGTGGCCGCGGCTCTGGGCATCAGCAAGGTGGCGGTCGGCGTCAAACGCAGGATCCTCGGCATTCCCGCCTATGGAAGGGTCGCAAAGGTCCGCGAGTGGACGGACCAGGAGCTGGCGTTGCTCGGCACCCGACCCGACCGCGAGGTCGCGGAGGCGATCGACGTGAATGCCGAGACGGTCCGACAGAAGCGCCTCGGTCTCCGGATCCCCTCTTTCCGCCCGCCACGTCCCCAAGTGCAGTGGACGGAGGAGGCGCTCGCGCTGCTCGGGGTCGTCGACGACGGCGAGATCGCCCGGATGCTGGGCGCGAGCCGCGCGACGGTCACCCTGAGGCGGTCGGGTCTGGGCATTCCGGCGACCAAGGTCAGCGGCAAGGTCGTCTTCACGGCCGAGCTCATTCGGGTGCTCCGGCGGCCGACCCGGGAGGTGGCGCGTCGGACAGGTCTCAGTGAATCGACGATCACGACTCTGCGCTTGGAGCTCGGAATGATCAACCCCCCGCGTCCCCGCCTCCGCGTCCGTTGGAAGCCCGAGGTCCTGGAACGGTTGGGGACCGTTCCCGACGGAGCTCTCGCCAAGGAGCAGGGCGTCACGACGGCGGCCGTTCGCTACCAGCGCCACAGGCGCGGCATCGCACCTTGGAGCGCCCGGAGCGCCGCGGAAGATACGAGTGTCGGGAGACAGCACGCCCGGAAGCAAGCCTGGTGGACCCCCGAGGAAGAGGCTCTCCTGGGAACGCGCCCCGACGAGGAGGTCGCGCAGCTCCTGCGCCGTACGGTGTCCGCCGTGCAAGACCGCCGCATCAGACTGGGCATCGAGGTCTTTCGCGAAGACGGGTCGCGCGCCCGCGCACCGTGGTCGACCTCGGAGGAGGCTATGCTCGGAACCGCACCCGACGAAGAGATCGCCCAGAAGCTGAAACGAACCGTCTTGGCGGTCAAGGTGCGGCGAGGCCGCCGCGGCATTCCGCTGTTTCGCCCGAGACGCCGCGGTCGGTGAGGCTTGACCCACCTATTCAGTGTGGAAGCTGGATCGGCCCGAGCCCTCAAACTGGCTCGACGGCCGGTGGCGCCCCGGAGCCCTACTACTCGTAGTGCAACGCCAGCATCGGCTGCACCCGGCTCGCCCGCCGCGCCGGGAGCGCGCAGGCGGCGAGCGCCACCAGCGTCAGCACGAAGGGCAGGGTGAAGAGCGTCGACGGATCGCGCGGGCTGATGCCGTAGAGCTGGCTCGCCACCAGCGGCGAGAGCAGGATCACCAGCCCCATCCCCGCCGCCACCCCGAGGAGCACCAGCAGCAGCCCCTGCCCGAGCACCAGCCGCAGCACGTCGGCCGAGCGCGCCCCGAGCGCCATGCGGATGCCGATCTCGCGCCGGCGCTGGGCCACCGAGTAGGCGATCACGCCGTAGATGCCGATCGCCGAGAGCACCAGAGCCAGGGCGGCGAAGGCGCCGAGCAGCACCGCCGCCAGCCGCTCGCTCGCCACGTTCTGCGCCAGCCGCTCCTCCATCGTCATCACGTCGGCGATCGGCTGCGCGGCGTCGAGGGCCTGGATCTGCGCCTCGACGCCGTCCACGAGCTGGCGCGGCGGCACCGCGGTCTTCACCACCACGGTGGCGAACGGCAGCGGACCCTGGACCATCGGCTGGTAGAGCTGGACCCGCGACTCCTCGTTGACGCCGTAGCTCTTGACGTGGTTGACCACCCCGACGACCTCCATCCAAGGGTTTTCCTCGTCGGCGGGATCGCGGCCGAACTTGACCCGTTTGCCGATCGCGTCCTCGCCCGGCCACATGGCCTCGGCAAAGCGCTCGTCCACGACGGCGACCCGGCGGCTGTCGGCGTGGTCCTCGGAGGTGAGCGTTCGGCCGCGCAGCAGGCGCAGCCCCATCGTCTCGAAGTAGCGCGGCGTCACCCGCATCACCTCGGTGTGCCGGCCCTGGCCGGGAGGCAGCGGCTCCTGGCCCTCCGCCACGTACGAGCTCTGCCAGCCGCCGAGCAGCGGCAAGGTGGTCGCCGCCGAGAGCACGCCGGGCAGGCCGTGGATGCGCTCCAGCGTCTGCTCGAAAAAGGCGGCTTGCTGCGCCTCCTCGGGATAGCCGGCCTCCGGCAGGGTGACCTGGAAGGTGAGAACGCTCTCGGCGTCGAAGCCCGGATCGGCGGCGAGCAGCCGCGAGAAGCTGCGCAAGAAGAGCACGGCGCCGATCAGCAGCACCAGGGCCAGCGCCACCTCGGCCACCACCAGGCCGCTCTGCACGCGGTGGCGGTCGGGTCCGCGCGAGCCCTTCGAGCCGTCCTTCAAGGCCTGGACGAATTCGGAGCGGGTGGCCTGGAGCGCCGGCACCAGCCCGAAGACCAGGCCCGTCGCCAGCGCCACGACGGCGGTGAAGGCCAGCACCCGGCCGTCGATCGCCACCAGGCCGTAGGTCGGCAGGCGCTCGAGCTCGAGCACGGCGAGCAGCCCCTTGAGGCTGGCGAACGCCACGCCGATTCCGAGCACGCCGCCGGCGAGCGCCAGCGTCACGCTCTCGGCGAGGAGCTGGCGGCCGATCCGCCAGCGGCCGGCGCCGAGGGCGCCGCGCACGGCCATTTCCTGCGCGCGTCCGGCGCCGCGCGCCAGCAGCAGGTTGGCCACGTTGACGCAGGCGATCAGCAGCACCGCCGCCACCGACGCCAGCAGCACCATCAGCATCGGCCGCACGTTGCGCACCATGCGCTTCTGCAGCGGGAAGAACGACACCGTCGCCTTGGTGTTGGAGTCCGGGTACTGCGCCTCGAGCTCGGCGGCGACGCGTTGCATGTCGGCCTCGGCGCTCGCCATGTCCACGCCATCCTTGAGCCGCGCGGTCACGTAGATGCCGGGGTGGTTGCCGCGGTGCTCGAGCCAGTCGGCGGCGAAGTGGCCGATCGGCAGCCAGAGCTCGGCGTCGCGGTAGTAGATGGGATAGAGGAAGCCGCGCGGCATCACCCCCACGACTTCGTAGGGCTCGCCGTCGAGCAGCAGCGTCGAGCCGACGGCGTCCTCGCGTCCGCCGAAGCGTCGCTGCCACAGCCCGTAGGTGAGGATCGCCACCTTCGGCCCCCCGACCTGGTCCTCCTCGGCGGTAAAGTGACGCCCGCGCGCGGGGTCGACGCCGAGGAGTTGGAAGAGGTTGGCGGATGCGTGGATGGCGGTCACCAGCTCGGGGGGACCGTCGCCGGTGAGGTTGTAGCCGTCGGAGCGGTGCGCGGCCACGTGCTCGAACACGCGGTTGCGCGCGCGCCAGTCGAGGAAGTTCGGATACGAGGTCGACATCTCGCCGAAGCTCTCGGAGCGCTCGGTCATGAACACCAGCTCCTCGGGCTCGTCGAAGGGCAGGGTGTCGAGGAGCACGCCCTTGACGACGCTGAAGATCGCGCTGTTGGCGCCGATCCCGAGCGCCAGCGTGAGGGCGGCGACGAGGGAGAAGACTGGGCGCTTGACGAGCAGACGCAGGCCGAAGCGGAAGTCGCGCAGCAGGGTGGTCATCGATGGTCCTCCGAGTGGGGCTCGCTCTTGGCTGGCGCCGGCGGGCTTGCGGTATTGGACGCCCGCCGGCGTCCGGGGGTTTGCAGCGAGGCGGGCCTCGGAGGTGGATACGTCGGGTGCGGCGGGAGGTTAC
>DASWIG010000219.1:0-12838 GCA_036397835.1 Thermoanaerobaculia bacterium
CCGCCGCATCGGCGCTGGCGCGAGCAGCTCTTCGGCGACCTCGGGACGCTGCTCGAGAAGCTGCACCAGTGGAGCGCCGACTTCTTTCGTCCCGGCCGGGAGCGGCCTGGTCGCGGCCAGTCGAGCCGAGGCGACGAAGGCAAGCAGTTGGTGCCCGAGTCGGTCTTCGCCGCCCATCTCGCCCTCGGCTTCGAGCTCCTCGGATGGGAGGCCGAGAGGGAGGGACTGAGCGCCGCCGGTCGTACGGATCTGAAACTGCGATACAACGGCGCGCCCGAGGTCGCGGTGATCGAGGTCAAGACCTGGGGCCGCAACGATTACCGGCAAGCGCAGCGCCAGGTCGAGAGCTACTGGACGGCCGAGGTCGCCGCCGGGGCGGTAGTCCTGTTGACCGATGCCGACGTCGCGGACTGGCCCGAGCGCTATCGCCGGGAGTGCCTGGAGCCGTTGGGCGTGACCATCGAGCAGAAATCGACCTCCGACTCCCCCATCCGCGCGCGGTTTTCGTGCCGGTCTACCACCGCGGACGGGATGACGGTTCACGTCGATCATTTCCTGCTCCGGCTCTCCCGGCGGTGGTAGAGATGGTCTGCCGCATCCGCCCGATCCCCAGCAGCCCCAGCATCGACGTCAGGTCGCCGGTCGCGACCGGCAGGCTCCGGCCCGAGAGTGACGTATTTCATACCACCTCGGAGATTTCGCCGTCAGACTTGCCATACGAAGCTCGGCTCGGCCGGGCATGGGGGCTTGACATGGCGACGCTTGAGGTTCTGGCGCATCAGGCGTTGGCCCGCGACGAAGAGGTCGAACGCCGTCCTCAGTCTGGCGGCGGCGGTCTGGGGCGTGGGTGGCCTTGGGCGGCGCGAGAGACCTCCGGGACGCCACTCAGCCGGCCGCGGCGCGCTCGGCCGCCAGAGCCTCGACGCGCTCGAGCAGATCGCCGAGCTCGGCCAGCGTCGCGGCGTCGTCGGGACGTGGCGGGCCGTTCTCGGACAGCTCCGGCAGCCCCACGCTGACCCACACGCTGCGCTCCTCGTCGTCGAGGAAGCGGCGGTTGAGCCCGATGCCGTGACGGGCGAGCAGCGGCGCCAGCTCGTCGTAGCGGTCGCGCAGGTGGCGGCGGGTGGCCTGGTAGGCGCGCTCGCACACCGTGCGGCGGGATGAGAAGCTGAAGATGTTCGAGAAGAAGATCTCGTGGTCGTCGCGCCGCGGCTCGATGAGGACGACCGAGGCGCCCGGGTAGCGCTCGTCGTAGGCGCGCAGGCCGAGCGCCATGCGCGAGTGGATGAGGGTGCGCACGGTCTGCGCCAGCACCGAGGGCAGGCCCTGGCGGATCAGGTGGCCGGCCTCGAGCTCGTGGCGGCGTTCCGCCTCGCGGGTGTCGACCGGCACCACCGGGTTGATGCAGAAGACGACGTCGGCGCCGGCGTCGAGCGCCACCGAGGCGTGCATGGTCTTGAGCAGCACGCCGTCGACGTAGCAGCGGCCCTCGATCTCGACCGGCGGGTAGAGACCGGGCAGCGCCGTGGTGGCCTGCACGGCCTTCGAGATCGGCACGTGGTCGTAGCCCGGCGTGCCCCACACCGCCGCCTCGCCCGATTCGATGTCGGTGGTGACGATGGCGAGCTTGCGCTCGAGCTGGCGGAAGTCGTCGCTGCGGCCGGGGCGGGAGAAGATCTTCTCCACGTACTCGCGCACCGACTCGTTGTCGAAGATGCCCACGGGCAGGGCGCGTCCGAGGCCGGTCAGGGCGTCGAGCAGGCGCTTCTCGCGCCGCGTGACGTAGCTCCTGATTGCCGTGCCGAGCAGCCCCGGCGCCTTGGCGAGGCGCCGGCCGATCTCCTTCAGGGCCGGCTGAAAGAAGATCTCCGGCACGAAGGGATGCTCGCCGGGCTCGCGCTTGACGATCGCCCGGCACATCTGGGCGGTGGTGAGCTGGTTGGCCAGGCAGGCCGAGAGGAAGCCGCCGGCGCTGACGCCGACGTAGATGCCCGCGTGATTGAGGCTGAAGCCCACCAGGGCCTCGTCGAGCGCCCGCAGGGCGCCGATCTCGTAGATCGCCCCCTGGGCCGCGCCGCCGGCCAGGGCGACGCCGACGAAGGGCCGGCGGGGAGGCTGCGAGGCGCCGCGCGCCTCGCTGGGGTCCTGGGCGTTCACGTCCGTCATCTGAGCCTCGCTTCCCGCGCCGCGCGGGATCTCCAGACCTTGACGCCCTCCTCATACCACAATCACGGCAGGATCCGTCCCGTCGTCTCCTTGTAGGGCAGGCTGTGCCTGCCGATCCGGGCCGACCGCACGAGGATCGTCAGGCGGAGCCTGACCTACAGGACCCTTGTCCTGCCTCGGGAGGGGGGGCAAGGGTCCGGCGAGAGCACCGGCGCTCAGTTCGGCGCGGCCTCGTCCGTCTTCTTGGCGGCGGCCTTCTTGGCGGCGAGCTTGTTGTCGCGCAGTTGCTCGACGACGGCGGTCAGCTCCTCGACGCGCCGGGTCAGGGTGGCGATCTCCTCGCGGCCGGGCACCCCGAGTCGGCGCAGGGCCGCGGCGACGGTCTCGTCGAAGCGGTCGCCGACCTTCTCCCAGGTCGACTCGGCGCGTTCGCGGGCCTTGCCCCTGGCCTCCTCGACCTTCTCTTTGACGTCGCTGAAGCGTTCCTTGCCCTTGGCCTCGTACTCCTCGCCCTTCTCGACCAGGTTCTTGAGGAACTTCGAGCCCTCCTGCTCGGCCATCGCCACGGCGCCCAGGCCGGCGAGCCAGACTCTGTGGACGGACTCCTTGAGATCTTCTTGCAGCTTGCGTTCGGTGGTCATGTTTCGAGCCTCCTTGTTGCTCAAGCCCCTACGGTCAGGGGCCGATGGGTTCTACTGACGGGCGGCTTTCTTCGCCGCCGGTTTCTTGGCTGAGCGGGCCGCGCGGGGCTTGCCGGAGCGCGCCGTGTCGGCCTTCGATTCGGCCTCCAGGGATTGCAGGGTGCGCTCGAGCTCGGCGAGGCGCTCGCGCAGGTGCACCATCTCCTCGCGCGCCTGGCGCACCGGGGCGAGACGGTCGATGGACCGCCGCACCAGGCCCTCGACCCGGTCCTGCACCTTGTCGACGCCGCTGGCGACGAGGCGCTCGCCGCCGCGCACCAGCTCGTGCAGGAGCTCGGTGGGCAGGAACGAGGTGCCCCGCTTGCCTTCTTCGTGGATGACCTGGGTGAGGATCTGGGCCGTGACGTCGTCGGACGTCGCGTTGTCGATCACCTGGATCTCCTGGCCCTCGCGGACCCACGCGGCGACGTCGTCGAGCGACACGTAACGGCTTTCCTCGGTGTCGTAGAGCTTGCGGCTCTCGTAACGCTTGATCACGCGGATCATGCCTGTCCTCCTCCCGTCCAGCCCGAGCTCCTCGGCGCTGAACGTAGTGTCGTTCTCGAAGTCGTAGATCGCTCTCATGGCGGTCCTCCCGCCGGTGTTCCCGGCTCCTGGCCCCCAGCGTCGCGCCGGGCCTGCCGCGTCGCGGCAAGAACAATATACCGCAGTGCGGCAAAGGATGTCAAGGACTTTTTGCCGCGTTGCGGCGAGAGGCGGGGCGTGCGGCGGCCAGGCGGTCCTGGAAGTCGCGGCCGAAGGCGGCGAGGGAGCCCAGGTCGGTGGGCTCGTGGGGGACCAGCGGCAGGGCAATGAGGGGGCGCTCGCCGCCGAGGCGGCGGCGCAGCTCGTCCAGGGCTCGTCGGTGGCGCTCGCCGAGCCAGCGGAAGAGGCGGTGGCCGGCGTCGTCGCCGTCGGCGTCCGGGAAGTCGGGGTGGACGCGGTTGACCACGATCGGCCCGAGCCGGAAGCCGGCGTCGGCGAGGCGGCGGGCGAAGAAGAGGGTGTCGGGGATCGCCTGCTCGCCCGGGCCGGCGACCAGGACGAAGACGGTGCCGCGGTCGGCGAGGAGCTCTTTGACCTTCTCGGCGCGACGGCGGAAGCCGTCGAAGAGGGGCTCGAAGGCGAGGAAGAACTCCGACATGTCGCGCAGCAGCTTGAGGCCCACGACGCGGTCGAGGAAGCTCTCGAGCCGCCGGTCGACGAAGCCGAGGCGGCCGAGCAGACCGGACGCCGCGTGCAGGTGGCCCTCGTGGTCGAACCAGGGGCGCAGGGCGATCTTGAGCGCCCCGGAGTCGAGGAAGTCGACGATGCGCTGCGGCGCTTCGAGGAAGTCGATGGCCTCGCGCGCCGGCGGCGTGTCGAGCACCACCCGCCGGTAGCGCCGCTCGGCGGCGACCTCGTAGAGGCGCTCGACGGCCATGTACTCGAGCACCCCGCCGAGGTGGCCGGCGAGGTGGTCGTAGTAGCGGTTGCCGAGGATGCGGTCGCGGGCCTCGGGGGTCGGCGCGTAACGGTCGACGAGTCGGTCGAAGGTCTCGCGGGCGTCGAGGAGGCTGGCGCGCAGGGTCCCGGAAGTGTCCGCCGCGACGTCCACCTCGGCGCCGCCGGCGGCCTCGTCGACGCCGAGGGTGTCCTTGAGGCGCCGCGAGGGGTCGAAGGTCATGACCAGGGTGTCGTGGCCGGCGCCGGCGGAGACGAGCCCGAGGGCGGCGGCCAGCGTCGTCTTGCCGACGCCGCCGGAGCCGACGACGACGAGAAGGGGCGGCCGGGGCGCGGTGAGGTCGAGGCTCATGCGGCGTCCTCCGCGTTCAATTCGCCTGCCAGGAGCTCGGCCAGGGCGGCGACGAGCTCGGGCCCCGCGTCGACGGGCAGAAGCGGCAGCTCGATGCGGGGCCCCCGCCAGCGCTCGGCCAGGCGCGCCAGCTCCTTGTCGTTGACCCGCCGCCGGTCGTGCCACAGCCGGGTCAGGGCGTCGCCGCCCTGGGGCTGGTCGCCGCCGGCGTCGGGCGCCGGCGGATAGAGGCCGTTGGCCACCAGCAGCTCGGGCTCGCGGCCGAGCTTGCCGGCCAGCGCGGCGCGCAGCTCGAGGGCCTCCTGCACCGGCATCTCCTCGGCCAGGGTGACCACGGCGAGGCCGGTCTTGGCGGGGTCGCTGACGAAGTCGGCGACCTGGCGGGCGAGTTCGGCGAAAGGCCCCTCGCCGATCGCGTCGACGAAGAGGCGCGGCGCCGTCAAGAGGAAGACGCCGTGGCCGGTGGCGGGGGCGTCGAGGATCACCGTGTCGATCGCCGGCGCCCGCGCGAGCTGCCCGCGCACGACGCGCAGCGCGTGGCCGAGGATGGCGATCTCGGTCAGGCCCGGGGCGCCTTCGACGAAGCGGTGGTAGACCGGGCTCTTGAGGATGCGCCGCGCCACCACGCCGACCTTGATCTGTTTCTCGACCACCCAGTCGGCCACCGCCTCGGGCTTCAGGTTCTGGAGCCAGAGGCCCGGCGCCACCGCGACGATCTCGCCGCCGGAGGGCGGCACGCCGCAGAGGTGGTGGAGGTTCTCGCGCGGGTCGACCTCGAGCAGCAGCGTGCGGCGTCCGCGGGCGGCCAGGATGCGGCCGAGCGCGGTGGCGGTCACGCTCTTGCCGGTGCCGCCCTTGCCGGTGACCACCAGCAGGCGCAGCGCGCCGAGTCGGTCGTCGAGCTTCATCGCGCGTCTTGAGTATCACGTCTCGAGCGGCTTTTCCCAGGGTGTAAACCTGGGGCGAGGACGCCGGTCCCCGGAGAGGACGGCTACAATCGACGGCGGACGGCGGCGGTCGACACGGCGAGCGGACGACGACACGGTGAGCCAACTCCAGGAACGCGTGACCGAGCTGCTCAGCGGCCTGGTCGGACGGCCGGCCGAGCGGCCGCGGGCCGAGGAGCTGATGGCGGCGGTCTACGACGAGCTGCGCCGGCTCGCCCGCGGCTACCTGCGGCGCGAACGCCAGGGCCACACCCTGGAGCCCACCGCCCTCGTCCACGAGGCCTACCTGCGCCTCGTCGACCAGACCCGCGTCGACTGGCAGGGACGCACCCACTTCTTCGCCGTGGGGGCGCAGATGATGCGGCGGCTGCTCGTGGACCACGCCCGCCGCCACGACCGCAAGAAGCGCGGCGGCGACTTCCGCCAGGTGACCCTGGGCGAGGCCGCCGCGCCGCTCTTCGGCCAGAGCCTGGGACGCGACGAGCTCCTCGGCCTCGAAGGCGCCCTCGACAAGCTCGCCGCCCTCGACGAGCGCCAGGCCCGCATCGTGGAGCTGCGCTTCTTCGCCGGCCTCACGGTCGACGAGGCGGCCGCCGCCCTCGGGGTCTCGAAGCGCACCGTCGAGGCCGACTGGACCCACGCCCGCGCCTGGCTGCGGCGCGAGCTCTCGGCCGCGGGGGAGACGTGACGCCGCGCGACCTCCACGGGCGCGCCAAGGAGCTCTTCGCTGCCGCCTGCGCGCGCACGCCGGGGGACCGGCCGGCCTATCTGCGCGCGGCCTGCGCCGACGACGAGGAGCTTCTCCACGAGGTCGAGTCGCTGCTCGCCTTCCATGACGACGACGGCGGCGGCGGCTCTCCGACCCTGCCGGCAACGCCGCCGTCCCCGCGCGCCGGCTCGGGGACGTCGTCGACCCGCCTCATCGGCCGCTTCCAGCCCGGCGAGCTCTTCGCCCGTCGCTACCGCGTCGTCGAGCTGCTGGGGATCGGCGGCATGGGCGAGGTCTACCGCGCCCACGACGAGGTGCTGGCGGTGCCGGTGGCCCTGAAATTCATCAGCGAGGCCGACGACGAGCGCCGCGAGCGTCTGCTCCACGAGGTGCGGCTGGCGCGCCGGGTCACCCACGCCGCCGTCTGCCGCGTGTTCGACGTCGGCCAGGTGGGGAAGGAGTACTTCATCAGCATGGAGTACGTCGACGGCGAGGACCTCTCCTCGCTGCTGCGCCGCATCGGCCGGCTTCCCGGCGACAAGCTCCTCGAAGCCGCCCGCCAGCTCTGCGCCGGCCTCGCCGCGGCCCACGCCCGCGGCGTGCTGCACCAGGACCTCAAACCCGGCAACGTGCTCGTCGACGGCGAGGGCAAGGTGCGCATCACCGATTTCGGCATCGCCACCACGCTCGACGGGTCGGCGCGCGGCGGCGTCCTGGGGACGCCGGCCTACATGGCGCCGGAGCGCCTCGCCGGCCAGGCGCCGTCGGTGCAGAGCGACCTCTACGCCCTCGGCCTGGTGCTCTACGAGATGGCGACGGGTCGTCCCGTCTTCCGCGCCGCCTCGTCCTACGAATACGCCGAGCTCCACCGCGACGCGGTGCCCGCGGCGCCCTCGAGCCACGTCCACGACGTCGACCCGCGGCTCGAAGCGGTCGTCCTCGCCTGCCTCGAGAAGGACCCGCGGCGGCGCCCGGCCTCGGCCCTCGAGGTGGCGGCGGCGCTGCCCGGCGGCGATCCCCTGGCGATGGCGCTGGAGGCCGGCGCGACGCCGTCGCCGGAGCTGGTGGCCAGGGTCCGCGGCGAGGACGAGGGCCTGCGTCCCGGCCTCGCCGCGGCGCTCCTGGCGCTGCTCGCCGCCGCCCTCGCCGGCGTCTTCTTCCTCGCCGGCAGGGCGGTCCGGCTCCCCGCCGGCGACGACCTCAAGCCGCCCGCGGTGCTCGCCGAGCGCGCCGCCGCCGTCCTTCACGCCCTCGGCCACGGCGTCGTCGGCTTCGAGGACGAAGAGCGCGGCGGCCGTCCGGCGGACCGCGCCTGGGGCTTCGTGGAGGACTTCGCGTCCGGCGGCGAGCCGCGGGTGCGCTTCTGGTACCGCCAAAGCCCGTTCCCCTTGCTGCCGGAGAGCTCCTGGCGCCGGGTCTTCGACGAGCCGCGGGTGAGCCTCGACGACCCGCCGCCGACCGGGGAGGGAATGGTGCAGGTGGTCCTCGACGCCGAGGGCCGGCTGATGATGCTCTACGTGCTGCCGGCGGTGCTCGTGGACGACCAGCCGCCCGCCGTGGCCGCGGGTCCGGACTGGGCGGCGGCCCTGGCGGCGGCGGGCTTCGACCCCGCCGAGGTGACGCCCGCGGACGGTCCCCGCCGCGTCCCCCCGGTCTACGCCGAGGAGCGCCGCGCCTGGACCGGCGCCGACCCCAGGGCAGCCGAAGGGGAAGAGCGGCCGCGCGTCCACGTCGACGCCGCCGCCCACCGCGGCCGGGTGGTGTACTTCAGCGCCTGGCCGGAGACCGTCGACGAGCCGCCCCGAAGCCTGCACTCGCTGCTCGCGGAGACGCTGATCCTCGACGCCGGCCTGATCGTCATCGCGCTGGCGGCCATCGGCGTGGCGCGCTACAACGTCCGTCGCGGGCGCGGCGACCTCTACGGCGCCCGCCGGCTGGTGATCTTCGTGGTGGCGGCGAAGCTCGTCTACTGGCTGCTGGCGGCGAGCCACGTGCCGAGCCTGGAGGACGAGCTCGTCAGCTTCCACGTCACCCTCGGGGTGGCGCTCGTCGAGGCGTTGCTGGTGTGGCTCGCCTACGTCGCCCTCGAGCCGACGGTGCGGCGCCTGTGGCCGCGGACGCTGATCTCCTGGAGCCGCGTGCTGCGGGGACGCTGGGTCGACCCGCTGGTCGGCCGCGGCCTCCTCGTCGGCGCGCTCGCCGGCGGCGCCTGGACGCTCGTGCGCTCGCTCGACCGCCTGGCCGCCGGCTGGCTCGGCCTGCCGCCGGCGGCCGAGATCGACGCGGTGCTGCAGCTCGAGCGGGCGCTCAACGCCCGGCTGCCCGTGGCCCACCTCCTGGCGGGCGGGCTCTACGCGGTCTACGCGGGCGTCCTCGGGCTCTTCCTGCTGACGGTGCTGCGCCTGCTGGGACGCCGGGCCTGGGTGGCGGTGGCGGGGTTCGTCCTCGTCCAGGGCGCGGCCGAGCTCCTCGTCGCCGGCCAGCCGCGGACCGCCTGGCTGTCGTTGGGCCTGGTGATCGCGGGCAGCGCCGCCTGGATCCTCCTGCGCTTCGGCCTGCTGGCCTACATCGCCGCCCTCTTCGTGGAGGACGTGCTCACCGGGCTGCCGGTGACGTCGGACCTGACGGCCTGGTTCGCCGGCGCCGGGCTCTTCGCCCTGGCGGTCACGGCGGCGCTGGCGCTCTTCGGGACCTGGACGGCGCTGGCCGGGCGTCCGCTCGCCGGCGGCTGGCTCGGCCCGGACGCGGTGGCCGCGTCGCGTGCAAACGATCGATCCAGGAAACCCCAAAGCCCAGGGTAAGCGAAGCGCACCCTGGGTCGCGGTCGAACGGGCTTGGCCGCCGCGGGCGTCCCTGTAGAATCCCTCGTTCACCATGAGCCGCCGCTTCCAGAACGTCGAGCCCGCCCACAAGTTCCACACCTTCGACGCCGTCCTGCGTTGGGGCATCGGGGACCGCTGGACGGGCCGGCGACGCATCGCGACGCCCGGAGCGCCGGCGCCGGCCGTGGAGCCGGACCTGGAGCTGATCCGCCGGCGCGACGGCCTGCTCCTGACGTGGATCGGCCATGCGTCGTTCTTCGGCGTCCTCGGGGGCGCGCGCTTCCTCGTCGACCCGGTGTTCTCGCGGCGCGTCGGGGTCTTCTATCCGCGCCACGGGCGTCCGGGGTTTCCGCTGGCGGCGCTGCCGCCGGTGGACCTGCTGCTGGTGACCCACGCCCACTACGACCACCTCGACGCGCCCACCGTCCGCCGGCTGCCGCGGACGACGCCGGTCGTCGTCCCGCTGGGGCTCGGGCGCTGGTTCCGTCGCCGGGGGTTTGAGAGCGTGACCGAGCTCGACCGCTGGGAGAGCGTGGAGGTCGGCGGCGTCCGCGTGACCTTGACGCCGTCGCGTCACTGGTCGCGCCGCGGCGTGGCCGACTTCAACCTCAAGCTGTGGGGCGGCTTCGTGCTGGAGGCCGACGGCCGCGCCGTCTACCACGCCGGCGACAGCGGCTACTGCGCCGCCTTCGCCGAGATCGGGCGTCGATTCCCGGCGCTCGACGCCGCCCTGCTGCCGATCGGCGCCTACACGCCGGCGTGGTTCATGGAGCCCAACCACATGAACCCGGAGCAGGCGGGCCGCGCCTTCCTCGACCTCGGCGCCCGGTGCCTGGTGCCCATGCACTGGGGCACGTTCCAGCTCACCGACGAGCCGCTCTCGGAGCCGGCGCAGCGCATGCGGACGTGGTGGGCGTCCGAGGGGCCGGACGATGGGCGCCGGCTGTGCCTGATGGCGGTGGGGGAGACGTTGAGCTTGCCGTAGGCTCAGCTCGTCTCGCGGCGGTACTCCGCGAGCTTCTCCCGAACGTCCGGGGACGGACGATGCTCGCCGAACCCGGACGCTTCCACGATCAGGACGTCCGGTATGCCGGCGATGTCGCGGTCGCGAGGGTGCCGTTCCAGCCCGGCCAGGCCGGGATGCTCGCTTTTTCCATAGACGCACCACTCGAGCTTCGCGAAACCGGCGGCGCGCAGCGCCTCCTCGAGCATCGAGCGATTGAAAAGGAATCTGTGACCCCAACCTCGGAACGCCTTGTTCAATTCGAGGCAGCTCACCGTCGAAGCGGCGTCGTGACGCCACCGCAAGGGATTGATCACGGCCGTTTCCTCGGACGCCTGCGCCCAGCGCGTCGAGTAGCAGGTCGCCCACACCCAATCGAGGTTGGGCGTCGAGATCCTGACGACGCCGTCGGGCGTCAGGATCCTCCTGCACTCGGCGAGGAGGGCGATCGCTTCGTCGAGCTCGAGGTGCTCGAGGAAGTGCTCGGCGAAGACGTAGCGCGCGGCCCGCAGCGGCAAGCCGCGGCGCGCGTCGGCGATGACGTCGACGGCGGGGAAAGGCCGAATGTCCAGATTGACCCAGCCGTCGAGACGGACGGGACCACAGCCCAGGTGGATCCTGACCTCGCTCAACGGAAGACCGTCCGAAAGAGGAAGCTGCCGAGCTCCGCCAGCAGGTCGCCCCCACCCGCGGCGTGGCCCGGGCTCCAGGCCGAGCCCGGATCGTAGAGCGACCCGCCCGGCGACGCCGTCTGCGTCGGCAGCCGGCGCTGGCTCGCCTCGACGCGCTCCCGCTCCTGGTCGAGGGTCCGCGTGTGCTCGAGACCGCCGGAGCGCACCCACTCCAGGACGTGGGCCAGCTCTTGATCGTCGAACCAGACTCCGTGGTCGGCGCAGCGGTCGACGATCACGCCGCTGCGGCGGCCGAAGTTCTGCCGGTTCATCAGCTTGCCGCAGGTCACGCAAGGTCGGTAGAGGGCACCGCGGCTCGCCGCCGGCGGCAGGGCGGAAGGACGCGGCGCGCCGGCGCCCGCGCCGGCGCGCGTCTTGGCCCGTTCCACCAGCACGTCGAGGGCGGCCTTGCTCAGCCACAGACCGGCGCAGACGCCGCACTCGAGCACGCTCAGGCCTTCCGCCTCGAAGCTCCGGCTGCGCAGCCGGCGACCGTCGCCGCAGGCCGGGCAGGTCGACTCGCTCTCCCCCTGATCCGCCTTTGAAGCGTCGATCGGCTGGCCGCAGTGGTGGCAGAAGCGGGACGCGTCGCTGATCCGGGCGGCGCAGTGCGGGCAGAGGGTGTTGAGATCGCGCTCATGGAGGGTGAAGCTCGACTTGCAGGAGGCGCACGCCTCCTGGCCGGCCTGCCGCGGCCCGCCGCAGGAGCTGCAGCGCACGACCGCGGCCTCGTGGCTCTTCATCTTGGGGATGACGAGCGTCACCCCGCAGGAGCAGTGGAAGCGCTCCCCGGCCGCGCGGCCGCTGACGTCGTATTGGCGGGAGCAATGGGGACAGGCGACGAGCTGGCGCATCTTCGAGCCTCCGCGGACGAGTCTAGCGGAGGCGAGACACGCTCCGAGGTCGACGACCTCACGAGCGCCTCATGGTAGACTCCATGGCGGAGAGCTACCATGGCAGCCGTGACGTCCTCCAGCCCAGCACCGCTGACGCTCCAACTCGGTCCGACCGTCCGGTTGGACGACGACCAGCTCTTCGAGATCTGCTCGCGCAACCCCGAGCTCCGCGTCGAGCGGACGGCCACAGGAGAGCTCATCCTCATGCCACCCGCCGGCGGCAAGACCTCCGACCGCAACTCCGAGATCACCACTCAGCTCGGACTCTGGACCCGACGCAACAAGACGGGGCGCGCCTTCGATTCGTCCGGGGGCTTCACTCTCCCCAACGGCGCGATGCGCTCACCCGACGCTGCCTGGGTCGAGCTGGAGCGGCTCCGAGAGCTCACGAGCACGCAGAAGGAGCGTTTCCTCCCTCTGGTTCCTACCTTCGTGATCGAGCTACGGTCCCCCTCGGATACCCTCTCCACTGTCGAAGCGAAGCTGGACGAATACGTCGACAATGGCGTCCGCCTGGGCTGGCTCATCGATCCGGTCCGGAAGCGTCTCCACGTCTATCGGCCGCAGGCCGCGGTGGAGATCCTCGACAAGCCCGCGACGATCTCGGGCGATCCGGAGCTTGCCGGCTTCGTGCTCGAGCTGGCCGAGATCTGGGATCCGGCCTGGTGACCAGCTCCCGAGTCGGGTCTCATCTCCCTCGCCGCCAGCCGACACGGCCCGGAACCTACGCACGATAATCGAGGGGTCCTTCGGAGAGCCGGCAGCGGCGCCGCGGCGTCCAACTTCCGGAGCCAGAGAGGCCGGTGCCGTTCAGTTCGACGTCTCGTCGTCGAGGCGGAGCTCGTCCACGGAGCTGACCGTCAGAGCCTGATCCAGGATCTCTTCGAGGCGCTCGACGCTCCTGATGGCATCCAGCTTCTCGCGGACGTAAGGCGGCACCGACGCGAGGCGTCTTTGGAGGACCCGCAGGACGCTGTTGCGCGTGGCCTCGAGCAGGCCGCGGGCCTCGCCGCGGGCCTCGCCGCGGGCCTCGCCGCGGGCCTCGCCGCGAGCCTCGCCTCGGGCCTCGCTCTCGGCGATCGTCTCTTCCCAGGTGATGACCATCTTCCGTACCTCCTCGTCCCTTCGGGACTCAGCAGCAAAGCGCTT
>DASWIG010000220.1:0-23310 GCA_036397835.1 Thermoanaerobaculia bacterium
TTGTCGCGTCCGGTGGCGGCCCGCGCCAGGCGCAGGGCCGACATGGTGGCCTCGGTGCCGGAGTTGACGAAGCGCACCATGTCCATGCCCGGCAGCGCCGAGCAGATGAGCTCGCCGAGCTCCACCTCGGCCAGCGTCGGCGCGCCGAAGCTGGTGCCGCGGGAAAGCGCTTCCTCGATCGCCTTGACCACCGCAGGGGGACGGTGGCCGAAGATCAGGGGGCCGTAGGAGCCGATGTAGTCGACGTAGCGCCGGCCGTCCTCGGCGATGAGGTAGGCGCCCTCGCCGGCGCGCACGAACACGGGCTCGCCGCCGACGCCCTTGAAGGCGCGCACCGGCGAGCTGACGCCGCCGGGCAGCACCCGGGCGGCACGTTCCAGGAGGGATCGGGTGACGGTGTACGTCATGGCGGGGTTTTACCACAGGTTGCGGCGGGCGAGGCCTTGACAGCCAGGCACCCCTCGACTATACTGGTGTTGATACGGAGGCGCTCCCGGTGGAGCGCCAACATAACCGAGGAGGACCGACATGCGCCCCAAAGTTGCCGCTGGCTGACCGAGCCCACTCATCGTGGAAGGCGGATTCTAGAGCTACAGTGGCCGCACTCAGGGGACTCAACGTCATTGAGACCCTGCGGCTTGGCCGGCTGGTTTTCTAGTTCGTAGTTTCTAAGTCCCCTACAGATTTCGCGGATCTTTCCAGCGTCCTTCTCGTCGCTCTGTTCGATCGCACTGGCCCAGTCTTCAAGCTTCTTGTACGTCTCTCCAAAGTCCTTTGGGAACTCCGCCGGACCGCCATACCAGGTCTCATAGGGCCGATTCATCTCGAAATTCAGCAGCTTCCTCAGAAGTGTGAGAAAAATCATATATTTTCCGAAATCGTCATCGACCCATTTGCGAAAATCCTTTTTTGTCTCAAACCACGCGTCCTTCAAGAGTTCTTCTCTTCCTTTCGAGTCGCCGTGACCCCATCCGAGGAACGCTTTCTTGAGTCTTGGCCAAGGCGAGCTGTCATCATTGGTGGCGCCGGTCTCTTCGAAATGCTCGAGCAAGATGTCGTATTCATCCACACCCATTATGGCTCGTACGATGCGATTATTCCGATCTCGATTAAACCTTGTTTCTAGTTCGCTCTTAAAAACATCCCAGCACTGAAATGCCTGTTCTTCTCCTTCTCGGTCCTTGAGGTACCAGCCTCCGATCGCGTCCGTCATGGACTTGTCGAGAGCCAACAAAATCCACAGATCACAGAAAAGCACGTCAAACCATCTACTCTTGCCCGCACGCTCAGAATCGTCGTTCAGCTTATGCCAATCCTCTTCGAGCCGAAGAATCCTCGCGCATAGCGGCATGTAATATTTCTCCGCGTTCTCGTGGATCTTGGGAAGCATCAACTGTAGAGTCTGCTGCATTTCAGTACGTTGCTGCAGAGCGCGGTTGACGAGCCATCCCGCAAGCAGGGCCACAGCCGGCCAGATCAGTTCCTTGATCAGATCCCCAAGAGCCGGCATAGCCTTACCAGAGATTCCCGCAGGAGCTCATTCCTGCCATCCTTTGCGGAGAAGACGCGCCGCGTCGCGGGCGCCGTAGGTGATCACTAGGTCGGCGCCGGCGCGCCGGATCGAGAGCAGCGACTCCATGAGCACGCGCTCGTAGTCGATCCAGCCGCGCTCGGCGGCGGCGCGGATCATCGAGTACTCGCCGCTGACCTGGTAGGCCACCAGCGGATGGTCGAAGCGCTGACGCACCTCGCGCAGCACGTCGAGGTAGGGCAGGGCGGGCTTGACCATCAGCAGGTCGGCGCCCTCCTCGACGTCGAGGCCCACCTCGCGCAGGGCCTCGCGGCCGTTGGCCGGGTCCATCTGGTAGCTGCGGCGGTCGCCGAACGCGGGCGCCGACTCGGCGGCCTCGCGAAACGGGCCGTAGAAGGCCGAGGCGAACTTGGCGGCGTAGGAGAGGATCGGCAAGTGCTCGAAGCCGGCCTCGTCGAGCCCGCGGCGGATGCGGCCGACGCGGCCGTCCATCATGTCCGAAGGGGCGATGACGTCGGCGCCGGCGGCGGCCAGCGACACGGCCTGGCGCGCCAGGTTGTCGAGCGTCGGGTCGTTGGCGACCTCGCCGGCGGCCGTCAGCACGCCGCAGTGCCCGTGCGCGGTGTACTCGCAAAAGCAGACGTCGACGATCAGCACCAGCTCGGGCACCGCGGCCTTGATCGCCTTGAGCGCCTGCTGCACGATGCCGTCGTCGGCCCACGACGAGCTGCCCACGTCGTCCTTGGTCTCGGGCAGGCCGAAGAGCAGCACCGCCGGCACGCCCTCGGCCGCCGTCTCGCGGCAGACCTCGACCACGCGGTCCACCGAGTGCTGGAAGACGCCGGGCATCGAGCCCACCGGACGGGCCACGCCGCGGCCGGGACAGACGAAGAGCGGGTAGATGAAGTCCGACGGCGAGAGCCGCGTCTCGCGCGCCATGCGCCGCAGCGCGGGTGTGCGGCGCAGGCGCCGGAGCCGGGTGATCGGGAAAGCCATGGCGTCGTTCTACCACAGGTCAACCCGCGAGCCACCAGCATGCACACGCCCGCCCGAAAGGACGGCCGCCCGCCGCCCTAAGGGGTGTTGGCCGCTGGCGCCGGGCTGAGAAATCATGGTTGTCGGACCTTCAGCCCCACCCCGGCCGCCCAAAGGAGGACGCCATGCCCGTGCAGAATTTGCGAGACTTCCTCAACGAGAACGGCGTGAAGTACGTCACCATCAGCCACTCGCCCGCCTTCACCGCCCAGGAGATCGCCGCCCTGACCCACATCAAGGGCCAGGACATGGCCAAGACGGTGATGGTGAAGCTCGACGACGAGATGGCGATGGCCGTGCTGCCCGCGTCGTATCACGTCGACCTCGAGATGCTCGAGGCGGCCACCGGAGCCCGCCACGCGGCGATCGCCACCGAGCAGGAGTTCAAGGGCCGCTTCCCGCAGTGCGAGGCCGGCGCCATGCCGCCTTTCGGCAACCTCTACGGCATGGACGTCTACGTCGACTCGGAGCTCACCGAGGACGAGGAGATCGCCTTCAACGCCGGCAGCCACACCGAGCTCGTGCGCCTCGCCTACAACGACTTCGCGCGGCTGGTGCGGCCGCACGTGGTGTCGTTCCACGCCGTCCCCGTAGCGGTCTGAGACCGGGCGCGTCGAGCTCGTGTCGGCCCTGTCCGGTGGCCTTGCCGGCCCCGCGCGGGCCGGCCCATGCAGGCAACGACGACCTGCGTCGTAGGAGGGGCAGGCCCCCGTGCCTGCCCGAGGGTCGCGCCAGCGGCTCTCTTTCCGGAGTACTTAGCTCGCTACGCTCGCGAACGGTGGTATCCTTGCTCTGCGCAGCAAGCGGAGCTCCTTGTAGGGCAGGCTCCGCCTGCCGATTCACGATTTGATGACCAAGGGCGGCGATCGGTACCGGATGCGCACGACAGGAGTGGCGAGATGGAAGACCTGCTGAGTAGAATCACCGTCAACCCCAAGGTCATGGTGGGCAAGCCTACGATTCGCGGGCTCCGAATCACCGTAGAGCAGCTCCTACGCGCCATGGCCGCAGGCCTCTCGGAGGATGAGCTCTTGCGGGAGTATCCCGAGTTGGAGAAGGAGGACCTCAGGGCGGTCCTGGCCTATGCGCTGGAGCTGGTAGACCAAGAGCAGGTGCATCCGTTGGCAATGCCGGCATGAGCCCGTCGCGATTGAAATTCCTGGTCGACGTCGGGGTCGGTACAGGAGTCGAAGAGCATTTGCGGAAGTCCGGTTATGACACCAAGACCATCCGCTCCATCGACCCGACGATGGACGACTTGGCCATCATTCGTCTGGCACACGACGAAGGTCGCATGGTGATTACCATGGACAAGGACTTCGGGGAGCTCGTCTATCATTCGGCTACGCGCCACGCGGGTGTCCTTCTTCTCCGGCTGGACGACGCTACCGGCGAGGAGAAGCGGCGCGTCGTCGCGGCGATTCTGTCTGCATACGCAGATCGTATCAAGAACTGCTTTTGTGTATACCAGAAAGGAAAGCTTCGAATCAGGCCGCGTCCACCGGGCGGCTGAGGCCCGGTGGAGCCCTCCTGCCGACGATGACGGACCCGCTTGGCGTCGACTGTCGGCGCTCGACGCGAGGCTCCATCCTCCGCGCCGGCAGCCTGCGCCTAACCGACCCGGAGCTGGCTGCGCTACGTGAACGCCCTCCCTTCACCTGCTCCTCCTGAAGCAGACGTGCTCGGATGCGGCGAGCTCACGCTGGTAAGAACTTTCCATCCTCTGAACCCTCCAAGACAATCTGTTGAGCTTTCCACGATGGCTCGTAAACTAGACGCACGCCGACGAGATCTCGGCAGATAGAGTTCATTGTGGTGCGGCCAGTGTCTGCGTTTCCAGTAATCTCCTGCACGGAGGCCAAAACCACTGGGAGAAGTGACTCACCATGATCAGCCTCTTTCGTTATCGCTCTTATTCCATCACAAATCTCTGCTATCCGCCAGAGGGCTTGATAGCCCGCATTCATTCCAGCCACGGTGCGTTGAACGATGTCTCTTCGATGCTCTCGATCCTTTCGCCACTGTGCAAGGTTCAGTGCCAGGCTGAGGATCGCGACCACAAAAGAGATAAGCCCAAACCGGTCGGCTGCCGTGAGTTTGTCCATTACAGAATCTCCTAGCTTAAGCGGTTATCGAAGAAGCAGCAGCCGGATGTCCGGCGCGCGCACCTTGCATTTGACTTGGCGCCATCGCAGCTGCTGCCGCTATCTGACAGGAAGTGCAACTCTATGCTGGGCAAACGCCTCCGCGAACGCCTCGGCTTTACCGTTGTTGCTGAACATGAATTCCTCATTGATGCCCGCGGCACTCGTGAAGTGTAATTGGCCATACTTGGCGATAGGGATACGGTAGTTGTTAGAAAAGCGACGATCAGGACTACCGTCCTTGTTCACTTTCGCCCACGTTTCACCGACCAGCTCCGAGTCGGCTGGTACACGCTCGATCTCATGGAAACGGACTGAGGAATGTTCAAGCCGTACCTCGATGAGTCTCACAAGAGCGAAATCCATGTGGCTTCCGAAGACCAGCAATAGTCCGGGTAAGATATAAAGATCGCCACCGTTGGCGTTCTGGAAATGCAGGGCGGGCCGGGAGGGAGCTATGACATCTGCGGGCCTCATGTCCAGTGTGATGGGCTCCCTAGTAACACTACGATCGGCTTTGGAGCGTTTGCGGAACTGGTCGACCTCTACTGCGCTCGTAGTATCCCAGCAGCGTTCGCAGGCCGCCAGCGCCCGGAAAGTCTCAACCATTGTACCATAAGTGGTGTCGATCCCGCCGTCCATTTCGATTTCGAGAGCTATGCGACACTTCTCGATTTCTTCATCAAGAGCTTTGCGTTCTGAGTTGCTGGCTTCGAAGTCTTCGAGGATGGTCTGATACCTCTTCTTGAGGATGTGCTTGAGGATGTAACCGTTCTCCCACTTGTAAGCCCGGCGCTTCGTCCTCAAAAGCTCCGCTTCGGCGGCGGGAATCTCCCGGCGCAGACGTTGGGCCTCGTGATAAGCCTCGAAGAGGAGATCCCGGAGGTCCTTGAGACTGAGACTGGTGATAACTTCACTTCCGTCGCTCCTAATCTCTCCGGGAAGCACCGCGCGCTGAGGCTCCTCCGGTTGGGAGGGTCCTGGGGAGGGAACGCCGGGCGTCGGTGCTGGCGCGGGTCTGGGCCGTGGAGTGTGGCGTGAAGGAGATAGCCCTGTGGAGAGAGGTTGCTGGTAGGAGATCCCAGTGCCAGGTAGGCCAAGGGTGAGGTGACTGCCGCGAGGACCGACGGTGACCGAAGCGCCGCGGACGCCAATCGACGTACTGATGCCGCGAGCGGAGAAGTTGACTCGGACGCCGGGGAAAAGGCGGACACTACGCCGAAATCGAAATCTCATCGGAGGCTCCTATTCGCTCGCAAGCGAGGACTGGGCGAGGCCGTTCTTAGGCGACCTACTATACCTACTATACACGAGACCGCCAAGGATCTACGCCCCCTGGCCGGTCCGTTGGACCGGAGGGCAGGCAAGGGGGCCTGCCCTCCCATGTTGTCGAGCCTGTCAAGCCCCGGTCGGCCTCGCCGAGGCGTTGACCCAGCCCGAAGCCTGGAAACGCGACCTCGACGCCCTCACCTTGTTCCTGCCGCGCGGCACCTTCCTCGAAGTGACCTCCGTCGCCTTCTTCCGCACCTGGGGCCTACTGCAGCGGGCCGCCGGACGCCGTCTCGCCCTCGCCGGCGACTCGGACGTCTGCCGCTACCTGGCGCGGATGGACCTCCACCGTCACCTCGGTCTGCCGCCCGAGCGCGAGAGCCGACGCCACAGCGAGCAGGGACGCTTCTTGCCACTTCGTCTCGTGACCGACATCGACGACACACATCACACCGTGAACGCCATCTGCGCCGGTGCCGGGCGCCGTCTACGCCCAGACCCATCCCCGCGAACGCCGTCTCGACGTGGCCATCGTCGACGTGGGACGCGGCATCAAGGCATCGCTCTCCGAGACCCGCCAGGTCTGGAGCCACGGCGACGCCCTCACCCAGGCCCTGCAACGCGGTGTCACCCGCGGCCGGGAGGCGGGAATGGGCAACGGCCTCGCCGGCACTCACGAGATCGCCGCCAGGAACCGCGGTCGCTCCCACATCTGGACCGGCGACGCCGTTCTTCGATCGTCACGATTGGGATAAGCTCACGGCATGGCCTCGCGGAGCAAGCTCCTCTTTCAGATCCTACAGGGCGCTTCGGACGCCAACATCCCGTTCACGTCGCTCTGCAGTCGATACGAAGTGATCATCTACTGGAGCGACGAGGACGGGGCGTTCGTCGCTGAAGTTCCCGAGCTACCAGGCTGTGCGGCCGACGGCAGGACGTATGACGAGGCGGTGGCGAACGTCCAGGTCATCATCGCTGAGTGGATAGAGACCGCGAGAGAGCTCGGACGCCCGATTCCGGAGCCACGAGGCCGGCTCTTGTATGCGTAGAGCGAAGAGCGTCGACCACGCCTCGAGCTCGTTCCTCGACGAGCGAGCTCGAGCCCGCGAACAGACGCCGTGACAAGGAAACCCTCACGCCGCCACGCCGACCTGTCCGGGATAGCTACGAGATCGCCACCGCCAGGCCGGTTTCAAGGCGTCCTGAGCTGCTCGGAGGCCGCCGGAAGGCGAGTACGTCGCCTCCTGAGCTGCCCAGCGAGGGCGAAGTCGTCGTCCATCGGCCGCTGAGCTTCTCGGGAGGCGGCAAAGAAGGCGTCCGTCTCCCGCTGAGCTTCTCAGCGACGGCCAGCGTCGCCCTCGCGAAACACGCTCAGCCGATGACGCCGCAGCCCGTCGACGTACGCAGGCGGGATCCGGTTGTCCGGGTAGACGTGCGGCAGGTCCTCGTCGAGAGTCCCGGCGGCGAGCGCCCGCCGCGCCTTGGAGCGGTCCAGGTGTTGCTCGCGGAAGAGCACGCCGCCCCAGACGCAGCCCGCCACGAGCGACGCGGCCGCCACCGCCGCCGCGACCCGGGCCAGCGTTCGCACGCGCGGAGGCGGCGGCGCGGCGTCCCACGCTTCGAAGGCGAGACCCAGGAGCCCGAGCCAGAAGAAGTTGGCCATCGTGAGGTAGCGCGAGCTCATGGCGAGCTCGAGGCCGAGGTGGAGCCGCCCGGCGGCGGCCACGACGCCGCTGCCGATCCCGTAGCCCGCGAGGACGATCCACGGCCACGCCGCCGCCGGACGCTTGCGCAGAAGCCGCGCGCCGAGCACCGCGAACGCCGTGAGCGCCAGGACGCCGCCGGCGCCGGCGAGCTTGCCGTCGTAGGCGAAGACCGGCGCCCCTACGAACACGGCGACGTAGGCCCCGACGAGCGCCAGGTCTCCCGGCGAGGACGGCACGGAGGAGCTCCCGGCCGTAAACTCGTAGTCGACGAAGAAGAAGGCGATGACCGCAGCCGCCGCCGCGCACCACGCCGCGACCCGCGGCCGGCGCCCGCTTCGGGACCGCCACACCAGGGGCAGGGCCAACGGCCAGAACAGCAGGCCGTTCGCGAAGGAGTAGCTGGCGACGGTGCCGGCGACTGCCGCGCCGCCGAGGCGGACCGTGCCGGCGGCGGGCGCGGCGAGCAGCGCCACGCCCGCCGCCACCGCCGCCACGTTGACGAGCACCACGAGCTGCTGGCCCCAGGCCCAGTTCTCCCACTGGTTGAGGTTGAAGACGAGGAGCGAGACGGCGGGCGCCGCCAGCCAGCGGCGCTCGCGGCGCACCAGGCGCAGCGTCGCGAAGAAGACCGCCGCCGCGAAGACGACGTTCGCCGCCATCTCCCAGCGCACGTCCCAACGGCTGAGCCGGGCCAGGCCGAGCATCACCAGGCGCGGGAAGAGCACCCGGTGGTCGTTGTGCTGGCGCCAGACGTCGGCCGGGTCGAGGCGCCCGGAGAAGAGCTGGTCCATCAGCGGCACGACCACCCACTGGTCCCAGTAGGGCACGTCGACGCCCCAGGCACCGATGCAGGCGATCAGCACCAGGGGCGGGACGGCCGCCGCGAGCCATGCCGCGCAGCGGAGCCGGGCGTCAGCCGCCGCCATGCTCGCGGCGTCCCAGCAGCGCCGCCATCTTGCGCAGCAGGCGGTGCAGCTCGACCGGCTTCGTCTCGTAGTCGTCGCAGCCGGCGGCGAGCGCCTTGGGGCGGTCGTCCGACATGGCGTGAGCGGTGAGCGCGATCACCGGGATCGCGCGCGTGGCCGCCGCCGACTTGAGCTGCCGCGTCGCCTCCCAGCCGTCGAGGTCCGGCAGGCTCATGTCCATCAGGATGAGGTCCGGGCTTTCGGCGCGCGCCACCGCCAGGCCGCCCTTTCCGTCCAGGGCTTCGAGCACCGCGTAGCCGCGCCGCCGCAGCCGCCGCGTCAGCATGTCGCGGTTCATCTCGTTGTCCTCGACGATGAGGATCCTCGCCATTGCCCCTTTGGGGGTCGGGGGGGGGAAAGCGGTCGTCATCGCGCGGACGCTCGGCGCCGCTCCTCGCGGGTCGGCTGCCGGTTGACGGGAGCAGGCTCCGGCGCGGGCACGGCGGTAGCAATCGCGACGGCCCGCGGCGCCGCCGGCTCCTCGACCACCGCCGGCAGGTCGACGAGGAAGGTCGTGCCCTTGCCCGGCTCGCTCTCCACCGTCACGTCGCCGCCCATCATCTGGCAGAACTTCTTGCTGATCGAAAGCCCGAGGCCGGTGCCGCCGTATTTGCGGGTGGTCGAAGAATCGGCCTGGGTGAACTCGTTGAAGATGCGGGCCGTCTGCTCGCGCGTCATGCCGATGCCGGTGTCGCTCACCGCGAAGAGCATGCGCCGGTGGCCGGTGCCGTAGCTCGAGGCGCGCACGGTCACGGTGCCGTCCGCGGTGAACTTGGCGGCGTTCGAGAGCAGGTTGAAGAGCGTCTGGCGCACCTTGGTCTCGTCGGCCGTGAGCTTGCCGACGTCCTCGTCCACCTCGATGACCAGGCGGTTGCGGTTCTTCTCCACCAGGGGCGCCAGGGTGGCGGCGACGTCGTCGATCATCTCGCGAACCGGGAAGGTCTCGATGAACAGCGTCATCTTGCCGGCCTCGATCTTCGAGAGGTCGAGCACGTCGTTGATCAGGGCCAGCAGGTGACGTCCGGCCGCCAGGATCCGGTTCAGGTCGGGCACCGACTCCTCGGCGCCCGAGTCCTCGGCCTCCTCGAGCAGCATCTCGGTGTAGCCGAGGATGGCGTTCATCGGCGTGCGCAGCTCGTGGCTCATGTTGGCGAGGAAGACGGACTTGGCCTCGTTGGCCTGCTCGGCCGCGGCGCGCGCCTCCTCGAGCTTGGCGTGGCTCGCCTGGAGCTGGTGCGACATCTCGTTGAAGGCGCGGGCGAGCTCGCCGAGCTCGTCGCGGCTGGCCACCTCGATGCGGTGATCGAGCTCGCCGCGGCCGAGCCGGCGGGCGCCCGCTTCGAGCCGGCGCAGCGCGCGCGTAAGGTGGGTCGAGAGCAGGAGGGCCACGAGCACGGCGACCAGCGTCGAGAGCACGAAGATCCACGACGACAGCTCTTCGGTCAGGTCCGCGACCTCCCGGAAGTAGGCTGTGGCTTCGTTGACGCGCCGCTCCTCGCTCTCTTCGAGCTTCGCCAGCTCGCCGAGCAGCACTTTGTACGGCCCCACGGACGCCTCTTCCTCCTCCGGCCGCGCAACGGGCGGCACCGGATCCGCGCCGACCTTGGCACGGCCGTGGAGGTCGATCCAGAGCTCCGCGAGCCGCTGATATTGCCGGGCGATCGCCACCGCGGCGGCGCGCTCGCCTTCGTCGACCGCCGAGTCTACGAACTCTTCGATCGTCCGGCCCAGCTCACGTACCCGCTCGACGAGGGAGTCCACCATCTCGACGGGGTGGCCGCTGGTGCCGGCCTCGAGGAAGATCTGGCTGGTGCCGGCTTCTGTCTCGCGCTGGCGCAGCTCCTGCTCGATGGTGATCACCCGGAGCTGGCGCTCGACGGCCTGGCGCAGATGCTGGATGCTGTCGTTGCGCTGGCCGCCGCTCCACAGGTAGATGCCGAGGTTGAGCCCGAAGAGCGCCAGGATCACCAGGAACGACAGGCCCAGCTTCAGGCGGATGCTCATGGCAGGTCTCCGCGCGTGGCGTTGCCGCGCAGCCGGCGCCAGAACCGGCCCAGCAGGCCGGGCGCCGCCGGCCGCGTGGCGGTGGAGACGACGGTCGGCGCGCTCGGATCGACCTGCCTCGCCGCCACGGCCGCCGGGCGCCGCGACGCGAGGCGGGGGATGCGGGCGACCGCGGCGGCGAGCTCGCGCGCCAGGGCCGCGGCCTCGGGCCGCTTGCGCGAGCTCTTGTGCGTCGCCCGGGCGACCACCCGCTCGAGGCTCTCCGGCACGTCGGGATTGAGGCTGCGCATCGTCGGCAGGCGCTCCCTCAATTGCTTCATGATCAGCGACACCGGATCGCCGCTCTCGGCCACGAAGGGGAGCTCGCCGGTGAGCATGAAGAAGAGGAGGATGCCGACGCTGTAGACGTCGGAGCGGCCGTCGTAGGGCTCGTCGAGCAGGCGCTCCGGCGCCATGTAGGCCGGAGTGCCGAGCACGAAGCCGTCGGCCGTCAGGTTGCCGCGCGCCAGGTTGTCGCCGGCCAGCTTGGAGATGCCGAAGTCGAGCACCTTGACCACCTCGCCGCGCGGCGTGCGGTGCAGGAAGACGTTCTCGGCCTTGATGTCGCGGTGGACGATGCCCGCCGCGTGGGCCTCGGCGAGCACCGAGCAGATCGGCTGCAGGATCTGGTTGGCGCGGTGGGGCGAGAGGGCGCCGCGCTCCGCGACCTCGTCGGCGAGCGAGACGCCCTCGAGCAGCTCCATCACCAGGTAGGCCACGCCCCCCTCGGTGACCCCGAAGTCGGAGACGGCAACGGCGTTGGGATGCCGCACCCGGTAGGCCGAGACGCCTTCGCGCCGGAATCGCTCGACGCTCTCCTGGGTGGCGGTGACGCTCTTCTGCAGCACCTTGACCGCCACCTCGACGCCGAGCTCGAGGTGCGTGCCGCGGTAGACGGCGCCGAAGGTGCCCTCGCCGATGAGCTCCTCGAGCCGGTACTTGCCGGCGATCACGGCGCCGGGGCCGAGGTCGCCGGCGGTCGGCTCGGCGCTCTTCCGGGCCGCGGCGGCGGCCTGCTTCCTGGCGCGCAGTTGCGACTGCACGCGGGCGAGGACGACGGCGAAGTCGAGGGGCTTGGTGACGTAGTCGTTGGCGCCGAGGTCGAGCGCGTCCACCATGTCCTGGCTCTCGCTCCTGGCGGTCTGCATGATCACCGGCAGCTCGCTCTGGTCCCAGCGCTCGCGCAGGCGCCGGAGCACCTCGATGCCGTCCATGCCGGGCATCATGATGTCGAGGAGCACGAGGTCGACGCTCTCGACGTCGACGATCTCGAGCGCCCGCTCGCCGCCCTCGGCGGCGAGCACCTTGTAGCCGCGACGCCCGAGGCGGCGCGAGAGCATGTCGCGGTTCTCGTCGCCGTCGTCGACGACCAGGAGGGTGTAGTCCTCGTTCTCCACGGGAGCGTCCCGAAACGTCGGAGGACGATGTTATCAGCCTCAGTCGAACTCGGGATCAGTCTTGCAGATCGGAGCAGAGCGCGCGGACGCGGGCGGGCGGCTCGTCGTCGCCGCGCAGCAGCGGATGCGACGCGAGGCGGCGGCACGGCACCCCGAACCAGTCGTCCGCCGGACGCCAGCGCACCAGCTCGGCGGCGGTCGCGGGCGCCGCCGCGGCCGGCGTCACGTCCCAGCGGCGCAGCGTCCCGTCCTCGCCGCGGCTCACCAGCGTCTCGCCGTCCTCGAAGTCGACGGCCACCACCCTACCGGAGTGACCGTGGAGCGGTCCCGCCACCAGGGTCCCTTCGTCGCTCCAGACCCGCAGGGTGCCGTCCGCCGTGCCGGCGGCGATCCGCTCGGCGTCCGGGCTGAAGGCCAGCGCCTCCACCGCTCCCCAGACCTCGTCGTCGGGGGGCTCGATCGGGTGCGGGAGGCGCCGGAGCTGCCCGCTCGCCGCGTCCCAGCTCCACAGGCGCACGGCGCCGTCGGTGCCGCCGCTGGCCAGGCGCGTGCCGTCGGCGGCGAGCGTCACCGCGCTCAGGAAGTGCTGGAAGCCGGCGTGGAGCTCCCGCACCTCGGGGCGCGCGAGGTCGCCGCGGGCGGTCTTCACCGTGCCGCCGAAGCTGGCGGCGACGAGCAGGCCGCCGTCCGTCAGGCCGAGCGCGTTGACGAAGCGCTGGAAGCCGTCGATGGCGTGGACCTGTTCGTAGGACGAGCCGCGGCGCCGCCATATCCGCACCACGCTGTCACGGCCGGCGCTCGCGAGCTCGCCGCTCTCGGGATGGAAGGCCACCGCCAGCGCCGAGCCGTCGTGGGCGTCGGGGATGCGCAGCGGCTGCTCGCCGGCGTCGTCGAGCGTCCACACGCGCAGCGCGTTGTCGGAGCCGCCGCTGGCGATCCGCCGGCCGTCCGGGCTCCAGGCGATCGACCTCCCGCCGCGGTCCTCCTCGCCCTCGTCGTCGTAGAAGTCGTGGAGGAGGGCGCCGTCCCCCTCCACGTCCCACACGCGGAGGGTGCCGTCGGAGCCGGCGCTGGCGAGACGGCAGGCGCCGGCGCGGCAGCCCGCGACGTCGAAGGCGAGCGCCCGCACCGGCCGCGTGTGCCCTGGGAGCTCCCGGCTGCCGCCGCTCCCGAGGTCCCAGATCCGCACCTTCGCGTCGCGGCCGCCGCTGGCGATGGCCAGGCCGTCCGGGCGCCAGGCGAGGGCGCGCACGTCGCGCTCGTGCCCGCTGAGCTCGCGCGCCAGCGCCGGCTCCTCGCCTTCGAGGTCCCAGATCCTGACGACGCCGTCGCTGCCGCCGCTGGCCAGGCGCCGGCCGGCGGGGTCGAAGGCCGCCGCCATGCCGCCGCGGGGGTGGGCGCGCCAGGGCCGGCCGAGGGGACGGTCGGCGCCCACGTCCCAGAGGCGCAGGGTGCCGTCGAAGCCGGCGGTGGCGATCCGGCGTCCCCCGGGGTCGACGGCGAGCTCCGTGATCGGTCCCGGCGAGCCCGGCACCGGCTGCACCTCGCCGGAGGCCTGGCGGATCCACATGCCCTGGAGAGGGTCGGTGACCACGGCCCGGATCCCCGAGCCCGGCAGCCGGACGAAGGCGGCGGCCCGCACGTCTTCCGGCGCCACGGCCGCCAGGAGCTCGGGGACGTCGGCGCGCCCGTCGGCGTCGCAGAGCGCGTTCGCGGCGCCGGCGCAGACGCTCGCCCGGCGGGCCGCCTCCAGCGTGCCGCCGGGCGAGCGCCCGATCTCCCGAGCCTCGGCCACCGCCTGGCGGTAGATGGGCTCCATGCCGGCGGGCACGGTGCCGGCGGGCGACAGGCGCCGGGCGCGCTCGACGTCATCGAGGGCGCGGATCAGGAACGCCGGGGGGTCGGCCAGTCGCTCGGCCTCGGGGACGGCGTGCAGCGACTCCAGGATCGACTCCTGCCGCTTCTGGGCGCGGCTCTCGGCGGCCTCGCGCCACTTCGGGACGCTGGCGAGCGCCAGCGCCAGCGAGACCACGACCGCCACGGCGCCGGCGACTGTCCGGGTGTGCTGGCGGCGCTTGTCGCGCGCCGCCATTACGGGCCTGACCAGCGTGTCGTGGGCAAGCTCGTACTGCACGCTGTCGAGCCGGGGCACGGCGCGCAGCAGGTGGGCGTCGGTGAGCCGCGAGAGCTCCTCGGCGGTGACGCCGAAGCGTTGCCGGAGGATCGCCCGGTCGACGCTGGCGCGGCGGCCGTCGATGATCAGCCCGGTCTCGCAGAGGCGGCGCACGGCGCGGCGGCGCCACCAGGTGGCGGCCTTGGCGGTCTGGTCGTCGTAGTACTTCTCGAGCACGGCGCCCAGCACCACGGACACGCGCTCCGGCCCCCCGCCGAGGTCGGCGAGGGTGACGACGGGAGCGTGGCCCGGCCGCCGGACGACCTCTTCAACGTGCTGGCAGACGATCTGGAGCTGGCTCGGCTCGATCTCGTCCGACGGCACCATCTCGCCGCGCACGCGGCGGCGCGAGAGGTAGTCGAGGATGGCGTCGATCGCCTCCGGCTCGTAGCGGAAGCCGGCGGCGCCGAGCTCCGGGTCGTCGAGCTCGGCCGGGCGCACGATCGCCTCGCGCGCCGCGTCTTTCCGCAGCGGCTCGAGGCGGTAGCGGCTGCTGAGGATGCCCGGGATCTTCGGCGCCAGCTCCTCGAGCGAGCCCAGCCAGTCCTCGCGCAGCGACAGCAGCACCTTGAGCGCCGGCGGCCGGAGCTCGGCGTCGTCGACCGGGCCGCCGCCGGCGCCGGCGGCGTCGACCGCCTCCTGCGGCAGGCGGCCGCGGACCAGGCAGGCGAGCTCGTCGATGAGCTCGGCGCGCCCCTCGGGCGTCTGCAGGGTGAAGAGCTCCTCGAACTGGTCGAAGATGAGCACCGGCTCGAGCAGCACGTCGCCGTGCCACAGCTCGACCTCCTTGAAGAAGAGCCAGAGCGGGATGCGTTTTCGGTGGCAGCGCTCGGCGATCTCCCCCATGGCCGGCGGCGGACCGTCGAGCCGCAGGCCGAAGCGGGTCTCGAGGCGGCCGCCGGGCACCGTGGCGAGCTCCACGCCGTCGCGGTGGAACGTCTGCTCGACGTCCTTGAAGACCGTGCAGAGCGGACCGCTCTCCGGGTCGTTGACCCGCACGACCATGGGCAGGTAGTTGCGCTCGCGCAACGACGAGAGCACGCCGGCATTCAATAGCGACGACTTGCCGAGCCCCGACTTGGCGAAGAAGACCACCAGCTTCTCGGCCAGGGTGAGGTGGAGCAGGGTGTGGGCTTCGCGCGCCCGGCCCCAGAACAGCTTGCGGTCGAGCTCGGAGTCCTGGAAGGGACGCGAGCCGGGATAGCGGTAGGACTCCCGAGCACCGTCCATGGCTCAGTCCCTCCTCTTGCGACGCTGCTGGTCGCGGGCGATCACGCTGGCCAGCTCGCGGGTCCCCTCCGCGCCCCGCAGGTCGAGGGTCTGGAGGTGCTTGAGGTCGTCGAGCAGCGGGCCGTCGTCGACGCGCACGGGGATGATGAAGCGGATGCCGCGGCGGGCGAGCTGCTGGCGCTGGAGTGCCATGTCGATCTCCTTGTTGACGTAGCTGAAGGTCTTCTCGCCGAGGGCCCGGCTCTGCACCACCACCACGTAGTCGACGCGCTCGAGGGCGTCGGGGATCACGTCGCCCCAGCGGTCGCCGCCGCGCAGCCCCTCCTTGTCGTACCAGGGGTCGAAGCCGTCGGCCTTGAGCGCCTCGTAGAGCTTGCGGGCGTGAGCCTCGTCCTCGCTGGCGTAGGAGATGAAGACCTTGGGGCCCATGGGGGGCGCCGCCGGCCGCGGCGCGTGCTCGATCTCGGTGCCGAGGCCGGCTTCCTCCACCCGCCGCCGCAGCTCGCCGCAGAAGGCGGTCACGTCGACGTCGTGGCTCTCGACCTTGAGCCCCTTGCGCAGGAAGAGGATCGTCTGCTTGACGAAGGGGGTCTCCGGGTTGCCGATGTGCTCGAAGGCGAAGGAGCGGCTCTCTTTCTTGTTGACCTTGAGCAGGTGCAGGAGGATGCGCAGGTACCAACGCGCCAGGCCGAAGCCGAGCAGCAGGAAGCTCTTGTTGGGATCGCGCAGGTGGCTGCGCAGGTCGCCCGGCAGGTCCGGGCTCTTGGCCATCACCGCGCTCAGGAAATCGAGGGTGTCGCTCTCCGAGATGACCAGCGACCGCGGCACGTCGACGTGGCCGTACAAGTAGTAGACGAGCGGCGAGCGGGCGGTGCCCACGTCGCCGCGGCCGAGGCCGACCATGTCCTTCTGGTCGCCCCGGAAGTCGAAGACCTCCGCGACCGGCTCCTTGCCCTCCTGGCGCAGGGCGTCGGCGAGCCCGCTGTCGTGGGCGAGGGAGATGACGAGGTTGAACGGCACCTTGGCCAGGTCGGCGTAGACCGCGCTCGCCGGGGCGCGGCGGTAGAACGACACCACCTCGGCCTCGAGGTCGTTGCGGCCGAACTGCATCGAATACAGCTCCGCGACCTGGGCCAGGTCGCGCGGGTCGAGGCTCTGGGTGAACGTGGCCTCGGCGGCGAGGCTCATCGCCAGCGTCGCCGGCAGGGTGGGCTCCTCCTGGAAGAACGGCACCGCCTTGCCGTCGGGCCCCAAGGCGGGCGTCTCGTCGAGCCGCGGACAGGGGATCTCGGGGCCCAGCACGAGGATGCAGTTGCCCTGCCGAAGGGTGTGGAGGAGCGTGCGCCAGTCTTTCTCTCTCATGGGCACCTCCGCAGATCCCTGATGAAACGATCGCGCAGACGGATCTGCCTCAGTATACCTGCTCTGCGGGTCGGACGAGTCGGACAGGTCGGACGGGTCGGACAGGTCCGACGGTGTAGGGGCGCACGGCGTGCGCCCGCGCCCTACACCCGCGCCACCGCTTCGGCGAGCTCGCCGGCGGCGCGCTCGACGGCCCCGTCGATCGCCCGCTCCCAGCTCCCGGCGTCGTAGCGCGCGGCGGCGGAAGGGAAGAGGACGGCGCGCGAGGAGCTGACGACGCCGCCCTCGCGCCGGCCGTTCGGGCCGGCGACGAAGCCGGCGACGGCGTCGCGGGCGCTGGCGCCCTGGGCGCCATAGCCCGGCACCAGGAAGAGCGAGGCCGGCAGCCGCTCGCGCACCCTCAGGCTCTCTTCGGGGTAGGTCGCGCCCACCACCGCGCCGAGGGATGAGAAGCCGGTGGCCGGTCCGCGCAGGGTCTGCGCGGCCTCGCCCAGGGCCGCGGCCACCTCCTCGTAGAGCCGGCCGCCGCCCTCGATCCCGCGGTCCTGGAAATCGCCGGAGCCCGGATTGCTCGTCTTGACGAGCACGAAGAGGCCCCGCCCGCCCTGGCGGGCAGCGTCCACGAAGGGGGCGAGCGAGTCGCGGCCGAGGTAGGGGCTCAAGGTCAGCGCGTCGACCGCCAGCGGCGCGCCGGGCGCGAGGTAGGCCGCGGCATAGGCCGCCGCGGTCGATCCGACGTCGCCGCGCTTGGCGTCGAGCAACACCAGCAGGCCGCGGGCGCGGCAGCGCTCGACCACGCTGGCGAGCAGGCGCAGCCCCGGCCAGCCGAGCTGCTCGAAGAAGGCGATCTGCGGCTTGACGATCGCCACGCGGCCGCCGAGACGATCGACGACCGCGGTGAGGAAAGACTCGACCGCGACGGGCGTCCGCGGATCGAGAGGTGCCATCGAGCCGGAACGAAAAAGCTCCGGGATGAGCCCGAGGTGGGGATCAAGGCCCACGCACAGGGGGTGCCCGAGAGCTCGCAGCCGCCCGACCAGCTCGTCGGCGAAGTTCTGAATACCAGCGTCTCCTGACCGGTGTCTCCTGAGCTACGTCTCCTACCAGCGGCGACCGCCGCCCCGTCCGCCGCCGCCACCGCCGCCGCCGCCGCCGCGGGGACGGTCGTCGCGCGGGCGCGCCTCGTTCACCTTGAGGTTACGGCCGCCGAACGACGCCCCGTCGAGCGCCTGGATGGCGGCGTCGGCGTCGTCGGATTCCATTTCCACGAACCCGAATCCCCGAGGCCGCCCCGTTTCACGGTCGGTGACGATGTTGCAGGTCAGGACGCCGCCGTACTGGCCGAACAGGTCCGTGACCTCTTCGCTCGTCGAGCTGAAGGGTAGGTTACCCACGTAGATGCGCTTGGACATGGCTTCCGTGTCTCTCCTCACTGCGGGAACGTCCACGTTCCCTGGTCCGCCGGCTGCCGTACCGCAACCGAGATTGGGGGTCGCCTGACTACTCGGGGTGAGCCTCAGAAGGAGCGCGGAAGGTCTCTTCAGAGTCGCGCACCGAGACGTTCGAGGCGCACGTTGGTTACCGGCTGGCAATGATAGCACGGCCGCGGCGAAAACACGCGGACGATCGTGACCGACGCGTCGCGGGGCGGGAGGCGTATACTCGCAGCCAGCGATGGGCCTGTTCGCTGCTTGGAGAAGGGGTAGGAGACCGGGGGGCGCACGCGTCATGATCCGCATCACGGCGGTCTCCTCGTGGTACGCCTGCCTGCTCCTGCTCGCCGCGGCGGGGGCGGACGCCGCGCTGCCCGAGCTCTGGCAGTCGCTCCCCGGCGACGACCCCGCCTGGTCCGACCCGCGCTTCGACGACTCCCGCTGGCCGGCGGTGCCGCTGCGGGGGAGCTGGGAGGACCAGGGCTACGCCGGCGTCGACGGCACGATCTGGTACCGCCAGCGCATCACCCTCGGCGGCGAGCAGCGCGCCCTCGCGCGCGACGGCAGGCTCGGTCTGGCCCTGGGCCCCGCCCGCTTCGGCTCCTTCGAGGTCTACGCCGACGGCCACCTCGTGGGCCGCTCGCGAGGCGCCCGAGCGCCCCTGCCGGTGCCGCGGCCGCAGGCCTTCCCCCTGCCCGCCGGCGACGGCACCCTGCTGCTGGCGCTGCGGTTCGAGCGCGCCGGCTGGGCCTCCGACCTGGCCGCCGACGGCTCGCCGGTGGGCGGCACCCTGGCCCTCGGCCCCTATGAGGCGCTGCGCGACCGCGTCGACGTCGAATGGGCCCGTGGCCTGCTGCGCGAGGTCCACCTGCTGATCCTCGCCACCCTCTTCGCCTTCGCGGCCCTCTATCACCTGCTCCTCTACCTGCGCCGGCGGCAACGCGGCGAGTACCTGTGGTTCGGCCTGATCCTCCTGTGCTTCGCGGGCAACACCCTGGCCCTCAGCTCGTGGCCTTTCCAGGTGACCAGCCGCTACGATCTGCTGCTCCGCCTCGCCCCCCTGACCGGGCATCTCGCCGCGGTCGCGGCGATCCAGTTCCTGTGGACCCTCTTCCGCCGCCGGGTCGGCCGGCTCCTGCGCGCCTACCAGCTCTCCCAGGCCGCGCTGGCGCTCTCCGTGGCCCTGTGGCCGGACGTCGGCCTGATCGTCGCCACCGGCTTCTGGCGGATCTCCTGGCTGGTGCCGTTGCTCGTCGCGGTGATCGCACTGGTGGTCCGGGAGGCCAGACGCGGCGACGCCGAAGCGCGCACGATCCTCGCCGGAGGGCTGATCCTGGTGGCGGTGGAGATCTACGAGATCGCGAAATTCCCCCTCGGCCTCGCCGGGGACGACGCCCTGGTGCTGGCGCCGCTCGGTTTCGCGGCGGTGCTGGTGGCGATGGGTCTGTCGCTCTCCAACCGCTTCCGGCGCATCCACGACGAGCTCGACCAGTTGCGGCTGCGGCTCGAGGAGAAGGTCGAAGAGCGTACCCGCGAGCTGCGTCAGGCCAAGGAGGAGGCCCTCGCCCTGAGCCGGGTCAAGAGCGAGTTCCTGGCCAACATGAGCCACGAGATCCGCACCCCGATGAACGGCGTCATCGGCATGACCAACCTGCTCCTCGGCACCCGGCTCGACGCCGCCCAACGCGACTACGTGGAGACCATCCGCCACAGCGGCGAGGCCCTGCTGGCGCTGATCAACGACGTCCTCGACTTCTCGAGGATCGAATCCGGCAAGCTCGAGCTCGAACGCGTACCCTTCGACCTGCGGACGATGATCGACGAGAGCCTCGACGTGATCGCGCCGCTGGCGCGGTCGCGGCGGCTGGACCTCTGCTTCACGATCGCCGAGGGCGCCCACCAGGCGATCCTCGGCGATCCGGGCCGCACTCGGCAGGTCCTCATCAACCTGCTCTCGAACGCCGTCAAGTTCACCGAGGAGGGCCACGTGCGGGTCGCGCTGTCGACGCGGCTGCTCCAGGGCGACCGGATGGAGGCTCGCTTCGCGGTGACCGACACCGGGATCGGCATCGCCCCCGAGCGCCAGGATCGTCTCTTCGAGGCCTTCCACCAGATCGACGGCACCTTGAGCCGCAAGCATGGCGGCGCCGGCCTCGGCCTCGCCATCAGCAAGCACCTGGCGGAGCTCATGGGCGGACGGATCTGGGTCGAGAGCGGGGCGGGCCAGGGCTCGACGTTCTGCTTCACGATCGTCGGCGAGGCGGTGTCGAGCCTGGTGCCGAAGCCGATGGACAGCGGTACGATCGACCGCGACATGGCGAGCCGCTATCCGCTCAGGATCCTGCTCGCCGAGGACAACCTGGTCAACCAGAAAGTGGCGCTCCAGACGTTGCGCATCCTCGGCTACGCGGCCGACGTGGCCGCCAACGGCGCCGAGGTGCTCGACGCGGTGGCGGCGGGCGCCTACGACGTGGTGCTGATGGACGTCCAGATGCCGGTGGTCGACGGCCTCGAAGCGACCCGCCGGATCCGCCGGCGGTTCAGCGACGGCCGGCCCTACGTCATCGCCATGACCGCCCACGCCATGCGCGGCGACCGCGAGCGCTGCCTCGGCGCCGGCATGGACGACTACGTGTCGAAGCCGATCCAGGTCGACGACCTCAAGGCCGCCCTCAAGGCGGCGAGCCGGGCGCACCAGAGCGCGTAGCAACTCCTACTCGAAGACGTAGAGGTAGAGCGAGCCGCCGAGCACGTCGACGCTCTCGTAGCGGCGGAGCCAGTCGCTGTGCCATCCCCGGCTCTCGGCCTGGTAGAGGCCGCGCACCAGGTACTCGGCGGAGATCACGTAGACGCCGGGACGCGGCGCCGCCCGCCAGTCCGCCGGGATCATCGGCTCCTGGACGACGCCGAAGTGCTCCGGCAGCGCGGTGCCGAAGTACAGCAGGCGCACGCGCTCGACGCCGCGCTCGCCGAGCCACGCGGGCAGGCGGTAGAGGTCCTGCCCCCAGTCGAGGTTCGAGTTGTCGAGCCAGTGGATGCCCCCGCGCGCCCCGCCGGCGATCTGGTTGAAGTACGGGATGTAGTCGGGGTGGGTCTTCACCGCTTCGCTGGCGTGGGTCAGCAGCAGCAGCGGCGGCAACCAGCGCACGGCGCGGCGGCGCGCGTTCCAGGCCAGGCTCGCCAGCCCTCCGGCGAGGACGAAGAGCAGCGGATAGACGGGCAACGCGTAGCGCACGCCCCAGTTGGCGGCGACGGCGGAGGTCACGGCGAGCCACCAGAGCGCCGGCAGCCAGAGGTAGAGGTCGTCGCGCCAACGCCGGCGGCTGGCGGCCGCGAGGCCGAGCCCGCCCAGCATCGCCGCCAGAGCGGGCAGCGTGCTCTTGACCGCCATCGCCACCAGGAAGTAGTGGGGGAAGCCCTCGCGCCGGAACTCGCCCGCCAGGTAGTAGGAGTACTCCGGATTGCGGTCGCCGTAGAGCAGCCGGAGGTCCCGCGCGTAGCGCAGCAGGCCGTCGGGCGCCAGGTAGGCGAGCTCGACCACCAGCGCCGCCGCCGCCGCGGTCACGGCCCAGGCGCGCAGGCGCCGCCGCCATCCCCGCCGCGCGCCGTTGGCGAGGAGCTCGCACGCCGCCATCGCCGGGACCAGGACGAGGCCGCTGAACTTGGCCGCCAGGGCGATCCCGAGGCCGACGCCGCAGACCAGCTCCGCCCCCAGGCGCGGCCGCGGGCAGGTGGTGGCGCGCCACCAGGAGTAGAGCGCCAGCACCGCGCCGGCGCTCACCGCGGCGTCCATCGTCACCAGCCGGGCGTGCGCGATCACGGTGGGCGAAAAGGCGTAGAGCGCGAGACTCGCCAGCCCCGCCAGGTCGCCGTGTCGACGCCGGCTCCACAGGAAGACCGCGAGGCCTCCCAGGACGCTCAGGCCGACCACGGGCAGGCGACCGCGGCGCAGCAGCGCCATGGCGTCGTTGCCCGCCTCGTAGAGCACTTGGCGGCCGAAATCCCACTCCCGGCCGGTGAGATAGCTCTCGCCGTCGAGCGGCAGGCGCGGTTCCAGCGTCGACGCCGCGAGGCCGGCGAGGAGCTTCACCAGGGGCGGGTGCTGGGGATTGAGCCGCGCCTGCCCGGTCGCCGCCTGGGCGAGCCCGGCCGGCAGGTGGGTGACCTCGTCGTAGGTCGTCGACTTGCGCCACAGGCTGTGGACCGCCAGGCCCGCGTGGCAGGCGAGCAGCAGCAGGGCCAGCGCGGCGACGGTCCAGCGGCGTTCAGCGTCGTTCGACACGAATGGGGGAGGATACCACCGCGCAGACCTGCTAGAATCCTCGGGCCCGCCGCCGTCCCCGCCAGGAGGCAGCCTCATGAAGCCGTTCATCGTTTTTTTCGTCGCGGCCCTGCTGGCCGCGCCGGCGGCCCGCGCGTCGACGGCCGCCGACTACGGCGGCTGCGCCGGCACCGTGCCCGAGAACGTGATCGACGCCGATCCCGCCAATTACCGCACGCTCCTGGCCTCGCTCCAGCCGGGCGACCTGCTGCGGCTGGCGCCCGGCACTTACGGCCAGGGCCTGCCCTTCGACGCCCACCACGGCGAGCCCGACCGCTGCATCGTCGTCGAGGGTCCGGCGTCGGGGCCGCCGGCCGTCCTCACCGGGCGCGACTGCTGCAATACGGTGAGCCTCACCGACTCGAGCTACCTGGTGATCCGCAACCTCGAGCTCGACGGCATGGGCCGCGACGGTGACGGCGTGAAGGCCGAGAGCACCTCGGACTTCGTCCACTCCGTGACCCTCGAGAACCTCTACGTCCACGGCCACGGCGTGGGCCACTGGCCGCTCGCCGGCCCGGGCGCCGAGGACGATTACCTCATCTACGGCAACTTCTTCCACCAGAACCCGAACGAGGCCCTCTTCCAAGGCGAGGGCAACGTGATCTTCTACGCCAACCTGCTGGTCAACGACTTCGGCGCGGCCGTCCACGTGCAGCCGCACGAGGACCAGCCGCGGCGGGTGCGGATCTTCCACAACA
>DASWIG010000221.1:0-2206 GCA_036397835.1 Thermoanaerobaculia bacterium
ATGACAACCTTGAACCTGCTGAGATAGTCCCCTCACGCCAAGGTTTCGGGGCGAGGACCGAGTGTTGTCACTGTAGAGCGGTACGAGCCGGTCCTTCCAACCCTCCGGAAGCGTGGCCGTAGCCTCTTCGACGCCGTGGGCGTAGTACCCGAAGGTCTCGTGGAAGGGCGACAGCTCGCCGATCGTCCCGTCGATGAGATCGGCCAGCTCGGGCTTGTTCTTCGGATAGACGTCGGCCTCGTTGGAGATGAGGAGCGCCGGCGGCGCATCGGGAAACGACCCCAGGATGGCCTGGCTACCGACGACGATGAGCTCGTCGTCGGCCACGATGTCTGCGGCGGCTCGGACGATGTGCTCGAGCTGGTCACGCGTCACCGGCTCTCGGCCTCCCGAGCCTCGCGCAGGATCCGCCATCGCTCCTGCGGCGCGAGGGCTCCGGCAAAGGGTGTGCACTGGCGCAACGCGCACATCCTCTCCCCGGGATCGACGAGACGCTCGAAGATCTCCTCCGGGCTCAGCGAAAGCAAGTGGTCCCACGCGTCGGCGTAGCGGGGATGGACCGAGCCGTCGCTCTGCCAACCTCGCACGCGGGCGCGCGCTTTCGCAAGCATCGCGGGATCGCGGCGCAGCTTTTCGCCGACCGCGCGGTGGAGACGCAAGCTACGTTCCTCGTTGCGGCGATGGCCCCTCAAGGGCTCGCTGGCCTGTGTTTGCGACATAGCGTCATTCTAGCACTCAGCTCCCCTCACCTAGGCAGCGGCCAGCGCCGGCGTCTCGTCAAGGCTGGCGGCGGCGACCCGAGAGTCTCACTTCGCCGCGTCAAGGTCCGCCGAGGCGACCCGAGTCGAGTCCGTGAGGACGCTCCGTCAGGCCTTTGACGCGGCGACCCAAGCCCGTCAGGACGCTCCGTCAAGCTTTGACGAAGCGGCTCGACTCGGCCGTCTCAGCGCCGGACGAGCCGACGGTACCGCTCGTTGAGCAGCTCCCGCCGCGTCCTCGTCTCCTCCCGCAGCCAGCTCCGGAAGCCCTCGTCGAGCTGGGCGAAGTCGCGGCCCACGAGCTTCAGGAGGTCGGCGTGCATGCCGTCGGCGATGCGCTTGAGGAAGGTGCGAAAGCCGTCGGCGAGGGCGCCGTCTTCGCCGTCGAGGAGGTAGCGCACGAAGGCGGCGCTGTGGGCGTAGGCGTAGGTCTTGACGTCCGGCTCGTGGAACTTGTCCCGGTCGAGGCCCGCCAGGGTCGTCAGCGGCGGAAGCCTGCCGGAATTGAGGAGCTCCTCCAGTAAGAACAGCCTGCCCTCGAGCCCCTGGATCACGAGCTCCTGGTCCTCCCCCAGCTCGAGATCGCGCGCCACCTCCCGCGAGCCCTCCACCCACACCGAGCCGAGATCGGTCGCCATCCCCTCCTCGAGCCACGTCGGGAGGTTCCAGGCGATGGACCGGTCGTTGAGCAGGTGGGTGATCTCGTGGATCAGGGTGCGCGCCAGGTCGACGCGCGGACGCCCCTCGGCGTAGAAGGCCAGGATGCCGCCGCCGGCATGTCCCACGAATCCTTCCGCGGCCAGCGACGTCGTCTCCCCGCTGAAACGCCGGTAGTCCGCCTCCGTGGCGAAGAGCACGGCCGAGCGCAGCGGATCGCCCGAGGGGAGGCGGCCGTAGCGGGCGAAGTACGCCTCCTCGGCGGCCACGGCGGCGCCGTCGAGGAAGGCGAGGAGGTCGGCGTCGTCGACGTCGGTAACCAGCGTGTAGGCCCCGACTTTGACGTCCGACCGGCGGACGCCGAGCATCTTGCGGGCCTTCCTCAGGTTCGCGGCGTCGCTTCCCCGCACCGGCTCGGCACGGTGGCGCAGGATGCCCCGGCGCGCGCCGCGGCGGGGATGGGGAGGCTCCCAGGAGCCGTCGATCCAGCCCCGGCGGTCGTCGTGCACGACCTCGAGCCACTGGCCGTCGCGGGCGAGGACGGGGAGATAGGCCATTTCCCCGAGGCCCGCGACGGCCTCGGCGCCGGCGTCGGCGGCGGTCAGGATCCGGTTGCCGGGCAGGAGCCAGACCCATTCGAGCGCCTGGTACCGGATCGCCGGCGCGGGGGGAGGCGGAGGGACGACCACCGGTCGTGGGACGGCCGGCGGCGTCACCGGCTTCACCGCCACGAGACCCTCCGCCAGCGACTCCGCCGGGCCGCTCACGGACGGCGGCAGCCGCAGGGGCTC
>DASWIG010000222.1:0-17161 GCA_036397835.1 Thermoanaerobaculia bacterium
CACCTTCCGCATCTGGCGCGGCGACGCCGCGGGCGGCCGGCTCGAGGACTACCGGACCGAAGTCTCCGAAGGCATGGTCGTGCTCGACGCGCTGCACCAGATCCAGGCCGAGTCGGCCAACGACCTCGCCGTGCGCTGGAACTGCAAGGCCGGCAAGTGCGGCTCGTGCTCGACCGAGATCAACGGCAAGCCTCGTCTCGCCTGCATGACCCGGCTCTCCGACCTGCCGCTCGGCGAGCCCGTGACCGTGGAGCCGATGAAGGCGTTCCCGGTCATCCGCGACCTGGTGACCGACGTCAAGTGGAACTTCGAGGTCAAGAAGAAGATCAGGAAGTTCAAGCCCCGCCGTCCCGACGCCGCCGACGGCACCTGGCGCATGGATCAGGACGACGTCGACCGGGTGCAGGAATTCCGCAAGTGCATCGAGTGCTACCTGTGCCAGGACGTGTGCCACGTGCTGCGCGACCATCACCTGCACGACGAGTTCATCGGCCCGCGTTTCCTGGTCTACGTCGCGGCGCTCGACATGCACCCGCTCGACACCGAGGACCGTCTCGCGGACCTGAAAGCAGACCAGGGCATCGGTTATTGCAACATCACCACGTGTTGCACCAAGGTCTGCCCGGAATCGATCAAAATCACCGACAACGCCATCATCCCGCTCAAGGAGCGGGTAGTCGATCAGTTCTACGACCCGATCAAGAAGCTGTTCCGGATCTTCCAGCGTTGAGGTGCCCGCCATGTACGAGCTCAAGCCCCTGTCACCGGAGTCGATCCCCGAGGCCTTGCAGAAGGCCGAGCGCTACCGCCTGCTGAACGATCCCGCCGAGGCCGAGAGCATCTGCCGCGACATCCTGGCCGTCGACCCCGACAACCGCGAGGCCGCCACCAGCCTCATCCTGTCGCTGACCGACCAGTTCGGCGCCCACCTGAACGACACCTTCCAGCAGGCCTGCGACCTGGCCGCGCAGCTCGACGACGAGTACGGCCGCGCCTACTACAGCGGCCTGATCTGCGAGCGCCGCGCCAAGCAGCACCTCGAGCGCGGCGGCCCCGGCTCGGGCTACGTCGCCTACGACTGGTACCACAAGGCGATGGGGCACTACGCCAGGGCGCAGGAGCTGCGGCCCGAGGGCAACGACTCGTCGATCCTGCGCTGGAACGCCGTCGTCCGCACGCTCCGGCGTCGGCCGGACGTGGTGCCGGAGCCGCACGACGAGGTCCACCACCTGCTCGACGTCGCGCCGCCGGCGTGAGTGGGCTATACTGGCTCTTGGCTGGCGGCGGAGGGGCCGCAGAACGGCTCGACGATGGAGTAGAGACAATGACCACCAAGGTTCGCATCCGTGTCAGAGACAGCGCCCTCCAAGCTGGCCGCGACGTTTGTCTACAAGGCACTTCGAGAATGACGAAGGAAGCCAATGCGACCGAGATTCCACCCTGCTCACAGACGGAGGATGAAATCGGAAGACTCTATGATGAGATTGCAGATCTTGCCCTGAGGAGCGGGTCCGCAACCGACGCTGGCCTCGATAAGAGAATCGAAGCCCTCTGGGCTCGACTGCGGCAATTGCAGGCTGAAGAAGCCGAAAGATACCATGAAGCCTTCGTAGCGAGCCTCGCCATGCCAATCGACGCGGGCGCGAAGATCCTCGCCGAAGCCAGAGCACTGAGGCGCGAGCTTGAGAATACTCCCACCGCAGACCCAGCCACCCGCAAGTCCGATCACTCGCAGACATGAGCCCAGCCCTTCTCGGCAGTGGACCCTCTATCGAGACTGCCTGAGGTGGGACTTCGGCTTCACCTGCCCCTTCTGCCTCCTCCACGAAGCGGATCTCTTCGGAGGCGCCGGAGGAGAGGGTCTCGGCGGCATGACGACTGAGCATCGGATAGCGCGCAGCGTCGACGACTCCTTGGCGGGCGATTACTCAAACTGCCTTCTCGCGTGCCGATTCTGCAACAGATCTCGTTCGAACAGCCCGACTCGACTGGGAGATCGGCGGTTGCTCGATCCGACGCAGGACGCCTGGGCGGATCACTTCGTGGTATCCGGAGACGAGATCGTGCCGGTCGAGAAAAGCACAGACGCCTCTTACAGGGTCTTCGGGCGGCGATGGCGACGACCACGCAGCAGGAGCCCACTGGGAGCACACTGCCGCGCGCGTGGCGCCGAGGACGGTCCGGCGGCTCTGCTCCGCCCGCAAGGCCAAATCCGGCTCCGGTGAGTCGTCGAGACACGCCAGCCACGGTCAGCTTGCTCTTGACCGATGCTCGGGCTTGGCCTTGCCACCCTGTTCTCCTTTGCGCCAGGCGCAACCTTCCTCTCACTTTTCGTAACTTTCTCCGTCTGATTATAAGCAGAGCTCGAGTCTCATCTTCGTTGACTCGCCACGAATCTGCTTGCTATACTTTCGACCCTTTCCCCTGACGTGACGGTTTACGGGAAAGGAAAGAAGGTTCTTGGCGGGCTGTCGGAAAAACGCTATATGTCGTGGCGTTGACGGCCTTCGCCACAAGATGAAGACCTAGTTGGGCATTGTTAAAAGTCGGTGAACCGGCAGGGGGCGCAAGATGTCGTGGCACACCAAGATCGACGTACGAGATGATGTGGCGCTGGTCAGGACGCGACGCCTTCCAAACGACGCCACCCTGGAGCTGCCGCTGCCGCCGACCGACGAGGCGGTGGTGCGGGGCGTGGTGCAGGGCCTGGCCGAGCGGCGGGGCCTGAGCGTCGCCGAAGCGGCCCGCAAGCTCGAACGCGGCATGTGGAGCCGCGAGCACTCGCTCGCCCCCCTGCGGCTGCAGTGGGCCTTCGAGAAGATGTGCGACGAGGGCCGTTTCGCCGACGCTGCCGGCGTCCGCAAAGGCCCGCGCGGGTAGCGCCCCGCGGCGGCACGGTATACTGGTGGCATGCGATTCGTCTTCGAGCAGATCCGTACCGGCGGCGACCGGAACTTCGGCTACCTCCTCGGCGACCGCGACGCCGGCAAGGCCGTGCTCGTCGATCCCAGCTACGATCCCGGCAAGATCGTCGAGCGCGCCCGCGCCCAGGGCCTCGAGGTCACCCACCTCGTCAACACCCACGGCCATTCCGACCACGTCAACGGCAACGCCAAGGCCAAGAAGCTCACCGGCGCGCCCCTCGTCGCCCACCGCTCGGCGGCGTCCAGGCCCGAGGTGGGCGTCGACCACGGCGACGAGCTCGCCGTCGGCGAGCTGGTGCTGAAGTTCCTCTTCACGCCCGGCCACGCCGACGACCACGTCTGCGTCCTGGTCGACGACGTGTGCATCACGGGCGATACGCTCTTCGTCGGCAAGGTCGGCGGCACCGGCACCGAGGAGGCGGCGCGCGCGGAGTACGCGAGCCTTCACGACGTGCTCCTGCCGCTTCCCGACGCCACCACCGTGTGGCCCGGCCACGACTACGGCTGCCGCCCGTCGAGCACCATCGGCCTGGAGAAGCGCACCAACCCGTTCCTCCTTTGCGATGGCCTCGAGGCGTTCCTGGAGCTCAAGGCCGGCTGGGCCGACTTCAAGAAGCGGCACGGCCTCGTCTAGGTTCGGGCCCGGCCCGACGAGGTCGGGCGCACGGCGCTGGGCGCCGGCCGCGGACGGCTCCTGCGTCAGCTCCTGACGGAGAGCTGCGTGCTTGCGCTGCTGGGGGGAGCCGGCGGCCTGCTGGTGGCGGGCTGGGGGCTCGCCTATCTCCTCCGGCTCCTGCCCGCGGACCTGCGCCACCTCGAACGCCTGACGCTGAACCCGGCGGTGCTCGCCTTCACCGTCGCGCTGGGGCTGGCGACCGGCCTGCTCTTCGGCTTGCTGCCCGCGTTCCATGCCGGACGGCAGAGCCTCATCGCGGGCCTGCGCGAAGGCGCGGGGCAGGCCGGGGCGTCGCGTCGCCGAAACTTGCTGCGCCACGCGCTGGTGGGCGCGCAGGTGACGTTCGCCCTGGTGCTGCTGGCCGGGGCCGGCTGGCTGATCCGCAGCCTGATGAGCCTCGCCCACGCCGACCCCGGCTTCGACGCCGAGGGCCTCGTCGTCGTGCGGATCGACCTCGACGCGGACCGGAGCCTGACGAAGGAGCAGCGCAGCGCGGTGGCCGGCACGATCCTGGAGGGGCTGCGCGGCGCCGGACCGGCCTTCGGGACCGTGACCCTGGCCGATCGGCTGCCGCCCGGCAGCAGCAGCGTCCTCGTCGGCGCCGTCGAGGCGGAGGGCCGGCCGCGGCCGCCCGAGGAGGCGCAGACGATGGCCCCATCCCAGCCCGGAGCTGGCGATCCGCTCCGCGGCGGGGCCGGAGGACCTGGTGCCGGAGCTCAAGGCGCGGCTCGAGGCGTTGGCGCCGGGCGTCGGCGGTGGAGCCGGCGTCGTCGTTGCGGTGCGAATAGGCCGTTCCGGGATGGCGAATCGAGGGAGTCATCGCAGGCGCAGCCTGCCCTACGAATCGCCGTGAATGAGAAGACGCAAGCCTGGTCCGTCCAGTGTGAGTCGGAGGGAGTTCAGAAGGTCACGTCCGGCGAGCCCGATGTCGCCATCGATCGGCAGCGCCTCGATATCGTAAACGACTCGTTCCTCGACTCGAACTGCAATATGATACGTCTTGCGTACGACCTTGACTCCATCGTAACCTACGATGTAGGAATAACTATAGGAGAGATCCTCGAAGACCGGGATTATCCGCTTGGGGATGCACGTGATGTCCGCTCCGGAGTCGACTTGCATTGAGAGAGTATGGCTCTCAACGTCCTCGAAGATCACTTCCACTTCGATGACGGGCGCGGCCGGATCGAAGTCTACGGCGTTATATTTCCACACGGTAGACGTCGCGACGGTCAGTCGCTCATCTTGATCACCCGCCATGGCCGCCTGAAGTAGGCGACCCGTTGCTGTTGCGACACCTTCTTGACCAGACAGGATTCTCCGGGATGTTCTTCCCGGACGATCTTCAGAAGCTTCGCTCTGTCAGGCCCGAGAGCGACGAGCTTCCCGCCGCAGATCGCGGCGTACTTCCCGGCGTTCTCCCGCAGAAACTGCGCGTCCAGCTTCTCGTAGGCGACGACGTTCGGATCGTCGGCGAGCTCGTCGGAAACGATGTCCACCTGCCGTGTGGAAGTTTCCGTGGACGAGCCCTCCTTGAGCGCTTTCTTGGAGAGCCGACGGCGATAGACAGAGATCGCCTCTTCCATCAAGCTCTGCATCGACTGGCCCGTCTGCGCCGCGAGCTCGCGAAGCTGCTCATAGGACGAGGTGCTGATTCGTACGGTTGCGGTCGCTGTCGTCATCGCTGGTCTCCGGGCCGTTGGCGTGCCTACCTGCTCCGGCGGACGCACTCTCATCCTACCATAGTCCGCATCGTCAACTCAGCCGTCACCGCCCATGTCTGGACGGCTGACTACCTCGATCTTAACGCAGCCTCGCCCGGCAAGACCGCCACCGTCGACGCCCCCCGCGACGACCGCGACAGGTCGCTCCAGTCCCTCGGCACTGCCGGAGCCGGCTCCGGGGGCGTCAGCGCCACGAAACCGTGCAGCCGGTCGCCCGCGTACACCGGCGAGGCGAGCACCAGCTCGCGCCGCGGTCGACCCGGGTCACCGAGGTCCCCAGGGCGGGAGCGTCGAGGAAGCTGCCGAGGTCGGCCTCGCCCCGGAAGGCGGCCGCGCACACGTCGTCCAGGAGCTCGCCGTCCTCGCCGCAGGACTCGGCGAGGAAGCGCCGCCGCTCGTCCGGCCCGTGGTCGAGAGCCGCCACGAGGAGCTGGTGGAACCGCTTTTCGCGCTCGAGGCTCAGCATTCTCGTCTCCCCGGCGACCCGGCACGGGTCCCTCTACTCTCACTTGCGCAGAATGCCCCGCGAAGCCTGAAAGAATCTTCCAGGCGGGTCAGATCGGGGAGTCTGGAGAGCTACGGGTAGTAGCCGCTCATCGCGCGCACGTCGGCCTTCTTGCCGTCGACCTCGACGAGGACCTTGACGGCGCGGAACTGCGACGGGTCCTTGCGGCTCGTCGACTGGTAAGCGAAGAGGTATTGCGAGCGCAGCTCGCGCTGGATCTCGGCGTAGATGCCGGGAAGCTCGCCGAGGTCGGCCACGAAGTAGGCGCGACCGCCGGTCTCGTCGGCGAACTGCGAGAGCACCTTGCGCGCGCCGTGCTTGGTCACCGCTTCCTTGAGGCCGATCACGTAGATCTGCACGCCGGCGCGGCGCGCGAACTCGAGGGCGTCCTCGAGGGCGAAGCTGCTCGTCTCGTCCTCGCCGTCGGAGAGCAGCAGCAGCGCTTTCTGGCCGCGGATGCCGTGGAAGTAGTGCAGGGTGAAGGCGAGGCTGTCGTAGAGCGCCGTGCCGCCGGCCGAGCGCAGGGCCTCGAGCTCGCGCGCCAGCGCCGCCACGTCGTTGGTGAAGCGCGCGCGCACGTGCGGCTGGTGGTTGAAGGCCACCAGGGTCGCCCGGTCGCGCGGCTCGACGACCTCCTCGACGAAGGTCCGCGCCGCCTGCGCCACCGAGCCGATCGAGTCCTCCATCGACGCCGAGACGTCGATCGCCAGCGCCACGTGGAGGGGCAGGTCCTCCACCTGCTCGAAACGCCGCGCCGTCTGCGCCTCGCCGTCCTCCAGGACCTTGAAGTCGGCCTCGGTCAGACCGGGGAGGAAACGGCCCTGGCGGTCGTAGACCGCGGCGTAGAGCTCCACGAAGTGGACGTCGATCTCGTCGATCTCGCCCGGGGCGTTGACGAAGACCAGGTCCTCGCTCGAATTGCCGTCCTTGAGATAGCCCACCGCGCGCACGTAGGCGAGCTCTTCGCCGCCGAGCAGGATCGGCTGCACGAAGGGCGGCTGGAAGAGGGTGGCCACCCGGGTCTCGTTCAGGAAGAGCTCCACCCGGTCGAGCTCCTCGCCGTCGGGCACCGCGACCTGCACCGCGGCGCGCAGGCTGTCGCGGTACTTGCGGCCCTGCTGCGGCTCGGTCAGGCTCACCCGGAAGCGCTGGCCGCCCGGGTTGAGCAGGACCTCGTCGGTGGCCAGGATCTCGCCGCCGGGGCCGTAGCCGCTCGCCCGCAGGCGGTGGGCCGAGGGCACGTTGCCGAGGTCGAGCTCGACGCTGTAGGGCGGCGTCTTCTTGGCCAGGATCGGCCGCTCGTCGAGCAGGAACTCCACGCGGTCGAACTCGCCCACCGTGACGGTCTGGAAGCGCACCATGCCGGTGACGACGACGCCCGCGGGCGCCAGCAGCCGCAGCGAACGCTCGCCGCGGGCGGTCGCGGCGTCGGCCTCGGCGAGGGCGCGGTAGAGCTGCGACTCCTCGCGCAGCGCCGCCAGCAGCTCCGCCGGCGCCCGATCGGCGACGTCCGGCACCTCGAGCGTCCGGTCGAGGTGCGCGAAGCGGCGGCCGAAGAGGTCCTCGAGCTTGAGCAGCACGCGGAACGGGCCGGGCCGCCAATAACGCTGGAAGACCACCGCCAGCGGCTCGTCGACGCCGCCCGTCACAGGGACCTCGAAGCGGTAGCGGAAGCGCTCGAAGAGCTCGTCGCCGCGCACCACCTCGCCGAGGAGAAGGAGCTGATGATGACGCAGATCCGCCGTTTCGCTCTCGCCCCCGAAGGCGGCGAGCTCGGCCCGGTCGAGCTCGATCACTCCCTGGACGACGGTGCGCTGCTGGTGACGGCCGGGGAACTCGAAGGCGAGCCGGGCGGGAAAGGTGGCGGCGCCCTCCGGCAGGATCGTGGTCTGCGCGTGGAAGGCCGGCAGCCACTCCTTGGACGGCTCGGGGATCTCGATCGTGTAGGCCGTCTTGGGGTCGGCCGTGCCCCAGTCGTTGGCGCGGGCCGTGATGCGCTTCATGGCGACGCTGACGTCGGCGTCGTCGCACCACTGGATGATCGGCACGTCAGGCAGGCGCGGTCGCTGGACGGGCATGAACTGGATCGGCATCGCCGCGCTCTCGTTGAGCTTCGCCTCGGCGGCGAGGGGTAGCCAGCGCAGGTAGTGGTCCTTCCACCCGGGCCGGAAGAGGAGCACCGGGAAGAGGTCGTCGTAGCTGCCGAGCTTCTTGTCCTCGGGGGCCTCGTCGTAGATCCAGACCTCGACCTCCCTGGTCGGATGGAAGCAGCGGTCGAACGGCTCGCCCTGGGCGACGTAGGTCTGGGCGCGGGCGTCCTCGAGAGAGCCCCAATTCACCACCGCGGATCCCACCCGCTCTTCGTAGTGGACCTGGAATTCGTTGAAGCGGGTGTCGTCGTAGTTGTCGCGGGCGGCCCAGAAGGCGGTGATGTAGGCGGCGCGGTGGAAGTCCTCCTCGAGGCCCAGGAAGTAGGCGCGCTCCTCCTCGGTGATGAGCATCTCCACCTGCGCGAGCCAGTCGCGGAAACGCGGCGCGAGGTCTTCGAGGATCTCGGGAGACGGCTCCGCCGCGTACGCCGGCAGCGCGAGGAAGGCGGCGAGGGCGAACCCGAGACGGAGCGTCCGCGTCATGATGCGCTCCATTCTACAGGCAGGGGGCGTCCCCCCGGCGCACCGGCTCGCGGCGCGCCGGACGCGGCTCGTCCCGCGATTCCGGCCGGGATTGGCGCGCGCAGCGCCGTAGGGAGACGGCTGTGTAATTCTTGCAGCCCCGCGTGTAGGACCTGCGGGGGCGACGTGATCAGCGACACCCGGACGGGAGGACGCGGCCGATCCGAGGCTGGCACAACTTCTGCACGGCACGCCCGGTGCGGCGCGCTGCCAGATTGCGGATATCGTTTACCGTGAGCGGGCCTGGTCCGGAACTACCGAGAACGGAGAAAAGAATGAGCGTCATCGAGTTCCTCATCCTGATACTCATCGCCGGGCTGTGCGGCGCGGCCGGTCAGGCGCTGACCGGCTACTCCCGGGGCGGCTGCCTGGGGTCCATCGCGGTCGGCTTCATCGGCGCCTTGCTCGGCACCTGGCTCGCCCGTGTCCTCGGTCTTCCCACCATCTTCGCGGTCAACGTCGGCGGCACCGCGTTCCCCATCGTCTGGTCGATCGCCGGCGGCGCCATTTTCGTGGCGCTGCTCAGCCTGTTGGCCGGCCGGCGCAGGCTCTGAGGGGCCAGAGCCTTCGCGCGCCGGCGACGGTGTTTCGGGCCCTGAAATCTTCAAAGACGGCCGCATCGAGCTCCGCGAGGCCCCGCCGGACATCGAGCGGGCGCGGGTCATCGTGACGTTTCTGGTCGAGACAGGGGCCTCCGACGCCCATTCGAGCCCGCCGCCTTCCGAGGCGAGCTCCCGCATGCTGGATCTGCTGCAAGCCTGGCAAGATGAGCCGCTCTTGCAGGAAGAAGAACGCGTGCTCGACGGCTTTGCCGATTTTCAAGCCCAACACCCCCTGCGGCTTGCCCACCGCCTGGACGAAGAGCCATGAGGCTCTTGCTCGACTCCAACGGGCTCGGCTCGGTCCTCACAGCTCGGGAGACTCGACCACGAAATCCGGCGCGGGACGGCCGGTGACGTACGGACGCAAGGTGCCGATCGCCACGACGTTCGCGGCGCCGCGGCCGTTGACGGCCGCGATCACCACGACGTCGTCGAGAGCCACCTCGTCCAGGCGGATCCGCGTCGTCCAGCGTCCTCGGCTTGCATCCCCGGAGGAGGGGGCGAACGTCGAGACGACGCGGTCGTTGACGTGGACGCACATCTCGCGGACGCCGCCGTCCGGGTCGACGTCCCTCACCCAACCGCCGAGCTCCACCTCCTCGCCACGGATCTCGAAGACGTCGAGCTCGCCCTGCGGGTAGCGGGTCAGGTCCAGCGAGGCGAAGTCCGCGTCGTCCCCCTTGGCGATCAGGTAGAGGTCCTGGTGCGCGCACAGCCCGGCCGGGATCCGGGCGACGCTGCAGCGTCCCCCTGGGGGGATTGAGGGGGGAGACCTGCAGCCGTCGAGCCCCTCGTCGCGGAGGATCGCCCGGAATGTCTCCTCCGCGACGTAAGTCGTGCCGTAGCGGTCGCCTTCGAGGACGCGGCTCTCGCTCTCCGGAAAGTAGGCGAAGCCGTCCGGGGCCCCCGCGGCGCCCAGGAGCGACGCGTCGAGGACGCTCACGGCCAGCAGCCCGTGGTCGTCGACCAGGTCCCAGAGGCGCCGCAGCCAGGGGCCGAAAGTGCGCCGCGGCAGGTGGCTGAAGAGCGAGCAGGCGACGACCAGGGGGAACCGCCGATCGGCGACGAGGTCCTCCAGAGCCGGCGGCGACACGAAGCCGTGGACGCCGAAGGCGGCGCGCTGGAAGCGCACCGCGTCGTCCACGGCATCCGTCACCCAGAGCTGCTCGGGCGGCAGGTCCCGGATCAGGAAGCGGGTGACGCGGCCGTAGCCGCTGGCGAAATCGAGGACCGGCCCGAGCTCGCGACCACGGAAGCGCCAGCGGGCGAGCTCCAGGACGGCCGCCGCCGCCTGAAAGCCCTTGACGAAGTAGAGGATCGCGGCGCAGGTCGGGTTTCCGTGGAGCAGGTCGAGGTTGTAGAGGAGCATCTCGTCCGCGGGGTGGATCCGGCCCGGGAAGTCCTCTTGAGACCCGGTGACCGCGGCGACCATGCTGCGTACGAGACGATCCGTCATCCGCTCCTCGCGCCGCCGTGACGCTACCACGGCCGCCGGCGGCTAGCCGCGACGCCGAGGCTCGCCGGCAGATATCATCCGTCAATGACGATCGAGATCGGATTGGTCTTCCTCATCATCGCCGCCGCCCTCTACCTCTTCGCCAGCGAGCGGCTGCCGCTGGACATCACGGCGCTGCTGATCCTGGTGACGGTGATGGCCATCCCGATCCTGTTCCATTCCCGGTGGCTCGTCGAGCGCGGCGTCGACCTCCGGGCCGCGTTCCCCACCGTGGCCGAGGGCCTTTCGGGATTCTCCAACACCGCGACGGTCACGGTGCTGTGCATGTTCATCCTCTCGTCCGGGGTCCAGAAAGCCGGCCTGGTGCACGTGTTGGGCAAGCTCATGTTTCCGCTGATGAGCGGCTCGGAGCTGCGTCAGATCCTGATCCTCTCGCTGGGCGTGGGACTGGTCTCGGGCCTGATCAACAACACCGCGGCCGTGGCGATGGCGATTCCGCTGGCGCTGGACATGGCCCACCGCTCCGGCACTCCGGCTTCCCGGATGCTGATGCCGGTGAGCTACTTCGCCATGCTGGGCGGCACCCTGACGCTGATCGGCACTTCCACCAACATCCTCGCCTCCTCGATCCTCAGGCGCGAGGAGAGCTTCGGGCGTGAGATCGGGATGTTCGAGTTCTCCCATCTCGGCCTGATCGTGCTCGGCACCGGTCTGGTCTACTTCGTCGTCGTGGGCCGCTGGTTGATGCCGAAGAAGGACGCGGAGAGCCCGGCGCGCGAGGTCGAAGAACGGTTCGTGGTCGAGCTGGGCGTGCCCGCCGGCAGCTCACTGGTGGGCGCGAGCTTCGAGCAGTCCCAGTTCCCGCTCCATTCCGGGGTGGAGGTCGTGAAGATCGTGCGTCGCGACCAGAGCCGCATCAAGCACGCAAACACCACCGCCATCGAGGCCGGGGACGTGATCCTGGCGCGGGCGACCCTGCGCCAGATCATGGACCTGAACCGGGGGGCGACGGTGAACGTGCTGTCCGAGTTCGGCCAGAGCCGGAAGGTACGAAAAGACGGGCGTCTCGTCCCGGTCTTGCTGCGCAACCGCCGCGTGTTCAGAGGTCGCACCGCCGGCGCCGTGGATTTCTGGAAGCGATACAGGGGACGCCTGATCGGGCTGGACGCACAGTCCCTTTCCGGCCGCCGGCTGGCCGACGAGAAGCTGCACGTCGGCGAGATCGTGCTCATGGAGATCTCCAGGACGGCCCTTTCCCGTTTGCGGCGAACCACCGAGGTGGTGGTGCTCGCAGAGCACGAGGACGCCTTCGAGCCCAGGCGGATGTGGTACGCCGGCCTCATCGTGCTCGGCGTGGTGCTGACCGCGGCCCTGACGCCGGTGCCGATCGTGGTCGCCGCCCTCGCCGGCGTGATCGCCATGGTGGCGGCCGGCTGCATCGAACGGGACGACATGTACTCCGGCGTCGCGTGGGAGGTGATCTTCCTGCTGGCGGGAGTGATTCCTCTCGGCATCGCCATGACCAAGTCCGGCGCCGCCGCGTGGCTGGCGGACCTGCTGGCTTCTTCCGCCACGCAGTGGCATCCGGTCTTCGTCCTGATGGCCCTGTATGGGATCACCACGTTGATGACCGAGCTGGTGAGCAACAACGCCTCGGTGGTGGTCCTCGTGCCGGTGGCGGTCTCCATCGCTCAGGCGCTGGAGCTGGAGCCCCTGCCGCTGGTGCTGGCGGTGATGTTCGGAGCCTCCACCAGCTTCCTCACGCCGGTGGGCTACCAGACCAACACCATGATCTACGGCACCGGCGTCTACCGCTTCACCGATTTCGCGAGGGTCGGCGCGCCCCTCAACGCGCTGCTGCTGGTCGTGACCTCCGTGGCGATCTACCTGCTGTGGCCGATGAAGACCTGAGGCGACGCCGCGGGTATGATCGCTCCATGAGCGAGCGCCCCCGCGTCTTCCTGATCGACGGCTACTCGAACATCTTCCGCGCCTACTACGCGATCCGCCACCTCTCCAACACCAAGGGCGAGCCCACCAACGCCGTCTTCGGCTTCCTCCAGATCCTGCGCAAGCTGCTGCGCGAGGAAGCGCCGCAGTACGTCGGCGTGGCCCTCGACGTCGCCTCCGCCACCACGGTGCGCAAGGACCGCTACGAGGACTACAAGGCCAACCGCGCCCCCATGCCCGAGGACCTGCGGGGTCAGATCCCGTGGATCCGCCGCCTGCTCGCGGCCTACCGCATCCCGCAGCTCGAGATGCCCAAGTACGAGGCCGACGACGTGCTCGGCACGCTTGCGAAGAAGGCCGTGGCCGCGGGCTACGACGTGGTCCTGGTCAGCGCCGACAAGGACCTGATGCAGCTCGTGGGCGACGGCGTCTTCCTCTACCACACCGGGCGCGAGAAGCTCTACGACGCGGCGCTCGTGGAGGAGGACTTCGGCGTGCCGCCGGCACGCGTCGTCGACGTCCTGGCGCTGATGGGCGACAGCATCGACAACGTCCCCGGCGTGCCCGGGATCGGCGAGAAGGGCGCCAGGCAGCTCATCGCGGAGCACGGCTCCCTCGAGGCGCTGCTCGACCGCGCCGCCGAGGTCAAGCGCAAGGGTTACCGCGAGGGTCTCCTGAGCCACCGCGACGACGCTCTGCTCTCGAAGGAGCTCGTCACCATCCACACCGACCTGCCCGTGGACTTCGTCCCCGAGGCCCTGGCGCGCGAGGAGCCCGACCACCAGGAGCTGCTCGAGATCTTCCTGGACCTCGACTTCAAGACCCTGGTCGCCGAGGTCGAGGCCGAGCACGGCGGCGCCACGGTGGACGTCGAGAGCGCCGAGCCCGTCGCCACGGCCGACGCCTGGCGCCAGGCGACGGAGGACCTCGGCGGCGAGATCTGCCTCGCGGCCGTCGGCGGCGAGCGGGGAGACGGCGAGGTCCTGGGGCTCGCGGTGCGCGACGCCGGCGGCAAGGTGCGCTACGCCGACTTCGGCGCGGCGGAGCTGCGCGAGGCCGTGCTCGCGACGCTGCGCGCCTGGATCGCCGATCCCGACATCGTCGTCGTCGGCCACGACGTCAAGGAGGCGCTGCGGCTGCTCGAGCGCCGGCCCGACGTCCAATGCCGGTTCTTCGACACCATGCTGGGCTCCTACCTGCTGATGTCGGAGCTGCGCGGCCACGACCTCGCCGACGTGGTGCAGGAGCGCATGCGGCGCAAGGTGATGACGCCGCACGAGGCCGGCTGGGCCAGGGGCGCCAAGCCTTCGGCCAGGGACCCGATGCTGCTGGCGTACGCCGGCGAGCGGGTGGAGCTGCCGCGTCGCCTGGCGGCGGAGATGCGCGAGGAGCTCGCGGCCCAGGGGCTGACCCGCGTCTACGAGACGATCGAAGAGCCGTTGCTGCCGGTGCTCACCGACATGGAAGAGACCGGCGTGCGCCTCGACGTCGGCTATCTCGCCGGCATGTCGCAGGAGCTCGCCGGGGAGATCGAGACCCTCGAACAGGAGATCTACGAGATCGCCGGCGAGCCCTTCAACATCGGCTCGCCGCGCCAGCTCGGCGAGATCCTCTTCGAGCGGCTGGGCTACCCGGTGCTCGGCCGCACCCGCAAGACGAAGAGCTATTCGACCGACGCCGACAAGCTCGAAGAGCTGGCGGCGCGCGGCTACGACCTGCCGCTGCGGCTGCTGAGCTACCGCGAGCTCACCAAGCTCAAGTCGACGTACGTGGACGCGTTGCCGGCGCTGGTGGCCGCCGACGGCCGGCTGCACACCCGCTTCAACCAGGCGGTGGCGGCCACCGGCCGATTGTCGTCGGCCAGCCCGAACCTCCAGAACATCCCGGTGCGCACCGAGGTCGGCCAACGCATCCGCAAGGCGTTCACCGCCGACGACGGCTGCCGCCTGGTGGTGGCCGACTACTCGCAGATCGAGCTGCGCGTGCTCGCCCACATCGCCGGGGAAGAGGCGATGATCGAGGCCTTCCGCCGCGGCGAGGACATTCACGCGGCCACGGCGGCGGCGGTCTTCGGGGGATCGCCCATGCTGGTCAATTCCGAGCAGCGGCGGATGGCCAAGGTGATCAACTTCGGCATCATCTACGGCATCAGCGCCTGGGGCCTGGCCTCGCGCCTGGGGATCGGCAAGAAGGAAGGCCAGCAGCTCATCGACACCTACCTGAAGCAATATCCGGGGGTCCAGCGCTACACCGAGGAGACGCTCGAGTCGGCGCGTCAGACGCGCCGCGTCGAGACGCTTTACGGCCGGGTGCGCACGTTGCCGGAAATCAACAGCCGCAACTACTCGGTGCGCGAGAACGCCAAGCGCATGGCGATCAACGCGCGCATCCAGGGCACGGCGGCGGACCTCTTGAAGCTGGCGATGATCGCCGTCGACCGCCGCCTCGCCCGCGGGCTGCCGGCGTCGCGTCTGCTGCTGACGGTACACGACGAGCTGGTGCTCGAGGCCCCGGAGGCCGAGGCCGAGCGGGTGAGCGAGATGGTGCGCGAGGAGATGGAGGGCGTCGCCGAGCTGGCGGTGCCGCTCGTCGTCGAGGTGGGATCGGGGCGGACCTGGTACGAGGCGAAGGCTTGACGTGCTAGGCTGACTCCGCAGGGCGCGCTAACCGAACAGGAGGCCCGACCCATGGCTCACCTCGATCGCATTCGAGTCGCTGGATTCAAGTCCATTCGCGACCAGGAACTCGAGCTGAAGCGGCTCAACGTGCTCATCGGAGCGAATGGAGCGGGCAAGTCGAACTTGATCGCTGTGTTTCAGCTCCTCCATCAGATCGCAAACGAGAGACTTCAACTCTTTGTTGGAACGTCCGGCGGTGCCGACAGGATGCTCCACTTCGGCAGGAAGGTCACGGAGGAGATGCGCCTTCAGTTTACCTTCGGGAGCAATGCCTATCACTGCGTGCTTGTACCTACAACAGAAGACGCCTTGGTCTTTGGGGAGGAAACCGAGTTCTTCTATGGCCGTGGTTACTCAGATCCATACGATTCTTTCCTAGGCAGTGGACACAAGGAGACTCTGCTCTACGAAGAGCCTCGCCGCACCAAGAGGAAATCGATCGGCTATTATGTTCTGGCGGCTTTCAAGAGCTGGCGCATCAATCATTTCCATGACACCGGTGACACGGCCAAGATCAAACTGACCGGAGATCTTGATGACAACCGCTTTCTTCGCCACGACGCAGGAAATCTGGCGGCCTTCCTCTACCTACTGCAAGAGACAAAACGCGACTGTTACCACAACATTGTGGATGTCGTCAAGATGGTCGCGCCATTCTTTGGAGGATTCAATCTGCAGCCGGACCGACTGAATCCAAAGAAGATCAAGCTAGAATGGCACGAAAGTGGATCAGATTCATACTTCGACGCTCAAGCACTGTCGGATGGAACGCTACGCTTCATCTGTATGGTCACTCTTCTCCTTCAGCCGGAGCTTCCAAGCACGATCCTGCTCGACGAGCCAGAGCTGGGCTTGCATCCCTACGCCATCAGCGTGCTGGCCGATCTCCTACGTTCCGCGTCGGAGCGGACGCAGATCATCGTCTCGACTCAATCGGTGACGCTGGTCAATCAGTTGTCTCCGGAGGACGTGATCGTAGTGGATCGCGTGAAGGGCGAGTCGATCTTCCGGCGCCCCTCGTCCGAAGAGATCTCCTCCTGGCTTGATGACTACGCCCTCGGTGATCTGTGGGAGAAGAACGTTCTCGGCGGGAGGCCCGGTCATTGAAGCGAGTCCTGGCTCTCGTTGAAGGACAGACCGAAGAGACCTTCGTACGAGACGTTCTCGCGCCCCACTTGGAGGGCCACGGAGTGGGCGTAGTGCCGATCGTCCTGGCAACCAAGAGGATCAAGTCCGGTGGCAAGTTCAGGGGCGGCGTCTCCAGCTATCAGCAGTTCAAGCGCGATCTCCAGCGGCTCCTCGGCGACCGCAGCGCCGCCGCGATCACGATGATGTTGGATTACTACGGCCTGCCCAAAGATTTCCCGGGGGCCGGCACGCAACGAGGGCACACCTGCTATGATCGCGCGACTCATCTGCAGGAATCACTTCAGTCCGACCTTCAGGATCGCCGGCTGATTCCCTATCTGTCCCTTCACGAGTTCGAGGCCCTGCTGTTCACGTCGCCGGAAACGCTTGCCGGGACGCTATTGAAACCGCAGGTTCTGCGCCAATTGGCAGCGATGGTCGAGGGGGTCGAATCACCGGAAGAGATCAACGATGGCGCCTCGACTCACCCGTCCGCACGTATCAAGAGGCTTCTTCCCACCTACAGCAAGTCTCTCCATGGTCCTCTGATCGTACAGCGTATTGGCCTGACGGAGATCCGGCGACACTGTCCTCACTTCGCTTGGGCTGGAGTGGCGAGGTCGCGGGACCTCTATGGTGGTTGCCCGGCTGGACGGGCTGGCTCGGCCGACCTGCGGCGGCAGCCTCTCGAGGTAGACGAGGCAGCTGTTCAGCGACAATTACTTCTGTGCACCGACGACAATTAGAACTGTGCACGACAGCGTGATGGTCGTGGCGGCAAGCAGTACCCTTCCGGTGGTATTGAACCATCGATGGAGGAAACGGCTTGACTACGACGGATACGCA
>DASWIG010000223.1:0-2268 GCA_036397835.1 Thermoanaerobaculia bacterium
GACCTTGGGATCGCCGATGGACTTGCCCGAGAGGTTGACGTGAAGCACCAGCCGGCGGCCGGCGCGCTCATGCTCGGCGATGAGCTCGATCGCCTTGCGCGCGACCCAGCCGTCGATGGCCTGGATCAGGCCGAAGCGCTCGGCGACGTAGAGAAATGTAGCGGGCGTGAGCGGCTCGCCGCCCTCCTCGTCCCGGAGCCGCAGCAGGACCTCGTACTGGCGAATCTCGTTCTCCCGCAGATCCAGGATCGGTTGACCGTAGAGGACGAGGCGATCTTCTTCGAGCGCCGTGCGGAGATGCTCCACCGTGGCCAGCCGCGCCGACACCCGCTCCCGACGTCCCGGGCCGGGGTTGTACAGCGCAAAGCGATTTCGGCCCGCCTCCTTGGCCTCGTACATGGCGAGGTCGGCGCACGCCAGTACCTCTGCCGCGGAGAGGCCGTCGAACATGGCGAGCCCCACGCTGGCCGTGACACGGATCGACTTGTCCCCGAGCACCGCGACGTGCCGGCCCATGGCCTTGACGATCCCGTCCGCCGCGACCTGGGCCTGGTCGGCATTCGTCTGGGGAAGGAGCACCGCGAACTCGTCCCCGCCTACCCGCGCAAGGAGATCCGTCTGGCGAATGCGATGTCTCACTGCACCCGCCACGCCCTTGAGAAGATCGTCGCCCGCCTTGTGGCCGAAGGCGTCGTTGACGTCTTTGAAATTGTCCAGGTCGATCATGAGCACCGCGCCCGAGGCGCCGTAGCGCGCCACCCGCTCGGCCTCCCGGGACAGCTCTTGCTCGAAACGGCGCCGGTTGACGAGCCCGGTCAGGAAGTCATGATCGATCAGGTATTCGAGGCGTTGCGCCAGCTCCTTGCGCTCGGAGATGTCTTGAATCTGGGAGACGACATAGAGTGCCTTGCCCTGATCATCGCGGACGAGCGACACGACCAACAGGCTCCAGAGGTAATGGCCCCAGGCATGGCGGTAGCGCTTCTCGATCTGGTAGCTGGGAATTCGGCCGTCGAGCAGCTCTCGCAAGAAGTCCGCGTCGAGATCGACGTCCTCGGGATGGGTCATGGCCCTGAGCGTGGTCGCCTTCAAGTCGGTCCGGGTGTGCCCAGTGATCCGGCAGAGCGCGTCGTTCACCTGCAGCCAGCGGCCCTCCATGTCCACGAGAGCCATCCCGATCGGCGCGTGGGCGAACGCACTCTCGAACCGCGCATGCACCTCGTGCAGCCCTCGCTCGGCCGCCCGCCGCTCGTCCTCGAGCCGCTCGCCCTCGGCGATCCGGCGGCGAAGCTCCGCGTTGGCCACCGCGAGCTTCTTCTCCGCTATCTCGTGCTCGCCGAGCATGCGCTCGAGGGCTGAGCGGGTAGAGGCAAGCGGGACGATGCGCTCGCGGAGGTGCTGCTCCAGCCCATCGGGAGCGAGGCGCAAGGCCTCTCCCAGGCGCTCCAGCCTGTGGCCTGCTTCCGAGATCCGCTCGCCATTGTGTCCGGTCATGCCGTCCCGGAGCGCGGCGCGGGCATCGTCGAGATCGTGGATCAAGGTGGCGACGTAGCCTTCGAGGTTCGCCCGGACGCTCCCCGCTTCGACCACAGCACGTCGCGTGGGCGGTGGGGCGAGGGGCTTCTTGCGAGCCCCGTGCTCATCTTTTGAGCGCTTGGAACCCATACGCGGACACAAGAAAAACGAAATTGTAAAGGAACCTTATTCTACCCAAAGGAGGGGCGGAGAAGTCAAGCGGTGGACCTAGATTTATTCGAAGTCGTGGTCAAGCCCGCAGTCTCGCGACTGCGATCCGGGGAGAGCGCTTCCTATGATTTTCGGGACGGCTCGGGAAAGGCGGCGTAAGTGAAGAGGACGTCCACGATCGACTGCTCCGCTTTCACGATGCCGGCCACGCGGTCGTTCCCCTCGATGACGATGTACTCGTCGTCCGCGTGAGCGCGGCCGCCGTGGCCGAGCCCGCCGCCACCGGCGGGAAGCCCGAGCTTTCGCGTGTACTCGTACTGCGGGCTCGAGCCCGCGCTCCGCGGCCAGATCGAAGGCTCGATGTCCGCGTTCTGGTACGTCGCGAGAACCGCCTGGACGATCGGCTCGGTGACGCTCGTCTGCGACCACTCCATGCCACCCCCGATCAAGGTCAGCTTCAGATCGGAGAAGCCCTTGAGGTTCAGGTGATCGAGCACGAGCTCCCTTTGCCGGGCAATCTCCTGGTTGGGCACGAGCCGGCAGTCGATCTTGACCGCTGCCTTTTCCGGAAGAATGGTCGCC
>DASWIG010000224.1:0-17163 GCA_036397835.1 Thermoanaerobaculia bacterium
CCGCCGCAGGAGCTCGTTCTCGAAGGCCACGCCGACCTGGGCGGTGGCCAGCTCGAGCAGCTCGATGTCCTCGATCGCCCGGGCGTTGGAGCCGTTGTCGGTGTAGACCACCGAGATCACCCGCTCCGAGCCCATCACCGGAAAGACCACGATCTGGCCGTTGTGCGGGCGGCCGATCAGGTTGGCGAACTCGGGCGGCAGGTTGGCGTGCTCGAAGGAGAGGGAGCGCGGCTGGCCGTCGGCCAGGCAGCGGGTGAGCACGTTGACCTCGCGGGTGGGCAGGTTGAGGCCGCGGGTGGCCTCGGCGAGGGGACGGCCGTCGCTGGCGAAGCCGAAGGCGCCGAGGGCCAGGAGGTCGCTCTTGCGCACCAGGAAGAGCACGGCGCGGTCGACCGACTCGGAGATGATGTGCATGAGGTTCAAGGCCATGGTGGCCGACAGCAGGCCCGAGCGGATGTCGGCCAGCACCCGGCGCAGGCGCGCGAAGCCGGCCTTGACGCTGGCCTGGCCGCGGCCGCCGTTGGCCTCGGGAAGGTTGCGCACCAGGCTGTGGAAACAGGCGGCCACGGCGCCCGGGTTGGCCGGGATGGCGGCCACCGCGCCGGAATCGAAGGCCCGCGTGGTCATCTCCTGCGAGTCGATCAGCGCGATCACCGAGGAGCGCGGCCGCGAGCGCCGGATGGCGAGCAGGTCCTCCACCGTGTGGCAGCCCTCGCGCATGTCGAGCACCACCACCGTGGGGGTGGGCTCGCCGGGGAGCCGGTTGCCGGCCTCGCGCAACGCCACCCGCACCACCTGGGCGATCTCGGGCAGGATGATCTCGGTGACCTGCACGGCCACCTGGCGGTCGGGCGAGACGATCTGCAGGCGGCGATGGGCGGCCTGGATCTCCTCGTCCTCTTCGGCGAGCGGAATGTCGATGTCGAGGCCGTCGAGGGCGTCGGCGACGCTGCCGAGCGAGAGCGATTCGCCGAGCGCGCCCTGGGAGGCGGCCGACGGCGCCGCCGCGGACGGCGCCGGCGCCGTCACTTCCGGCCGTTCCAGCTCCGCCTCGCCGAGGGCGCGCCGCGACTCGTCGAGCAGCCGGGTGGCCTCGAGCAGCACCATCTGGGTGTTGACGTTGAGCTTGGGGATGACGTCGCCGGGGTACATGGCGATGTCGTCGATCGGCTTGAGCTCGTCGAGGGCGAACTCGAAGGAGCCGGTGACCCACTTCACGAGGTCGAAGATGGTCTTCTCGATCTGCTCCTCGATGGTCTTGCGGATGAGGTCGAACTCGAGGGTGCCCGAGCCCACCAGCACCTGGCCGAGCGAGCGTCGCGGCAGCTCCGCGCTCTGGGCGCGCACCAGCTCCGACATCTTCTGGGCGCCGACCAGCCCTTTCTCGACCAGGAGCGTGGCCAGGCGCTTGGAGCCGGGGGCCCAGGCGCTGACGATCTGGCCGCGATGAAAGCCGATCTCGGCCTCCTCGGCACCGCGCACGAGCGACAGCGTGCCGGTGCGGCGGCCGAGATGGATGAACTGCATGACGTCGCTCAAAGAGACGTCTTCGAGCTTGCCGTTGAGGCTCACTGCACCGCCTTCTGGGAGTTACCGCCGTCTCGGAGGTCTCAGGCTCCGCGGACCAGTTGGACCAGGCTCTCGAGCGTCCGCAGCTTGCGGTCGGTGTTCGAATAGACCCGCGCCGCGAACAGCGCCGAGGCGGCGTGCGCCGCCAACAGGTCGAGCAGGTCCCGGTCCTCCGCCCGCAGGATGGCCTTGTGGTCGAAGAGCTTGGTGATGACGAGCGCGCCGACGATCGCGTCCTGCACCCGCAGCGGCACCGCCGCGATGACGTTGGAGAACTCGTCCGGTCCCATCCGCAGCACGCCGTCCTCGAGCGCGGCGTCCACCAGGGGATCGCCTCCGGAGTAGCGACTGTCGGCGTAGAGGCCGCTGGCGTCGTCCTCGAGCCCCCGCGACAGGGCGACCTCGCAGTCGCCGCTCTCCTTGTCGCGCAGCAGCAGGATGAAGCGCTCGGCGCCCAGGAGGTCGACGGCGATCTCGGCGATGGTCGCCTGCACCTCGGTGGGGTCGAGGGTGGCGTGGAGCTGGAAGGTGGCGACGTAGAGGCCCATCAGGCGGCTGAGCTGGTTCTCGGCCTCCACCAGCCGCGAGGTCAGGTCCTCGCGGTCGCGGTCGACGGCCTCGAGCTCGCGCTCGAGCTCTCCCACGCGGCGCTCGCCCGCGGCCGCCGCCGGCGGCCCCTGGTTGAGGCCCTGCTCGAGGGAACGCATCAGATTGCGCGCCCGCTCGAGCGTCGCGTCGAGCTCGGCCAGCACCTTGGCCGGGGCGAGCGAGCGTCCGTCGGGGCGCGCTCCGGCGTCGTCGTTACCCTGTGCGGCGAGGCTCACCATCGCTTCCAGTCCTTCACAGGCGCTGGATGACTTCCAGCAGCTCCTGGTTGCCGAAGGGTTTCTTGATGTAGGCCGCGGCGCCGGCCTCGAGGCCGCGGAGGGTGTCTTCCTCCTTGCCCTCGGTCGAGATGATGACGACCGGGATGTCCTTGAACACCTCGTCGGACTTGATCTGGTTCAGGAACTCGAGACCGCTCATCCGCGGCATGTTGATGTCGAGCAGGATGAGGTCGATGTCGGCGTGGTTGCCCAGCGCCTGCAGCGCTTCGAGACCGTCGTGAGCATGGACCAGGCTGTACTGCCGCAGGAGCACCTCGAACATCTTGTGGATCAGCTTCGAATCGTCGGTGACCAGGATCTTCCGCGGTTGCACTCGGGTTCCTCCTATTCCAGATCACTCCCGTACCTCTCCAGACGAGCCTTGTCTCCGGGTGCGGCAGGGCCGGCCGTGGTAGGCACCGGCCTCGATCGGCTCCCAAGCCTAGCCGAACGCCACCCCTCGCGCAAGCCGCCGCGCGCAAGCCGGTGCTTGACAAGGCCCCCGCATCCGACGAGACTTGCCATGGATCGGGCGGATTGTACCTCACGATGGATCCATCCGGGTTTCAGGAGCTCCTCGACGAATTCATCCTCGAGGCGCGCGAGCGCGCCGGCGAGGTCGAGGGCCTGATGCTGCGCCTGGCCACGGGCGAGGCCGCGGCGCGCCAGGCGGCCGTGGCGCAGGTCAAGCGCGAGCTCCACACCTTGAAGGGCAACGCCGGCATGATGGGGTTCGCCGACCTGCAGGCTCTGGCCCATCGCCTGGAGGACGAGGTCGAGGGCCTCGACCTCGGCGATCCGGAGATCGACCCCGTCCTCGCCGGGATCGACGAGCTGCGCCGCCAGCTCGAGGCGATCGGCACCGCGGCGCCCGCGGGCGAGACCGCCGCGGACGCGGCCGGCGCGGAGGAGCCGGCGGCGGCCGGGATCCTGGCCGCCGCCGCCAGCAGCGTGCGTCTGCCCTTCGCCAAGATCGACCAGCTCGTCGAGATCCAGGCCGAGACGCTGATCTTCCGCAATCGCCTGAGCGACGCCGTGCGCCGCAGCCTGGACGAGGTGCGCAAGCCGGCCGCCGAGCCCGAGGCCTTCCGGCGCGGCCTGACCGCCGCGCTGGAGGCCGTCGAGGAAGCCCGCGAAGCGCTCGAAAAGACCCTGAACCTCCTCCAGGAGCAGGTCACCGAGCTCGGCATGGTGCCTCTCCAGAGCCTCTTCAACTCGCTCGGCCGCGTGGTCCACGACGAGTCGCGCCGCGAGGGCAAGGAGGTCGACTTCAAGATCCACGGCGGCGAGACGCCGATCGACAAGACCTTGCTCGAGGCGGCCAGCGAGGTGCTCGGCCACCTCGTGCGCAACGCCGTGATCCACGGCATCGAGCCGCCCGGCGAGCGCCGCCTCCGGGGCAAGCCGGCGCGCGGCAAGGTGCGCGTGGCCGCCGCCCTCGAGGGCGGCGAGGTGCGCATCGAGGTCGCCGACGACGGCGGCGGCATCGACTACGAGGCGCTGCGGGCCAAGGCCGGCGATCTCAAGGCCGGAGGCGTCCGCAGCGGCGGCGCCGGCCGCGGCGGCGCCGACGTCGACTCCGGCGACTCGCCGCAGGCGTTGCTCTTCGCCGAGGGCCTTTCCACCCGCGAGGGCGCCGGCCTCGGCGCCGGGCGCGGCGTCGGGCTCTCGGCGGTCAAGCGCAGCGTCGAGGCCCACAGCGGCCGCATCGAAATCATCTCCGAGCGCGGCACCGGCGCCAGCTTCGTGCTGCGGCTGCCGCTGACGACCTCGATCCTGCGCTCGCTGCTGGTCACCGCCGACGGCGAGGAGTACGCCTTGCCGCTGGCCGCGGTCACCGAGTCGCAGCGCCTCGAGGTGCTCGAGCGTCACCAGGTCAACCACGCGCCGGTGGTTCCCTGGCGCGGCCGGCTGCTGCCCCTGCTCGACCTCGGCCTCGCCTTCGGCACTGCCGAGCGCGTGCGCGAGGCCGGCTACTTCGTGATCATCGAGGTCAACGGCCGCCACCGTGGCATCGCCATCGACGACGTCGTGGGCATCCGTGATATCGTCGTCAAGGGTCTGGACAAGATCGTCGGCCAGCCGGCCGGCATCTCGGGATCGACGATCCTGGGCGACGGACGGGTGATCATGATTCTCGACCCCCATCAGCTCGCGACCCTTTCTCCCTTCGTCGGGGCCGTGGCGAGCGCCTAGCTCGCCCGACGAAGGATGCCGACAGGACGCCGGGATGAGCACGCAACGAAAGAGCAGGAAAGGGCCGAAGAGAAGCGAGCAGAGCGCCGCCGGCTCCGAGGACAAGAAGATCTCGTTGCCCGCCTTCGGCTTCGCCGAGGACCTGCTCAGGGAGCACAAACCGGCGGCGGCGACGGCGGACGAGAAATCGGGGAAGGGGGCGGCGAAGGCGGCCCCCCGCGTCCCGCGCGGCGAGGACCGCGTGTTCGCGTTCGCCGACCGCCTCGAGGGCGCCGAGGAGGAGAAGCGGGCGCCGGTCCGCCTCGAGACCTGGGTGACCTTCGGCCTGGCCGGGGAGACCTTCGCGCTGCCCGTCGATCCGGTGCACGAGGTCGTGCGCCCGACGTCGATCACCCGGGTGCCGCACGCCCCCTATCCTATCCGCGGCGTCACCAACCTGCGGGGGCGGGTGGTGCCGGTGATCGATCTGCGGCTGCGTCTCGAGCTGCCCCTGGGCGACGTCACCCGCACCAGCCGCATCGTGGTCGTGGGCTCGCGCGGGCGGCGCCTGGGGCTCCTGGTCGACGCCGTGCAGCAGGTGGTCCATCTCGACGTCGACCGGGTGCAGCCGCCGCCGGACGACGTGATGACCGTGCAGTCCGACTATATCTCCGGGGTCTACCACCTGGGCGAAGAGCTCATCCTGCTGCTCGACGTCGACCGCGTCCTGATCATCAAAGAGCCCGTGCCCGCGACCGTCGAGGAGGCGAGCAACCCGGAGGCCGGAGCTGCGTGACCCGGGCCGCTGGTGGTACCATGGCCGCGGCCCCGGGCGTCGACCCGGTTGCGGCGGCGCCGGCCTTGAACCTGGATTTCTTTGGTTTGTGATGCCGTCATGAAGAGACTCGTCCCCATCCTCTGTTTTGTCGTCTTCCTGGGCCTTGCTCCCGGCTTGCCGGCCCAGGACGCCCCCCTCGGCTTCCGGCTGATCATCAACGCCGACAACCCCGCCACCGCGATGGCCGCCAAGGACCTCGCCAAGATGTTCATCAAGAAGACCTCGACCTGGAGCGGCTGGAGGGTCGCCGACGGCGAGGTCAAGGTCGTCGCGATCGATCAGCACGACAACGCGGTTCGCCAGGCCTTTTCGGACGCCGTTCACGGCAAGAGCGTGTCCGCGATCGAAAGATACTGGCAGAAAATGATCTTCTCGGGGCGCGGCGTTCCTCCCGACAAGGCCGACGGCGACGCCGCGGTGATCGCTTACGTGCGCGCCCATCCCGGCGCCATCGGCTACGTGTCGGGCGCCGCGGCGCTGGGCGCCGGCGTCAAGGAGCTGCGCATCGCCGAGTGAGCGCGCCAGATCGTTGACCGTCTCCACCGGCACCAGCGGCCGGTGGCATCGAGGAGGCTATGGCCAACAGAATCCGTCTCGACAACCTACCCCTCATCACCCGCGTCCTTCTAGGGCCGATCGTGGCCCTGGCCCTCTTCCTGGTCATCATCCTGGCCACCTACTTCGCGGGCCAGCGGGTCTCGGAGCTGGCGCAGGCCATCCGCGACGAGTTCGTGCCCGGCGTCAAGCTCACGAGCGAGCTGGAAGCGGCCCTGCTCGCCCTCCAGAAGCTCCTCGACGACGCCGTCTCCATCCAGGAGGTGGACATGGTCGACGTCGAGGGCGAGCAGGAGAAAGCGAACATCCTGCGCATCCTCGGGGAGATCCGCGAGAAGACGAGCGCCTTCGACCGCGAAGAAGTGGACAGGATCGAGCAGCGCTTCGCCGACTACTACGAGGTGGCGACCCGCACGGCTCGGACGATGATCGAGAGCCAGCTCGTCGACTCGGCGGTCGAGGTGAGCCGGGAGGACCAGCTCGCCATGTTCAACGGCTACAACGAGCTCCGGGAATTGATCGTGGGTGCCGCGGAGGAGGAAGAGGAGGAGACCCCCGCCGCCGAGGACGTGGACGCCGGCGCGGAGGAGGTGCAAGGCCTCGCTCCCAAGAGCGAGGCGAACCTCAACGACCAGCTCGACGACCTGCTGGCGCAGCAGACGCGGCTCTCCAATCTCATCATCCCCGGCATCAGCGGCGTGGCGGTGGTGGCGTTGATCGTCCTGGGGTTCGTGGTCTTCAGCTCCGTCAAGGAGCCGATCGACCAGGCGGTGCACGTGGCCGATCAGCTCTCCCGCGGCAACATGCAGACCCGGATCGAGACCGACCGCCGCGACGAGATCGGCCGCCTGCTGGTGTCGATGGGGCAGATGCTCTCCTACCTGCGCGAGATCGCCGACGTCACCGAGCGGATGGCCACCGGCGACCTGCGCTCCGAGGTCGAGCCGCGCTCCGACCAGGACTCCTTCGGCCGCTCGCTGAAGAACATGTCGGAGAACCTGCGGGACATGATCGGGCGCGTCAAGCTGGCGTCGAACCAGGTGGCGCAGTCGGCCACCGAGATCTCGGCCTCCTCGTCCCAGATCACCGGCGGCGCCGAGAGCCAGTCGGCCTCGGCCGAGGAGACGCTGTCGACCATGGTCGAGATCGCGGCCCAGATCGACAGCGTCGCCAAGTCGTCGCAGGCCCTCGCCGTCAACGTCGACGAGACCTCCTCGTCGATCCAGGAGATGGGCGCCTCGATCGAGCAGGTGGCCAAGAACTCCGCCAACCTCCTGACCTCGGTCGACGAGACCTCGTCGACCATCGAGGAGATGGCGGCGTCCATCCAATCGATCGAGGCCAAGGTGCGGGTGGTCGACGACGTGTCGCGCGAGGCGGCGTCGATCGCCGGCGGCCGCGGCAACGAGCTGTCGGCGATGATCACCTCGATCGGCGCCGCCGGCAAGGACATCGGCAAGATCGTGGGCATCATCGAGGACATCGCCGACCAGACCAACCTGCTGGCCCTGAACGCCGCCATCGAAGCGGCCCACGCCGGCGACGCCGGCCGCGGCTTCGCAGTCGTGGCCGAGGAGGTCAAGCGCCTCGCCGAGCGCTCGGTGGCGTCGACCCGCGAGATCGTCGCCGTGGTGGAGAACGTCCAGAAGAACACCGACGACGCCATCGTCCTGACGCGCGAGATCCTGCAGCAGATCGTCGGCGCGGTGACCCGCACCTCGGAGCTGGTGGCCGAGGTCTACGGCGCCACCCAGGAGCAGAGCGGCGGCGCCGCCCAGATCCTCACCACCACCACCCACATGCAGAACGTCACCCGGCAGCTCGCGGCCGCCGCCAAGGAACAGGCCAACGGCGCCCGCGACATGATGAAGGCCGTCGAGGTGATGAACCGCATGACCCAGCAGGTGGCCGACGCCAGCCGCGAGCAGAAGCAGGGCGGCGACCTGGTGGTCAAGGCGGTCGAGCGCATCGCCCAGATCGCGCAGCAGAACCTGGTGGCGGCGGAGCAGCTCTCCGCCAATACCCGGAACTTGAATCAGGAGTCGGAACGACTGCTGAGCGTGGCGCAGCTTTTCACGCTCGGCGGCGAGGACGAGGAGAGCGTCGCCCGCGATGCCTGAGCCCCGCGATGGCCGGACGGCGCTCCCCGCTCCGGCGGCCATGCCGTGACCGCCGAGGGAGGGAGCGCCGGAGAGCCGCCGGCGTCGAGCCCCGGGGCGCCGGAGCGTGAAGACGGGACGTGATGCCGGGACTGTGATGCTGGGACGTGTTGCCGGGGACTGTGATGATCGGACTGTGATGATCGGACTGTGATGCCGGACCGTGACGCCGGGACCGTGACGCTGGGACCGTGACGCTGGGAACGTGAGCCATGTCGATGAACGCCGCCCCCCAACCTTTCGAGACCACCTGGCAGGAGTGCATTGAGTTGTTGGACAACCTCCCGTCGATGCCGAAGGAGGAGCGGATCGCCGCCATCGAGCGGCTCATCCGCAACCCGAGCCCGGGCATTCGCAGCCGCGCCTTGCGCATGGGCGCCGCGGCCATTCCCGACGAGCGCCTCAAGGACTACCTGCGCAGCGACGCCGACGACGTGCTGCGCAACGCCGGCGTCGAGATGCTCAAGATGCGGGGCAACCGCGGCTTCAACCTCACCGTCCAGCTCCTGAAGGACGACGACTTCGACATCGTCCTGCAGGCGGTGATCGTGCTGACCCACCTGCGCGATCCGCGCGGCCTCGAGCCGCTGCGCAGCGTGCTCCACCATCCCGACCCCAACGTCGTCCAGGAGGCCATCGTCGCCATCGGCCAGATCGGCGACGCCCGGGCGATCCCCGACCTGCTCGGCTTCCTCGACTCCGACTCCTGGCTGCAGATGGCGGCGGTGCAGGCCCTGGGCAACCTGCGCTCTCCCGTGGCGGTGCCGCACTTGAAGCGTCTGCTGACCGATTTCATGACCGGCCCGATCGCCGCCGAGGCCCTCGCCCGCATCGGCGGCGTCAACTCCTTCCGCGCCCTCGCCCAGCACTGGATGCGCTTCCAGAACGAGGTTGACGCCGAGACCACGCTCGGGCTCCTGGCCCACGTGCTCGAGGGCCTGCCGCGGCCGCCGACGCCGGTCGAGGGCCTGCGCGAGACGCTGCGCGAGCGCCTCGCCGATGCCCAGGAGGCGATCCGCGACGCCGTCGCCCGCGGCCTCCTGGCCCTCGGCGAAGGCGAGGAGGACGAGGCGGCGCTGCGGGTCGTCGCCACCACCCACCGCGAAGCCTCGGTGCTGCCGGCGTGCCTGCACAACCGCAAGGACCTGATCGGCTACCTGATCGGCCAGTCGGACATCCGCCGTATCTGGGGCTTCCTGCTCGCCGCCCGCTACCCCAAGGCCACGCCGCCGGCCGAGGTCGTCAAGGCCCTGGAGCGGCCGGCGGTCGAGGAGCAGTTCGACCCCATGCTGCGCGCCCTCGAGAAGCTGCGTTCGCCGGAGATCGCGAGCGCGCTCCTCGGCTTCTACCTGCGCCTGCCGCAGGAGCAGCGGGTGACCGTCCACCCGCTCATCCGCTCCCACCGCCAGGTGCTCAAGCGGGAGCTGCGGCGCAACGACGAGATGGAGGAATCCACGCGCGTGGTGCTCGCGGCGCTGTTGGGCGACACCGCCGAGGAGATCGAAGGCCAGCTCGAGCAGCTCGGCGTCGGGGAACGGGCGCGCGCCCTCGGCGAGCTGCTCGACCTCGAGGAGGTGGTGCGCCCCCTGCCGTGGCAACGCTGGCTCGAGCAGAGCCCCGCGGAGCTGGGGCCGGTGGCGGCCGAGTTCGCGGCCCGCGCCGGCGTGCGCGAGCTCGCTCCGAGCCTGCGGCGGCTGTTCGACGCCAGCCCCGAGCCCTACCTGGTGCGCACCCTGGGCGAGCTCGGCGACCGCGACGCCGTGCCCCTGCTGGTGGACCTGCTGGCGGCGACCGACGCGCCGCTCGAGCCGCTGGTGCTCGAGAGCCTCGGCCGCATCGGCGGCCCCGAGGCGCGCAGCGCCTTGCGCCAGGCCACGCTCGCCGAGAGCCCGCAGCGCCAGCGCATGGCCTACCGCGCCCTGTCGCGCTGCGCCACCGAGGACGACGACGAGATTTTCCGCAACGCCACGACTCATTCCGACTGGTACGTGCGCCTGTCGTGCGCCGAGGTCCTCGGCCGTTTCTCGCGGCCCGAGAACCTCGCGGCCCTGGCGCGTCTGGCCGCCGACCCGGTGCCGATCGTGGCGCAGCGCGCTCTGTCGTACCTCGAAGCCTGAGGGAGCACGACGTTGTACGGCGACCCGTCTCTCAGCCTCGAAGAGCTGGCCCTTTTCAACGAGCTCTTCTCGAGCCGTTTCGGGTTGTACTTCCCCGACCACAAGCGGGAGATCCTCGAGTCGCGGCTGGTGCCGCGGCTGCGGGCCAACCACCTGCAGCGTTTCATGGACTACTATCTGCTCTTGCAGTACGACCTCGAGCGCGAGCTCGACCCCTTGGTGCGCGCCATCACCAACAACGAGAGCTACTTCTTTCGCGAGACCACGCAATTCGAAGCCTTGCAGAGCGAGGAGCTGGCGGGGCTGCGCGCCGGCGGCGTGGCGGGCCGCCTGCGCCTGCTCTCGGCCGGCTGCTCGTCGGGCGAGGAGCCCTACACGCTCAACACCTTCCTGCGCCGCGCCCTCTTCGGCCCGGCGGCGGGCGCGACGCTGGCGATCGAGGGCATCGACATCGACACCGAGCGCCTGGCCATGGCGCGCGAGGCCGTCTACCGGCCGGCCTCCCTGCGCACGCTCGCCGACGAGCAGGTCTCCCGCTATTTCCAGCGCCGCGACGGCGAGACCTTCGAGCTGCGGCCGCCGTTCCGCGAGGGGGTGACGTTTCGCGAGGGCAACATCTTGAGGCTCGACAGCTTCCGCGCTCCGATGCCCTATGACGTCGTCTTCTGCCGTAACGTGCTGATCTATTTCTCCGAGCCGGCCCTGAAGGCCGCGATCGAGAACTTCGCCGCGATCGTGCGTCCGGGAGGATTGCTCTTCCTCGGCCACAGCGAGTCGATCATCGGCCTGACCAGGGCCTTCCAGGCCGAGCGCCTCGGCCAGTGCATCGCTTACCGCAAGGTGTGAGCCGTGAGCCGCCAGCAGAAGAAACGGGTCCGCGTGGCGGTGGTGGACGACTCCACCTTCATCCGCAAAGCGATCACCCGGATGCTCGAGGACCACCCCAGAATCCAGGTCGTGGGCTCGGCGGGCTCGGGCGAGGAGCTCCTGACCAACCTCGAGCGCTGGCGGCCCGACGTGGTGACCCTCGACCTCGACATGCCGGGAATGGGCGGCCTCGCCACCCTCGACCGCGTGATGGCGCAGCGGCCGACGCCGGTGATCATCCTCTCGACCCACAGCGGCGAAGGCGCGCCCCTGACCATCGAGGCCCTGCACCGGGGCGCCACCGATTTCATCGACAAGCAGCGCTATTCCCTGGTCGACTTCGAGGCCTTGCGCGGAGTGCTCCTGGAGCGCATCTTCCACGTCACCGGCCTGGGCGCGGAGGTCGCCGACGTGGTGGAGGAAGAGCCGCAGCCGGAGCTCCCCGAGCCGACTGAGCCCGAGGTCACGATCCCCGGCGCCTACGACGTCGTGGTGATGGGCGCCTCCACCGGCGGCCCGCCGGTGTTGCAGAGGATCCTCGAGGAGATAGGCGAGAAGGTGCCGGTGCCGGTGGTCGTCGTCCAGCACATGCCGGTCGGCTTCACCGAGGCCTTCGCCGAGCGCCTGAACGCCTATCTGCCGCTGCGGGTGCGCGAGCTGGTCAGCGCCGAGCGCCTGCTGCCCCACACCGTCTACATCGCCGGCGCCGGGCGCCACCTGCGCGTCAGGCGCGAGGAGTCCGAGCTCTACGCCGAGATCGGCACCAGGCCCGACGACGTGTCGCACATCCCGTCGATCGACGTGCTCTTCGAGTCGGCGGCGCGGGGCGTGGGGCGGCGCGCCGTCGGCGTGCTGCTGACCGGCATGGGCCGCGACGGCGCCCAGGGTCTGCTGGAGCTCAAACGCCGCGGCGCCTACACCTTGGCCCAGAGCGAGGAGTCCTGTATCGTCTTCGGCATGCCGCGAGCCGCCATGGTCCTGAACGCCGTCACCGAGGTCGGCGACCCCAGGCAGATCGGCCGCCGCCTGGGCGAGCTGATCTCCACCCCGGCCGGCTGAGGAGGAGAGCATGTCCGACTCCCGCACGTCCCACCTGATCCGAGCCCTCGCCGTGACCGCCGTCCTCGCCGGCTACTGGTGCGCCGCGCCGGCCGCCGCGGGCGAGCACTCGATCGGCGTCGGCCTCCACTACTGGCAGACGCTCGACGACCTGGTCGACGGCGCCGGCCTCGAAGAGGACGGGGTGAGCCTCCTGCTCGCCTACCAATATGCGCCGAGCCGGGGCCTGCTGCGCTTCGAGATCGACCTCGAGTACTTCGACGAGGGCTTCGGCGGCTCCCCGGACGCGGCCTACGCGCCGGTCGCCTACCTGGTCGTCGGCGGCAAGCTCTACGTGGCGGCGGGGTTCGGCGTGACCTTCTCGAGCGGTCTCGACGACAGCCCGTCCGACCCCTTCTACACCGGCCGGCTCGGCTTTCAGCTCGAGCTGTTGCCGGGGCTGCTCCTCGACTTCAACGCCAACTATCGCACCAACGCCTTCGAAGAGCTCGGCGACTTCGACGTCGACACCTTGACGCTCGGGGTGATCGCGCGGGTCAAGATCTAGGGGATACCGTCCCGGACGGCCCTGGTGCGATCGAGGAGATCGCCGGAGGACTCGGGCCGTCCGGGACGGAGGCAGGACCTCGGGGACCGTCCCGGCCCCGTCGGTGAGAGGCGGGTGGCGCGGGCAGGTGAGGCGCGTCGGTCGGGCGTTCCGCCACGCCGTCTCGCCCTCGAATGAGACCGTAGCAATGGACGACGGATGCTGTCAAGCACTTTCTTGGTCGTCGATAGCGGTCGAGGGCGTCGAAGACGCGGCCGCGGCCGCGCAGTAGCTCGATCAGCCGTTGGCGGAGTCGGAGGCGGTCAGGAACCCTGTCCCCGTCCCGCTTTCTGGGTCCCGGGGGTTGAAACCCCCGGCTACGCGCGTTCAGGCGAATTCGACCCTGAGCCTCTTCCCCAAGGCGCGCGCAACGCGCTCGAGAGTGTCGAGGGTGATCGACGTATTGTCGGGATCCAGGAGTTGATCCACCTGATCGGAGCTGGCGTGGAGCTTCTCCGCCAATCGCGCCTTGCTCATCTCGGCTTCTTCCATGAGGTCCCCGAGCTGCATGGCAAGAAGCCTCTTCCGGGCACGGACAGAGACCTCCTCGAGGATCCCTTCCTCTTCGAGGAAGCTGTCGAAATTACTGCCGGTGTGAGGGTTCATTGTCTACCTCCGAGCCACTGCCTCTTTCTCTTACGAGCTACGTCGAGATTTTCCAAGGAGGTCTTGCGCGACTTCTTGATGAATCCATGGAGCAGAGCCATTTCGCCATCCTTGATCGTGAAGAGGACTCGGGCAATCCGACCACCGCTCAGGCTGCTCCTGACTTCCCAGAGCTCGGCCTCCATCTTGCGAACCAAAGGCATGCCGAGCGGCCATCGGAACTGTACGAGCTTGATGTCCTCGCCGATGATTCTCCGATCTTCCCGGTCCAACTGCTTGAGCCACTCACGGACAGGCTCCCGTCCTGAATCGGTCTGGAAGAAGACAACGGCGAGGATCGGTAGGTCCTGCATGCTGATCCGGTCCTGGCCCGCCGAGTCTTCAGCCAAGCCTCGGCCTAGCGGCCGTTGACGAACATCGTACCAGTCGGCTGCATTCTGGCCAAGCCCCCCCTGGCCGTACTGGGACGACGGGCTTTGGCTGCGGGCCGAGCTCGCGTGTCGATCGGCAAGTCGGACGCCGCGCTCGAGGACCGAGGGACGCGACGGCTTCGCCGCGAAGGGGGACGATCTGTGGACGGCGCGCACGGCGCTCGACTTGGTGGGCCACGTCCTCGCCGAGCAACGCCGGACCGACGCGCTCGCCATGGCCTCGGAGCTGACGCGGGCGTTCGGCGCACTGGCCGCGGACGCGGAGAGCATAACGGCGCTCAAGGCGTTGCGATCCGCGATGGAGTCGGGGATGGCCGCGAGAACGACCGGTGATGTGCTAGGCAGTTGGCTGTTTCCTCAAGGGAAGTGTCGGTATATCTCGTTGCGGTCGAGGATCCTCACAAGAATGACGTCTCCGCCTCTCAGCAGGAAGCCTAGTCGATAATCTCCCATACGAAGTCGAAACGCATCGGAGGCATCCTTGAGCTTCTTGACGCCGTCGATCTCAGATAGATCGCTTGCCGCTTCGAGGCGTAAGATGAGCGCCGTGATGCGTTTCGAACGATCATTCTTCGCTCTCGAGTATCTCGAAGACGCCTTCTCTGGAGACGAAATCGGATCGGTCTCCCTCGTGAATGGCTTTAGCCATGGCGATGTCCTCGAGCGCCTCGGACACCGCCTCGTAGACCAGCTCTTTGTGCTGCACCAGGGCTTCGACGACGGCTTGTTTGACGACCTCTCTCAACTGACTCGCTTCGATCTGTACTTGTGCCATGTGCGCTCCTCGTCCGGTCAGCATGGAGAGCCGCCAGGGCTTGCCGGCCCAGGCGGTAGGCGGCCGGATATCCGATCCGGAGGACGTAGAAAGCCCCTTCCGGACGATGCGCCCGCGCCCGCTTGAGAGCCGCGAGCTCGTTGCGGTCGATCTCGTATTCCCCCGTCTCGATATCCAGTACGAGGAACTTGCCGCGATCGTCCGCAGCCAGCTCGTCGCGGATCTTGCCGTCGTAGAGAGCTTGGCCGCGCTCGGCGATCTCGTCACTGGTGAAACGCGGGTGAGGCATGACCGAGATCTTACCACGTTCGGGCGCCTCTCGCGGCGACGGGCAACAAGACCAAGCTGGTGAACGCACTCGCCCCGTGCGGTCCGCGAACGAACGCTCGCAGCGCGGCGAGCACCTCGCCGCGGGAAACGTCCGACGTCATCCGGAAATGACCGAAGACGTCGTCCGCCGCCCAGTCCGGCAGCACCCAGACGAGCCCTGCCTCGGTGGCCTTCTTGTCCCGCGTCATGAACGCCCACAGCTCCTCGGGATCGAGCGCCGGCAGCGGCGGCAGGTCGAAGCGCGCCAGCAGACGGCGCAGGCGTTCGCCGAATTCGGGTCGGAGCCCGCGACGTTCCGCCAGGCGGACGGCAAAGAGCATTCCGTAGGCCACCGCCTCGCCGTGGCGCAGCCCCTGGTAGCCGAGCACGCCCTCGACGGCGTGGCCGAGGGTGTGGCCGAAGTTGAGCACCCGGCGCAGATCGCCCTCCTCGGGATCGGCCTCGACGACCCGGCACTTGGCCGCCGCCGCCGCCGACACCACCGGCGCCAGGGCGTCGGCGTCGCCGGCGAGCAAGGCGTCGAGGCCCTTCTCGACGCGCGCGAAGAGCGGCGGATCGAGCAGCGCCGCCATCTTCACCACCTCGACGAGGCCCGAGCGCAGCTCGCCGGGGGGCAGGGTGGCGAGCAGCGCGGTGTCCGCGAGCACCCAGGCGGGGTGGTGGAAGAGGCCGACGGTGTTCTTGCCGCCCGCGAGGTCGACCGCGGTCTTGCCGCCGATTGCGGCGTCGACCTGGGCGAGCAGGGTCGTGGGCACCTGCGCGTAGTCGATGCCGCGCAGGAAGGCGCCGGCCACGAAGCCGCCGAGGTCGCCCACGGAGCCGCCGCCGAAGGTCAGCAGGCGGCTGTCGCGCTTGCCGCCGGCGGCGAGCATCTCGTTCCACAGGCGGTGGGCGTGGGCGACGCTCTTGGCGCTCTCGCCGTCCGGCACCTCGAGCTCGACGGCGCGCGCCGCGAGGGCGCGCAACGGGTCGAGGGCGGCGCCGTGCAGCTCCCGGAGCCGCGGCGTCGAGACGACGAAGAGCGTCCGTCCGCGGAGCCAGGCGTCGAGCTGCTCGGCCCGCCCGAGGACGCCGGCGCCGATGACGATCTCGGTGCGTCCGCGGGGATGGTCGAGCTGCTGGCGGTAGAGCGTCATCCGTCCTTCTTCAGAGTCCCGATCCCCAGCTCCGCGAGCTGCCGCTCGTCCACCGTCGACGGCGCCTCCGTCATCAGGCATTGCGCCTTCGCCGTCTTGGGGAAGAGGATGACGTCGCGGATCGACGGCGACCCCGTCATCTTCATGATCAGGCGGTCGAAGCCGATGGCCAGGCCGCCGTGGGGCGGCGCGCCGTATTGCAACGCCCGGAGCAGGAAGCCGAAACGGCTCTCGGCCTCCTCCGGCGAGATGCCGAGCAGCTTGAAGACGCGCTCCTGCAAATCGCGGCGATGGATACGGATCGAGCCGCCGCCGAGCTCGAGACCGTCCATGACCACGTCGTAGGCCCGCGAGCGCACCCGCCCCGGGTCGCTCTCGAGCAGGTCCAGGTCGCGCGGGTCGGGGCTGGTGAAGGGATGATGGAGCGAGTCCCAGCGCCCTTCGTCCGGATTCCATTCGACGAGCGGGAACTCCTCGACCCACAGGAAGGCGTGGCGGTCGGCCGGGATCAGGCCGTAGTCGCGGGCGAGCTCCTGGCGCAGGGCGCCGAGGGCCTTCGCCACCGTCGCCGCCGGACCCGCGGCCAGCAGTGCCAGGCCGCCTTCCTCGAGCCCGAGGACGTCCGCCGCGGCGTCGAGCTCGCCGGGCGTCAGCGCCGTCCTGACCTGGAATTGCAGCTCGCCGCCGCGGCGGCGCAGCGTCAGGACGCCGGCGGCGCCGTGGAGCTGGGCCGTCGCCGCCCAGCCGTCGATCTGCTTGCGGCTGGCCTCGGCGGCGCCGGGAACCACGAAGCCGCGCACCACGCCGCCCTCGGCCACCGCGCTCTTGAAGCCGCGGAAGCCGCTCTCGCCCAGCGTCGCGGAAAGGTCGGCGATCTCGAGGGCATAGCGCAGGTCGGGACGGTCGCTGCCGTAGCGCGCCATGGCGTCGGCCCAGGTCAGGCGCGGATAGGGAGCCCCGGGCGTGATGCCGGCGAGCGGGAAGACGGCCTCGAAGAGCCCTTCGACGAGGTCCTCGACGTCCCGTTCGCGGACGAACGACAGCTCGAGGTCGATCTGGGTGAACTCGGGCTGGCGGTCGGCGCGCAGGTCCTC
>DASWIG010000225.1:0-14081 GCA_036397835.1 Thermoanaerobaculia bacterium
CGTCGGCTGCGGCTTTACCGACGAGACGATCAAGCGGCTCCATGACTCGTGGGTTGGCGGCGGCGGGGCGGCGCGCTTTTGCCGCGTGGCGCTGATTCCCGTTTGGGAGGAAGAGGTCAAGGAGCGGTTCCCAGCGATCGAGTTCCTGACCTACGAAGACCCCGACAAGGAAGTGCGGCAGTTTCTCGAGTGCGTGATCGCCGCGCGCAGCGGAGTCCGCGAGTCGTGGCCTGCGAGCCTGGAAGCCTCGGATCTCTACCGGCAGATCTTCCTTTCCGTGAGCGGCGATCCGCCCGTGCAGCGGATGCTCACGGAGCCGTGGTCGTGCAAGGGAATCCGGCGCGGCTGAGAGCCTACCGTGCGCCTTCCCTGAGCGCTGTGACCGCGGCGCGGATCTCGTCGACCGCCTCGGGGTTGCGCAACGTCGAGGTATCGCCGAGCGGCTCGCCCTCGAGGATCGCCTTCAACATCCGCCGTACGTACTTGCCGCTGCGCGTCTCGGGGAATTGCGACACGACGACGTAGCGGGACGGCACCGCCAGGCCGCCTTTCTCGTCGCGGACCAGCTCGTCGAGACGGCGCAGGTCGTCCTCGGTGATCTCGCGGCCCGGAACAAGGATGAGGAAGGCGAGCGGCGTCTGTCCTTTGATCGCGTGCGGCGCCCCCACCACCACGGCGTTGCCGATCGGTGAGTCGAGGTTCAGGGTCTTGTCGCGGAGGATGGCGCCTTCGATCTCCTCGGTGCCGATGCGGTGACCCGACACGTTGAGCACGTCGTCGGAGCGGCCGTGGAGGGTGAAGGAGCCGTCCTCGTAGCGGCGGGCGTAGTCGCCTTGAGTGTAGGCGGGGCTGCCCGGCCAGCGGCTGAAGTAGACGTCGGCGAAAGCTTCGCGGTTGCCCTCCCAGTCCGGCGAGCCCAGGCGTTCGGCGTCGCCCCAGATCGTCCGCGCGAGGTAGGGATAGGGTTCGGTGAGCACGATCTCGCCCCGTTCCCCGACCGCCGCCCGGCGCCAGTCGAGCGTGCGTCCGTTCTCGTCGGAGGACCGCGCCACCCGGACCTCGGCGGCGATCCACGGCAGCGCCCAGGTCCTGGCGTCGGGCCGCAGGTCGCCGGACTCGGCCCAGGGGCGGCTGAGCACCATGCCCCCGTGCTCGGTCGCCCAATAGGAATTGAGATAGCGCCGGCAGATCTTCTCCATGGCGAACTCCTGGACCGCGGGCGAAACGGGCTCGGCGCAGAAGGTGGCCACCTTGAGCGAGGAGAGGTCGTACCCGGCCAGCTCTTCGACGCTGCGGGCGTCGGCCATGACCGATCTCAGGAAGGTGGAACCGGCTTTGAAGATCGTGGCCCCATGGCGCTCGACGATCGACGCGAACCGGGTGGTGAAGGGATAGAGGGGCGAGCCCTCGGCCTGAATGGACGTGATCCCGGTCGCCAACGGCGCCGCGATGAGGTACGACTGGCCGGTGATCCATCCCGGGTCGGCGACGGTGAAGATGCGGTCGGAGGGCCGCACGTCGAAGACGACGCGCATCGTGCGGACCAACCCCGCGAGCCACCCGCCGTGGACGTGGACGACGCCCTTGGGCTTGCCCGTCGAGCCGGAGGTGTAGATGATGAAGAGCGGCCAGTCCGCGTCAACGGGCACCGGCGGGATTCTCGCCGCGAGTACCCGCCAGAGCTCCGGGTCGGGGAGGTCGATGAGCTCGCTTTCGGAGGCGATCGACGGCGCGGCCCGGAGGATCGCGTCCGTGGCCTCCCGGAGCAGCTCGTGAGACCACCGATCCCGGCCGCCCATTCGGACCGGCTGGCCCGTGACGCGGACCACCACCACGGTCTCGACGTCGAGGTCGCCGTTGAGCTCGAGGGCCTCGTCGACGTACTGGCTCTTGTACGCGACCGCCTCGCCGTGGCGATAGCCGCCGTCGGCAGTGATGACGACCCGCGCCCCGGAGTCGGCGATCCGATCGCCGAGCGTCTTGGCGGAGAAGCCGCCGAAGACCGGCGTGTAGATGATTCCAAGCCTCTTCGCGGCTTCGGTGTAGAAGACCTGCTGCGGGACGTTGGGGAGGTTGAACGCCACGCGGTCGCCCTTCGCGAGCCCCAGCCCGCGCAACACCTCGGCGGCTCGAACGGTCTCGTAGAGGAGCCGGCGGTAGCTGACGGATTCCTGGTGCTCCGGCCGCCGCCCGCCGGCGTCCCAACGGTCGCTCTCGAAGATGAAGGCGGGGTGCTCGCCGCGGCCCGCGAGGACGTTGCGGTCCACCTCGTTGAAGCAGGCGTTGGTCAGGCCGCCGGAGAACCACCGATAGAAGGGCTCGCGGCGTTCGTCCAGCTCGGCCGTCCATGGCCGCCAGCCGGCGTCGAGCTCGGCCGCTTCGATCCGCGCCCCGTCGCGGGCCGACCAGCCGCGCCAGACGCCATGCTCCAACCGGATCCAGCGCTGCGCCCCGGCGTCGTACCAGTGGAGATCGCGGGCCGCCTCGTCGCCGTGGAGTCCTCTCATGAACGTTCCATTCTATAGAAGAAGGCGGCGAGCGGTGACCAGTGGCCCTCAGTAAGGCGAGGCGTCCGCCGCAGAGAAATTTGCGCGCGGCGGCGCTCTCGAATAGAGCGCCGTCCGTCTTCGTATGTGGAAAGCAACAGGCGGCCACCGAGGAACGTCCGACGCAGTCGCACCGGCCGCCCCACAAGGAGCGTAGCCATGGACCCGATCTTCACCGAGTTCGTCCGCTCGCTGGATCCGGGAGAGGAGCCTGAAGCCGAGAGCTTCGCGAAGCTCTGGAGCACGCTGCGCGGAGCGCTCTTCAACGAGATGAAAAAGCGCCGGCTGTGGCAGGTCCACCCCAGCCGTCTCGGCGTCTTCGGCCGCGCGAGCTGGTCGGAGCCCGGGGCCTTCGAGGAGCTGACGAGCGACTGCTACGTCTATGTCTTCCTCGATCGCCTGCCGGCCTTGAAGGCCCAGCTCGCGGGCAAGGACAACGTCGAGGGCCTGGTGTTCCGCAACGTCCGCAACTTCCTCCACGACGCCGGGAAGAAGAACGACCCGCTGGGCTTCCACACCTTCAGCGTGCTGCGCCGGGCGGTGCGGCGCCTGGTGGACCGCGGCGTCCTCGCCACGGCCGACGCCCGTCTCGGCCGCGGCACCGTGCTGGCATTCGCGGGCGCGGTCGGCGGGGCGCCCGCCGACCGCGCCGAGCTCGAGCCGCACGTTCGCACGTGGTGCGACGAGCTCGCCATCGACATCCTCGCCGGCCGCGGCCGCCGTCTCGCGAGGGTCGTCCGCGTCCTGGCCGGGCGGATCGCCGGCCTGCCGGCGCACGGCGTCGCCGCCGTCCGCTTCGGGGACCTGGCGGACCTGACCACCGGCGCCGTGCGGAGGCGGTGGTCCGCCCTGAGGACCCTGGAAGGCGGCGAGACGGCGTTCGAGAAGGACGACGACGGAAGCGTGCGCCGGGTGCGTACGGTGCGGCCGGAGGCAGCCTTCGAGGAGCGCGAGTCGTTCGCCGGGCTCTGCGCCCGCGTCGACCGGTCGCTGCGGCGGCAGCGGACGTCGGAGGCCCTGCGCCGGCTGTGGGGCCTCCTGCGCCGCGACGCCGAGGACGGCGAAGACGAGCGTGCGCCGTCGCACCGCCAGATCGCCCGCGTCCTCGGGGTGACGCGTCATCAGCTCGCGGGGCTGCTCGGCGTCCTCGGGAAGTGGGTCGCCGAGCTTCCGGCGGCCTGAATCCCCCCGACCGGACGTAATCTCGGGCGTAATGTCCGCGGCGTAGCCTGGGGTATAGTGACGCTCCGTTGAGCTTCCCTGGGGGGCGAAACCGTTGACCTTCCCGAGGAGAAGGACGTGGATTGGGGATACTATTGCCGGACGTGTGGTGAGAGCAGCGAACCGATGTTCGAGCGGCTGGAGTCGCTGTGGCAGCTCTACCGCGAGGCTCAGCGCGAGTTCAACGCGAGCTACGAGGACGACACCATGGTGACGGAGACGCTGGACGTCGGCGTGGTGGCCTTCCTCGCCTACCACCTCGAGCACGACGTGTGGGCCGAGTGCGAGGACGGCGTCCTGCGGCTCGGCACCACCAGGCCCTACCAGGGCTCCCTGCTGCCGGAGAGGTTCACCGGCGCCCAGCGCCGGCGCGCCGGCCCGTCCGACAAGCCGCGCTGACCGGCTAACGCAGGGGGCGCACCTCGACGTTCTCGAAGCGTACGACCGAGACCGTGCGCATCTTGCCCTCCACGAAGCTCGGCGTGATCTCGTCGACCCGCCACTTGTCGCCCTCGACGCCCAGGTTCTCCTGGTCGGAGAAGAGCACCCCGCCTACCCGCCGGTGGTTCACGGCGCGGCGGAAGCGCAGCCCGCCCGGCCGCCCCTGGAAGCTGTAGGCGAATTGCTCCACGCGCCCGCTCTCGGGGTCGAACCAGTAGAGGTACTCGTCCTCGGCGTCGGTCGAGGAGCCCGGCGCGAAGGTCACCTTGACCTTGTGCAGCTCGCGGCCGTCCCAGGTCTCGCGTCCGAGGTCTTCCTTGAAGACGCTGGGGTCGTTCAGGCGGTAGGGCAGGAAGGCGAAGTAGACGCGGGCCATCACCCAGTCCCTGAGCCCCTGCGCGTCGCCCGGCTCGACGGCGGCCGGCGCGCCGTCCTCCCAGCGCGCGAGCTCCTCGCCGGTCCACCGCACCCGGCGCTCGCGGCGGCCCGCCTTGCCGCTCACCTCGTAGTCGAAGCGGTCGCCGTCGACCAGGGCGCGCACGTGGAAGCAGCCGGAGAGCGAGCAGACGTCGAGCTCGGTCTCGCTGGCGCGGTAGAGCTCGCCGCCGTGGAAGGCGATCGCCTTGTCGACGATTTCCAGGCGTTCGACCTGCTCCGCCGCGGACGCGGGCAGGGCCGGTAGCGACAGGATGGCCGTGACGAGGAGGACATGGGGCTTCATGGCGATCATCATAGCGCTCGTCAAGGCTCTGTAAAAGGAGCAGGGACGGACAACCTCTCTCGGACCGGGAACGTAGCAAGGATGAATGTCCTCCTCATAGGAACGAAAGTCATGCGTCACGGGGTCAACGCTCTCCTCTTCGTCGTGCTGGCGGTGGCGGCCGCCGCCTGCACCTGGGTGACCGGCGTCCCGACCGCCGACCTTCCGGCCGCGCCGGCGGCCGTGCCCGCCGCGACGCCCGCGGCGCAGCCCGTCGCCGAGCAGGTGGACTTCGCGTCCCAGGTCCTGCCCATCGTCCGCCGCTGCGAGCCCTGCCATTTCGAAGGCGGCAAGATGTACGCCGAGCTGCCGTTCGACGATCCGGCGACCGTGCGCCGTCTCGGCGAAGCGCTCTTCACCCGCATCAAGGGACCTGACGAGCAGGCCCTGCTGCGCGCCTTCTTCGCCCAGCCGGCCCCGGAGTCGTGACGGCCGCCGGGACGGGCGCCTCGTAGGTCGCCCAGGCGACCGGGCTTTCCCGCAGGGTCACCCGCAGGGTGCCGGAGAAGATCGCGGCGACCCGCTCGCTGATCTTCTCGTGGAGGTAACGGCAAAGGAACTCGGTGGTCGTGTTGACGCCCTGGAACTCGGGCAGCTCGTCGAGGTTCTTGAACTCCATCGGCCTCAAGATCTCCTGCAGCGACGACTGGGCGCCGCCGAAGTCCACGATCAGGTTGTGCTCGTCGAGCTCGTCGGTCAGGTAGGTGACGTCGACCTCGAAGGTGATCACGTGCATGAGCTGAGCCGGTCCGAAGATCTCTCCGGAGAGAGAGTGCGCGCATTTCCAGTAGTCACGAAACGTCAGCGAGTACATGAGGTTCTCCTCTATTCGTGGGTGACGTTGAAGGATCCGATCTTCTCTCCCATGAGGACGTGCTCGTTCATGGCCCGCTCGTCCAGCGTCGCTCGGCCTCGCGGAAACAACAGCAGGATCGCCGAGCCGCCGTAGGCGAAGTAGCCGAGCTCGTCGCCCTTGCTCACCGCCTCGCCGGCCGCGCGCAGGTGCCGGACCGAGCTGACCGTGGCGATGCCCACCGTGACCATCCCCACGAGACCGAAGCGGGTCTCGAAGACGAAGAAGCCGCGGTGGTGCTCGGTGAAGAACTGACCCGGGTACTCGTCGCAGCCGAAGCACAGGCCGCCGATCTTGACCTCGCGGACGATCCTGCCGGCGGCCGGGGCGTGGAAGCGGTGGTAGTCCTGGACATCGAGGAACAAGACCATCGCCGTGCCGTCGCGGAACTCGGCGGCGAACGGGTCGCGGCTCAGCAGGTCGTCGAGACGCAGGCTCTTTCCTTTCACTTCCAGGAGCGTCTGCGGGTCGAGGGCGAGCGGCGCCTGGACGGCGGCGTCGGCGGGCGAGGTGAGGACGGCGTCGTCGTCCGGCGAAGCGATCGGCCGCGCGCCCGGCTTCACCTTGCGGGTGAAGAACTCGTTGAACGAACGGAAACCTCCCTCGGGGACGACGAAGTCGGCGAGCCGGATGGCCGGATGACGGCACCAGTGCGCGATCATGTCCACCGAGGCGTCGCTGTCGAGGAAGGCGCCGCGCGCCTTCGCGAACCGATTGAGCCATTGCGCCAGGGGGGGCTCCCGCACCAGCGCCAGGGCCTTTGGCGTGCGGTGGAAGGTCAGGAAGTCGTTGAGAAAGGTCTGCTCGTGCTCGATCATCGGCAGGCACGAGCGCCACTCGTCGAAGAACTGAAAGAAGCGATCGAGGGTCACGTCGCGCCAGAAGTCCCCGGCCCGCTCGTCGCGGTCGCGGAGGGCGTCCTCGACCTGACGACGGAGGCCGGCGTCTTCGTCCAGCAGGTCGACGAGCTCGCGGACGACGTCAGAGTAGGCGCTCGTGCGCACGGGCCGCCTCCAGGGATCGCTCGACGACGGCGAAGAAACGGTCGACGTCGTCCGCGGTGTTGTAGAGGTGCGGCGACAGGCGCAGGTAGGAGTCGACTTTTTCCACGTACACCTTCTCCCGTATCAGGTTTTCGTAGACGCGTTCGGCCACGGGAGGCGGAAACTCGATCCCCACGAGATGGCCGCCGTGATGACGCGTGGGCACGCAGCTCAGCCCGAGGGCGGCGGCGCGCTCGGCCACCGGCGCGGTCAGCGCGCTGACCGTGGCGTAGATCTCCGGCACGCCCCAGCGCAGGATCTGCTCGATGGCGGCGGCGGACTGCGGCACCGCGTTGAACACGTCGGCCTGCCCCTGGTCGAAACGCCGGGCGTCGGGGTGGTAGGGCTGCTCGACGTTGAGGAACTGCTTCATCCAGCCGCTTTCGAAGCCGAAGGCCCGGCCCCCCGGGTTGTCCTCGATCGGGCGGCCGCCGTGGTGTTGCGGCGCCACGTAGAGGAAGGAGACGCCGTAGGGGCCGAGGAGCCATTTGTAGGAGGCGCAGACCAGGTAGTCCGGCCGCAGCTCGCGCACGTCGGTGGGCTTGACGCCGACCGACTGCGTGCCGTCGACGATCAGCAGGGCGCCGACCGCGCGCAGGGCCTCGCCGGCCGCGAGCAGGTCGACGGTGCTGCCGTTCGAGAAGTGGCAGTTGGGGATCGCGGCCAGGGCCGTGTCGCGGTCGATCGCCGCCAGCACCCCGGGCGTCCAGTCGCCGTCCCTGGGGCGGGGCACGTGGCGCGTCGTGGCGCCGACGCGCTGCGCGAGCCGGATCCAGGCGTAGACGTTGGAGGGGAACTGCTCGGCCAGCAGCACCAGGTTCTGGCCCGGGCGGACCTCGACGTTGGCCGCGGCCACCGCCACGCCGTAGCTGACCGAGGGGACGACGGCGACGTCCTCGGAACGGGCGCCGATCACCCGCGCGAAGGCCTCGCGGGCGCGTTGCGGCGACTCGGCGAAGACCTTGCCCTCCATGGTCCACGGGCGGGCCTTGCGGCGCACTCCGTCGTCCCCGGCCTCGCGCACCGCGTGCAGGAGCGGCGACATGTAGCCGCAGTTGAGGTAGGTCACGTCCTCGGCGAAGTCGAAGAGGTGCCGTTGGCAGGGAATGGTCGGCGGCATCGCGGGAGACATCAGAGCGTCGTGTCGGCGCTGCGCAGCGCCAGGATGCGGTCGCGGTGGCGGTCGGTGAACCGTTCGAGACTTTCCCGTTCCTCGGGGGTCAGGATCCGGCGCCACTTCCGGTTGCGTCGGCGGTCGATCTCGACCGGCAGCTCGAAGTCGCACGGGGGGACGTCGAGCTCGCGGACGACGCGGGCGAGCTCCTCCCGCGGCGCGGCCACGAAGTCGCGGTGGCGCACCAGCACGCGCCGCTCGAACCGTTCGAGCTCGGCGTCGATGGCCTCGTAGGTGCGCAACCAGTACTCGGCGATGACCCGCACGTCGCCGCCGGGGAAGGTGCGCGCGGGGTCGGTGGCGCCGGCGGGCAGCGGCGGCGAGCAGCTCCAGCAGACGTCGGGGTCCTCGGGCAGGTAGTGGTGCTGTCCGGTGTCCTCCGTCACCGTCAGCTTGAAGAGGACCTTGGTGCTTGCCACGGTGCTGCGCAGGTCGCGGCCGGTGACGATCAGCGCGGCGTCCGGGAAGAGGGCGCGCAGGTAGGGCAGCTTGTTGGAAAGGTGAGGGTTCTTGTTGAGGAAGCGCAGGCCGTCGCGCCCGCCTCCCTCTTCGGCCAGGAGCTCGGCGAACCGGCGGTGAAGGGCGTCGCGGACCGCGGCGGAGGCGTGCTCGGCGCCGAGTGCCGGACAGTGCGGGTCGTCGGTCTCGACGCCGGCGATCGACGCGCCGCCGAAGCGGCTCCATTCGTCGGAGAGCTCGAACCCCACGTAGCAGATCCGCGGATGGGCGCCGAGGCAGTTGGCGAGCAGGGTGCTGCCGCTGCGCATGGTGCCGACGATGAAGACCGGCCGCTCGAGCGTCGGCCGGCGGTTGCCGGAAGCGGACCGCGAGGGGTCGGTGGGCTGGGCGCGGGACGTCATGATCGCCGTGGACCGAGGGAAAGCCAGATCTTAGACCAGCCTCGGAGCGGGGTCCACGGCACGGATCCTCCGAAGATTCATACGTCTTGTGCTATAAACGGACTCTGCTCCTTTCTTGGCACGAGTGGCGCTCGCAGGGGGTTGGCGATGAGCACGAGCACGTGTCCGCGAACGGCAGGGTCGGAGATCACCGGGCTCCTCGAGCGGTGGAGCCGGGGGGATCGCGACGCCCTGGCGCAACTGATGCCGATCGTCTATGCCCGGCTTCACGCCCTGGCGGACCGGGCGATGCGCCGCGAGCGACGGGACCACACGCTCCAGGCCACGGCATTGGTCCACGAGGCCTTCCTGCGCCTCGCCGACACGTCGCCGCCGAGCTGGTGCGATCGGCGGCACTTCTACGCCGTGGCGGCGCGGGTGATGCGCCGCACCCTGGTCGACCACGCCCGCGGCTCGGCCGCCGAACGGCGCGGAGGAGGCTGGCACCGGGTCACGCTCGGCGACCCGGAAAGCTCCCGCGAGTCTCCGGTGGACCTGCTGGCGCTCGACGAGGCTCTCGACGAGCTGGCCAGGCTGGACGCGCGCAAGGCCCGGGTCGTCGAGCTGCGCTTCTTCTCCGGTCTGTCCGTGGCGGAGACCGCCGAGGTCCTCGCCGTGTCCAAGCCGACGGTGGTGCTCGACACCCGTCTCGCGCGCGCCTGGCTCTACTCCCGGCTGCGAGGTGCGGTCGATGCTGGCTGAGCGCTGGCAACGCATCGAGTCGCTCTTCGCCGCCGCCGCCGCGCGGCCCGCCGAGGAGCGGACCGGTTTCCTCGACGCGCACTGCGGCGACGATCCGGAGCTGCGCGCCGAGATGGAGAGGCTGCTCTCGGCCGACGAGAGCGCCGGGACCTTCATCGAGCAGGCGGTCGAGGCCCAAGCCTCGGCGCTCGCCGGCGACGCGCTCGACGTTCGCACCGGCCAGCTCATCGGTCCCTACCGGGTGGTCGGGCAGCTCGGGCGGGGCGGCATGAGCTCGGTCTACCTCGCGGTGCGCGCCGACGAGCAGTTCCGCAAGCGGGTGGCCATCAAGCTCGTGCGCCGCGGCATGGACACCGACGACATCCTGCGCCGCTTTCGCGGCGAGCGCCAGATCCTCGCCAGCCTCGACCACCCGAACGTGGCCCGGCTCTACGACGGAGGCACCACCGCGGACGCCCTGCCCTACTTCGTGATGGAGTACATCGAGGGCCAGCCGATCGACGCCTTCTGCGACGAGCGCCGGCTCACGGTGCGCGAGCGCCTGATCCTCTTCCGGTCGGTCTGCGCCGCCGTCCACTACGCCCACTGCAACCTGGTGGTGCACCGCGACCTCAAGCCCAGCAACATCCTGGTGACCACCGGCGGGGAACCCAAGCTGCTCGATTTCGGCATCGCCAAGCTGCTCAACCCCGAGCTGGCGGACGCCACCCTGGCGCCGACCGGCAACCACGGCAAACCGATGACGCCGGGCTACGCCAGCCCCGAGCAGGTCACCGGCCGCCCGATCACCACGGCCAGCGACGTCTACTCGCTCGGCGTGCTGCTCTACGAGCTGCTCGCCGGCCGTCGCCCCTATCGCGTGGAGGGCCGCGAGGAGATCGAGCGGGTGGTCTGCACCCTGGCGCCGGAGCGGCCGAGCCTGGCCGTCTCCCAGAGCGCCCCGCGGCGCCGGGCGGCGGTCAGCGAGGCGCGCGGCGCGTCTCCGGAACAGCTCCGGCGCGCGCTTTCCGGCGATCTCGACAACATCGTGCTGATGGCGCTGCGCAAGGAGCCGGCCCGGCGCTACGGCTCGGTCGAGCAGCTCGCCGAGGACCTCTCGCGTCACCTCGCGGGGCGTCCGGTGATCGCCCGCCAGGACACCGTCGGCTACCGCCTGGCCAAGTTCGCGCGCCGCCACCGCGCGGGGGTGGCGGCCGCGGTGGCGGTCGCGGGGCTGGCGGTGGCCCTGGTCGTGACCCTGGCGGTGCAGTCGGCGCGGGTGGCGCACGAGCGAGACCGCGCCCGGCAGGTCTCGGCCATGCTCAACGACCTCTTCGAGATCGCCGATCCGGGAGAGGTGCGAGGCTCGAGCATCACCGCCCTCGAGCTGCTCGACCGCGGCGCTGAACGAGTGACGCAGCTCGACGACGAGCCGGACACCGCCATGCTGCTCGACACCCTGGCGCGGCTCTACGAGGAGCTGGGGCTCGACGCCTGCGCGGTCCCCTTGCGCCGGCGCGCCCTCGGCATCTACCGCGCGGCGTTCGCCGGCCGCAGCCGCGAGGTCGCCGACGCGCTCGACGCCCTGGGCGTGGCGCTGGCGCTGGCAGGGAGCTTCGCCGAGGCCGAGCCCCTCTTTCGCGAGGCCCTGGCCGCCCGCCGCCAGATCCACGACGGCCCCCATCCCCTGGTCGTCGCCAGCCTCAACAAGCTCGCCCTCGTCCTGCACGACCTCGGCGATTTCCGCCAGGCGCGGTCGCTTTACGAGGAGGGCGTGGATCTCCAGCTCCGGTGCAAGCTGAGCGAGGAAGAGCGGGCGGCGTCCCATCTCAAGGGCAACCTGGCGCTGCTCCACTACGACATGGGCGACTACCCCCTCGCCGAGGCCCTCTACCGCGAGATGGCGGCGCTGCGCCGGCGCGCGCTCGGCCGCGAGCATCCGCTGGTCGCCGACAGCCTCGACGGCCTGGGGATGACCCTCGCCGCCGGCGGCGACCACGAAGAGGCCGAGACCTTGCTGCGCGAGGCCCTGGCCATGCGCCTGCGCCTCCTCGGGCCGGACGACCGCGAGGTCACCCGCAGCCGCACCAACCTCGGCCGGCTGCTGTGCGAGAGCGGCCGGCCGGCGGCGGGCGAAGCCGAGGTTCGCCAGGCCCTGGACCGGCGCCTGGTGCTGATCGGTGAGCACCATCCCGAGGTGGCGGTGACCCTCGAAGTCCTGGCGCTGTGCCACGCCGCCCGCGGCGACGTCGAGCAGGCGGAGCAGCTCTACCGCCGCGCCCTCGCGATCTACCGCTCGTCGCTGCCCCCGAGCTATCCCATGGCCGTCGACGTCATGCTGGAGCTCGGTCACCTGCTCGAGCGGCGGGGCGAGTGCGGCGAGGCCGAGCCGCTGCTGCGCGAGGCCCTCGCCGTCCGCCGGCAAGCGCTGGCGCCAGGAAGCTGGCAGCTCGCCGAGGCCGAAAGCGCCCTGGGCGCCTGCCTGGCCGCCCAGGGCCGGATCGACGAAGCGCGCCCGCTCCTCGAAGGCAGCGCGGCGCCGCTCGCCGCGCGCCTGGGACCCGACCATGCCCGGACCCTGCGGGTCCGGGCACGTCTCGACCTGTTGCCGAAGTAGTCAGTTCCCATCATCGCCGGCGAAGGGATCGATCTCCTCGTCCGGCGGCGGGGGCGGCGGCGGGCCCGAGGGGAACCCGAGACCCCACTCCCGGAGCGGGTCGCCGATCACGTCGATGCCGCGGATCGCGCCGGTCTGGTGGTCCACCGTGCCCAGGTGCTCGCCGGGGAACGGCGGCAGGGCCAGCGGCGTGGCCACGCCGTCCTTGAACGTGAACGAGGCCTGGCCCCACGGCAGGCCGGCGAAGGGCTGCGGCGCGAAGTTGGTGGTTTCGGTGCAGGCGAAAGGCGGCGACCCCACGCCCTCGAACGAACGGAACCAGTAGTTGCCGATGTTGGACACCGAGTAATTGGCGATGGCGTTGTAGCCCGGCCACCAGAACGAGGAATCCCAGATACGTTCGATCGGCGACGCCTTGCGGATCAGGTTCCGGCCCAGCGTAAAGACGGCGAACCCGGTTCCCGGTTCGAGGCCGGTGGTGTTGTCGAGGGTCTCGCCGTAGACCTTGCGGAACTGCTGCGCGCCGAAGGGATCCGGCTCGACCTGCCGCATCGTCCAGCCGATGAGCCGGTCGCAGGCGAGGATGCGGACGGTGCCGTCCCAGGTCACGGGGTAGTTGACGATCCCGGGCTCGCCGGGAGCGATCCGCTGCACGCCGCCGGGCGGCAAGCTGGCGATCACGTCGGTGCCCAGCAGCACGCCGGCCTGCGAGCGGTACTGGATGCGCACGGGGCCGGCGTTGCCGGTGCCGACGTTGGCGATCGCCATCAGGGTGTTGACCGGCGGTCCGGAGAGGGTGAAGCTCAGCTCCGGGTTGATGAGGACGAACGAGGGCGTGCTCTCCATCATCGCCGAGCCCATGCGGAAGCGGCCGAGGGGATTCAAGGCCTGGTCGAAGAAGTCCATCATGAGCTGCTCGCCGATGATCGGCAGGCCGTCCTGGCTCGTCACCGTCACCACCACGTCGGCGTTGAGGCCGCCGGCGGGCGGGGAATAGAAGGGGATGAGGGCGTTGAAGAGGAAGAGGTCGATGTAGCTGCCGAAGGGCGCCAGCGTGACCGTGTTGGTGAAGAAGACGCCGCCGAGCTGCGGCGAAGCCATGCTCACGGTCAGGGTGTTGACGGCGTTGTTCGGGTTGACGACCTGGAAGGTCGGCAGGTTGCCGGTGTTGAAAGCGTACGGATCGCCGCCCAGGTTGACGGCCGGAAAGGGCCCGGCGTAGAGGGTGCTGGCGTTGGCCTGTTTCCTCTGCAGTTGCTGCATCGACGCCAGGCCGGGCGACAGGAAGTCAGGGTCGACCAGGGTGCCGATGGTGTACGAGTGATGGATCGTGGCGCCGACGAACTGGTTGCCGTCCGTCGAGACGACCCGGATCGAGCCGAGGCCGCCGCCGGCGGCGAGCGGCGTCGCCTGCTCGTGGTAGAAGCACTCCGGCGTGATCGTGACCCCGGCCGTGGTCGCGAGCAGGTTCCCCGCGGTATCGCGGTACTCGATGTCCACGGTCACGGTGGTCCCCGGGAAAGGGTTGTCCACGATCACGGCGGTGCGGAACCCGCTGAAGACGCCGGGCGGAGCGTAGAAGCCCCATCCCCACTTCTCCAGTGCCGGCCGGCCCTGCAGATGGGTGCCGGAGTGGGCCCAGAAATAGTCCCCCGGCACGTTGAAGGTCTCTGCAGGCTTGCCCACCGGCCCGCTCGGGATCGGATCGACCGGCAGCGGGCAGAGGGGCGTGATGACGTCCGCGGCCGGCTGGGCCGCGGCCGGGCCGCAGATCGCCACCGCCGCCAACAGGACGGCGGAGAGCGCGGTGGCCGACGTTCTTGCTGAGCTCGACATGCGCTTCATG
>DASWIG010000226.1:0-6489 GCA_036397835.1 Thermoanaerobaculia bacterium
GCTTCAGCCGGCCCCTTACGGGACCCGCCGCATAGCTCGGGGCCAGCGTGGGTCGCTACTCCTTCACTGTGGAGGACTTCCACCTCCTACGCTCCGCCGGTTTTGACCGGCGCTTTCCGGCAGGCGGAGCCTGCCCTACAAGACCCGAGGCGAAGCGAGGAGTCAGGCTCCCCCCTTTGAAAAAGGGGCGCCCGGCTGAGGGGGGTGGGGGGGGATTTCTTCACACCCTCTCCACCCGCACCGCGCATTTCTTGTAGTCGGGCTGCTTGCTGATCGAGTCCATGGCGTCGAGGGTCACCAGGTTGACGAGACGGCTCTCGTCGAAGAACGGCACGAAGACGCTACCGCGCGGCGGCTGCCCCCGTCCGTCGACGGCCACCGGCAGCTCGAGCTCGCCGCGCCGGCTCACCAGGCGCACCCGGTCGCCGCTCTTGACGCCGAGCTCCGCCGCGTCGGCGCGGTTGAGCTCCACGTAGGCCTCGGGGGCCGCCTGGTGGAGCTGGCGCACCCGCCGCGTCATCGAGCCGGTGTGCCAGTGCTCGAGGATACGGCCGGTCGAGAGCCAGAACGGATACTCGTCGTCGGGCACCTCGGCCGGCGGATGGTAGGGCCGCAGCCAGAACGCCGCCCGCTCGCCGTAGCCCTTGGCCTTGTAGAAATGGACGCCCTTGCGCTTGGTCACGTAGGGGTCGAAGCCGGCGGCGTAGCGGTAGCGCGTCTCCTTGCCGCCGACCACGGGCCAGATCAGGCCGCGGGTCTCTCTGAGCTGCTCGTAGCTCGCCAGGTCCTTGCCGGTGCCGATCGTGAACTTGCGGTATTCCTCGAACATGGGCTCGTGCCAGGCGTCGTCGGGCCACGGGAAGAGGTGGCCCATGCCCATGCGCCGGGCCACCTGGATGATCTGCCAGGCGTCCTCCCGGGCCTCGCCCGGCGGGTCTACCAGCTTGTGCCACTGCTGGGTGCGGCGCTCCGAGTTGCCGAAGACGCCCTCGCGCTCCACCCACGCCGCCGAGGGCAGGACGAGGTCGGCCACCGCCGTCGAGGGGGTGGGATAGATGTCCGAGACGATCACGAAGCGGCCGTCGCCGGGCTTGCGCTCGAAGCGGTTGAGGTTGGGCAGGGTCACCCAGGGATTGGTGGTCTGGATCCAGATCACCTTGACGTCGCCGCGCGCCAGGGCGCGGAACATGTCCACGGCGTGGTAGCCGGGCTTTTCGGGGATGGTGCCCGGCGCGAGACCCCAGATCTGCTCCGCCTTGTGCCGGTGCTCGGGGTCGGTGACCACCATGTCGGCGGGCAGGCGGTTGGCGATCGTGCCCACCTCGCGCACCGTGCCGCAGGCCGAGGGCTGGCCGGTGAGGCTGAAGGGATTGGCGCCGGGACGGCCGATCTTGCCCGTCAGCAGGTGCAGGTCGGTGATCAAGTTGTTCATCCAGGTGCCGCGGGTGTGCTGGTTGACGCCCATACACCAGAGGCTGACGGTGCCGCGGCTGCCCTCGCCGTAGATCGCCGCCAGCGAGCGGATCTGCGCCTCGGGCACGCCCGTCAGCTCGCTCACCCGCGGCGGCGCGTAGTCGGCGAGGAAGGTCTCGAGCTCGGCGAAGGAGCTCTCGCGCGCCTCGTCCTCGAAGGTGTAACGCTGCGCCTGCTCGCCGTAGCAGCCCCAGCCGATCGCCTCGAGGTCCTCGATGCCGCGGCGGAAGACCAGGTTCTCGGCGACGAAGGCGCGGTCGATCTTGCCCTGCGCGATCAGCAGGTGGAGGATGCCGTTGGCCAGCGCCAGATCGGTGCCCGGCTTGAATTCGACGTAGAGGTCGGCGTATTCGCTGGTGGGCGTTCGGCGGGTGGCGATGTCGATGATGCGCACGCCGGGGTTGCCGCGCTTGTTCTCGAGGATGCGGCTGAAGAGCACCGGGTGCATCTCCGCCATGTTGTTGCCCCAGAGCACGAAGTCGTCGCCGGCCTCGAAGTCTTCGTAGCAGCCCATGGGCTCGTCGCTCTGGAACTGGCTGACGAAGCCGCTGACGGCGCTGGCCATGCACAGCCGCGCGTTGGGGTCGAGGTTGTTCGAGCGCAGGCCGCCCTTGACCCACTTCAAGGCCGCGTAGCCGTCGAAGACGGTCCACTGGCCGGAGCCGTAGACGGCCACCGCCTCGGGACCGTCGGCGTCGAGCGCCGCCTGGTAGCGCTCGGCGACGAGGTCCAGGGCCGCCTCCCACGACAGGCGCTCGAGCGCGCCGTCGGGGCGGCGCCGCATCGGATAGAGGAGGCGGTCACGGCCGTAGAGCAGGGCCGGCAGGTGGTAGCCCTTCACGCACAGCAGGCCGCGGTTGACCGGGCTCTTCTCGTCGCCGCGCACTGCGACTACCTTGCCGCCGTGGACGCCGCCCGCGACGCCGACCTCGACGCCGCAGCCGGTGCCGCAGTAGCGGCACGGGGCCTTGCCCCAGGTCAGGTCGGCGGGCACGGTGGGGGCGCCGGCGGCCAGGCGCTCGGCTTCCTCGCGGTCGGCGCACGAGAAGGCGGCGACGGCGCCGAGGCCGGTGAGCTTCAGGAAATCGCGTCGGTGCAGGGAACCGGAGTCCGGTCGGGGGGAGGATTTCTCATTGCCCATAGCGTTCTTCCATCGCCTTGCGGATGGCCTCGGTCTTGTCCTCGGCGCCCTCGACGAACCAGGCGTGCTCGGGCCGCGCCAGGATCTCGTCGAGCACCGCTCCGGCCGCCCGCGCCGCCGCGCCGCGGCCGTGCTCGGCGGCCTCGGCGAGGATCTCGCGCGCCTGCGGCACGAGCTGCACGTAGAAGCGCTCGGCGACCTCGAACATGCCGTGCCAGTGGGTGTAGTCGGGCGCCATCATCGAGGCGCCGTGGCGCGCCCGCCGGCCCTCGTGGTGCCAGAGGTAGAACCACGTCCACTCGATCTCTTCGTCGAATTGCGTCGGCGTCAGCAGGCCGTTCTCGGTCAGGGCGCCCACGATCGCCTGGCCGGGCTTGCCGAACTTCTCGTTGTAGAGGATCACCAGCTCGTCGTACTGCTGGTAGAAGGCGTTGACGTACGACGGCGTGTGGCAGTGCGAGCACACCTGCTTCATGCGCTCGCGCTTCTCTTCGGCGGTCGAGACCACCAGCCTGGCGCGCTCCTCGGGATCGGCGGCGGTCACGATGCGGCCGTTGACGTCGGTGTCCATGACCAGCGACACCGGCGGCCGGTTGGTCCACGAGATGCGGATGCCCGGGTCGTGGGTCACCTTGCCGTCGTTCTTGCGGTGGCCCGACATATGGCAGGTGGCGCAGGTGGGGGCCTGGGTGTAGTCGACGCCGAGCACCCACTCCTTGGCCTCGAGGTTCATCGCGTCGCGCAGGTCGCGGTAGGCGACGCCGTGCTTGGACTCCTCGTAGATCTCCTTCTGCGGATGGTCGGGGCCGAGGTGGCACTTGCCGCAGTTCTCGGGCTGGCGGGCACGCCGCGGCGAGAAGTCGTGACGGCTGTGGCAGGCCGAGCACGAGCCGCGCGAGCCGTCGAGGTTCAGACGGCCGATGCCGGTATTTGGCCAGGTGCCGGAGTGGAAGAGCGGCTTGCCGTTCTGGTCCTTCAGGATGCGGCCCACCGCCGCCAGGTTGGTGGGCTTGCCGGCGGCGTCGGGCTCGAGCTCGTCGACGCTCACGCGGCCGCCGTCGGTGGCGAGGAAGGCCACCTTCGAGCCGTGGCACTGCTGGCAGCCGACGAAGGCGCTGGCGTGGCCGTTGACGGCGTCGACCGCCTTGCCCGGCGTCGGCGAGTGCGGGTTGAAGACCAGGGGGCCGCCCTCGACCGTCTCGGCCAGGAAGTTGTCGAGCGAGGCGAGGATATTGCCGGCGGCGGCGTGGTGGCTGGCCTGGAACTCCTGGGCCTCGACGAGGTGGCAGCGCGAGCAGTCGCGCGGCGTGACCACGGTGGCGATCAGCACCCCCTCGTGGGGGAAGGCGTCGACGTCGTCGGCCGCCGCCTGGTGGCATTCCACGCACCCGACGCCGGCGCGCGCGTGCCGGCTGCCGCGCCAGTGGTCGACGATGCCGGGGGTGTTCTGGCGGTGGCAGTCGACGCAGGCCTTGGAATTGGCGGGCACCGCCACCGCGTGCTCGGCGAGGCCGGCCTCCTCGTGCTTGCGCGCCACCTCCAGGCGCTGAACGTAGACCAGCGAGAGCAGGAAGAGGAAGCCGAGGGCGGCGATGATCCAGCGTTTCTGTTCGAGACTCATCGAGCGTATTCCCGTCCTTGTTGCGTATCTCACTTCCGAGCGGCTCAGTGCGCGACGACCGCCTCCCACACCGTGAGGGCGATGATCGCCAGCACGCCGGCGATGCCGATCCATACGCTGGCCTCGCTGAAGCGGGTCTTGCGGCGGATCCAGTCGTCGATCCACGGCCAGGCGAACATCGTGAACACGATGAAGCCCATCGACAGGATCGCCGCCTGGGCCGAGAACAGCTTGAGCCAGCGGAAGGCGACGTAGAAGAACCACTCCGGCTTGATGACCTCCGGAGTCGTCAAGGGGTCCGCCGGCGGCCCCAGGGTGGCGGGCACGATCGAGGCCAGGGCGGTCAGGATCACCATCAGCACGAGGCCGATCATGACCTCGGTCATCAGGTGGTCGGGGAAGAAGTTGAAGGTCTTCGATTCGCGCTTGGCGTCGTCCTTGAAGGTCGTCTCGGTCACGCCCTGGAGGCGCACGACGGCGATGTGGATCGCCACCAGCAGCGCCAGGGCGATGGGCAGCGCCGCGGCGTGGATCACGTAGAAGCGTGGCAGCGTGCGCTCGTTGTAGTCCTCGCCGCCGAGCAGGAGCTGCTTCATGAAGTCGCCCACCACCGGCACGCTGCCGGCGATGTTGGCGCCCACCGCCGCCCCCCAGTAGGAGAGTTGCTCGTAGACGAGGCAGTAGCCGGTGAACCCGAGCATGAGGGTGCAGGTCAGGATCGTCATGCCCACCAGCCAGTTGATCTCGCGCGGCTTGCGGTAGGCGCCGGTGAAGTAGACGCGCATCTGGTGGAGGATGACGGCGGCGACCATGAACGTCGCCCCCCACTTGTGGAGGCTGCGCAGGTACCAGCCGTAGGCCGCCTCTTCGGTGATGTAACGTACCGACTCGTAGGCGGTCTGCGCCGACGGCTGGTAGTAGACGGCGAGCAACACGCCGGTGAGGGCCTGCACCACGAAGAGGTAGGCGGGAGTGCCGCCGAGGGCGAACCACCAGCGCTTGAGGTGGTTGGGCACCGGCTCGTTGGTGAGCTCGCGCAGGTCGACGTCGGCCAGCGGCAGGCGTTCGTGGAACCAGTTGACGAGCGGATTGGCCATCCTCACGCCTCCGCCGCCGGTGGCCGCCCGGCGAGACAGGGATCGTGCCCCGGCCCGGTGGGCCGCGGCGGTGCCTCGACGCGCCCGTCGCCGCGGGCGATCACGGCGAGCGGCAGCTCGATGAAGACGAGCCCGCTTTCCACCTTCAGGGGATAGCGCGACAGCCGCTGCCCGGCCTCGCCCGGCGGGCCGCCGGTGGCGATGCCGTCGGGGTCGAAGACGCCGTTGTGGCAGGGGCAGAAGAAGCGGTCGTTGTGCCCTTCCCAGTGTACCTGGCAGCCGAGGTGGGGACACACGCTCGACAAGGCGACGAAGTCCTCGGCGCTCCTGCCGCCGCCGCGGCGGGCGACGTTGACGGTGGCGCCGGCCGGGGTGCGGAAGACGATCGAGCCGCCGCTGGGCACGTCGTCGGCCTCGGTCACGTACATCCAGCCGCGGCGCGCCGGCCGCGCCGGATAGAGGAAGCGGCCCATGAAAGCCGCCAGGGTGGCGTAGGCGGCGCCGACGCCGCCGACCATGGCCAGGGTGGACAGCCACGACAAGAGCGGCCGGCGGCCCGTCCCGTTTTCGTCATCGTTGGTCGCTACGTCGGCCGACATTCCGAGCTCCTGTTGATTGCGGGAGGCTAACACGGGCCGGCCGCAAGAACGGAGCGCCGGAACGTTTCAAGCCTCCACGAAGCGCGGCGGGCGCTCCGGGAGGAGCCGGAACGTCCCGTCGGCCAGCCGGCCACCGTCTGCCATCAGCAGGTGTAGGCGCGGATGCGCTTCAAGGTCGGAGGTCGGAAAAGCGGTTGATATGGCTACGACGCAAGCCTGCGGATCGCTGCGAAGCCCAACAGGGCCAGCAGGGCCACAAGCATGGTCATTCCCCACCCGGAGAACGTGGGGATCGGAGTGACGGCCGGGAGCGTGTTGGTGATCGTGCAGTTGCCACCCAGCGGCACATTCACGCAATCCGTCTCGTCCGCCGTGTAGCCGATCGGCACCGTCTCCGTCGCCGTACAGGTCGCCCCCGCAAGGGCGCCGTTCACCGTGAACACCGCCGGTGTCGCCTCGGACGCGTTCAGCGGCGTGGCGGTCACCGTACCCGAGGTACAGGTCAGGGCCACCGGCACCGTCGCGGCACTGTCCGGGATGAAGTCCTTGTTGACCACG
>DASWIG010000227.1:0-4466 GCA_036397835.1 Thermoanaerobaculia bacterium
GCCGCCAAGGCCGCCGCCAGCGGCTGCGGACGATCCACGTACTCCTCCGCCAGGCTCCCCGACAGGCCGAAGGCCAGGTAGAAGAAGCGGATCGAGATCCACCCCGCGGCCTCCATCTTCACCTCGCGGACCTTGATGCCCTTCGGGCCGCCGGTCAGGAAGACCGCAATCGAGACGACAGGCTTCTTGGTCTTGAGCACGAGGTGCAGGCCGTACTCCAGCATGCGATCGTCCATGATGCTGCCGAACGCTCCCTCGACGTCGACGTGGACGACGACGAGCTGCGATTCGCCGTCCACCGTCTTCGCCTCGGCGACCAGGTCGGGCTCCCGCAACCCCTGCTTGCGGAAGTCCGCGAAGAGCTTCGGGGAGAGGATGCGGGCGTGGTCGAGGTCGAGGCGCGCCGCGACCTCGGGACGGACGAGCTCGACGAGATTGCGCAGGAAGAGCTCGAACGCCGTCTTGAAGAGCTTGTCGGCGGACGTCTCGTCGTCGTCCGCTTCGGAGACGGGCGTTGTCGGATTTCGGCTCGGCATTGGCCGAGCTTACGTCACAAAGTGGCCAGGTGGTCGGCGATCGGCCCCAGGATCGCCACCGGCAGGAACAGCAGCGCGCCGACGAGGCCGTCCGCAAAGCAGTTCAGGGGCAGTCCTGACGCGGCCGGCCCTCGCCCTCGTCAGGCCCGCTCCACGCTTCCCAGCGTAGGGGGCGATCGAGTCGCGGTGCCGCGTCAGCCGAGATCGAGCTCGGCGATCGAGGGGGCGTCGACGACCCGCTCCAGGATCCTGTAGAGCCGATCGAGGTCGTCGATGGCGCGCAACGTCTCCTCGAAGTCGAGCGGCACCTCACGGTGGCGCCGTCGCGCCAGCAGCACGATGGCCTTCCGCGTCGCTTCGAGCCGGCCCCTGGCCTCCTTGTTGGCGTCGCGCTTCAGCTCGGCCGTAAAGCGCTCGCTCCCCGCCGCCAGCGGCTGCGGCCGATCCACGTAGTCCTCCGCCAGGCTCCCGGACAGGCCGAAGGCCAGGTAGAAGAAGCGCAGCGAGGTCCATCCGGCCGCCCCTATCTTGACCTCACGGACCTCGATCCCCTTCGGGCCGCCGGTCAGGAAGACCGCGATCGAGACGACGGGCTTCTTGGTCTTCAGCACGAGGGCCGATGGGCGACGCCTTCGTCGTCTTCCAAGAAGCCGCCGGGCCGCTTCGCCTGGGCCGCCGTCACCGGGCGAGCGGCGAGATCACCAAAGCGCCTTCGGTCCCCGCGTCGTTGAGCTCGAGCAGAATCGCTCCCCGATCGTTGATCGCCCTCACCCCCTCGAAGCTGGCTCCGGCGCCGGCCTTGGAAACGACCTCTCCGAGATCGAGGACGCCCACCGCCGGATTGAAATAAAAAAACCGCTCGGCGTCGCCTCCGTCGAGCTCGCCCACCACCCGTCCGACGAACTCGATGCGTTCGTTCATGTCGAAGACCTCGATCCGGTCGAGCTTGGCGCCGTCGCCGAGGAGCCTCGCGAAGTCCCGCCGCGAGGCCACCACTCGCACCTTCTGCGCCCGCCGCTGGTCGTAGGTGAAGAGAGCCTCGTCGTCGAAGACGCCGCCCACGACGCCGCGGCTGTTTACCCAGCCGGCGAAGCTCGACGTGAAGCGGCCGCGGTGGAGATCGGTGAGGGCCCGGCCCGGTTTGACGGAGTAGGCGTGGGCGCCACCCTCGCCGGTCTCGGAGAAACCGACGACCTGGCCCTGGGCGTTGAGATCGAACGGAGCGTTGACCCGCCGGCCGAAATTGCCGAGCGTGAAGAGCTCATTGCCCCCCCGCAGGAGGTATGCCTCCTGAACGCCGGACGGCGTCGGCAAGGTCGCGAAGAGGATGTCGGCCGCGTCGTTGATCGCGATCGGCAGGACCGAGCGCCCCCTGAGGCGCGCGTCGAGCGCGGCGAGTCGGATCCAGCGTTCGCCTTCGGTGTAGAGGTAGGGCACCCTTCGCGGCTCGCGGTTGCGGTGTAGCACGCCCACTACGTCGCCGGCTTGGTTGACGTCCCGCAGCTCGAAGTGGGCCCGGATCGAGGCGTTGGAGCCTCTCGTGAGCTGATCGAGCGCCTCGCCGGCCCGGTGGCGGAAGAGCCCGGTCTGCACGACGCTACCGTCGGCTCGGACCCGCACGAGGCGTCCGAAAACGTCGCCGGCGTCGTTGATCGCGATCGCTTCGGAGCTCTGGTCACCGGGAACCGCGATCGTCTCGATGCCGATCTGCGGGGTGAAGAGAAAGGCGCGGCGCCTCGATCCGTCGGCTGACGCCGCCCAGCCGGCCACCTGGCCGCGGTCGTTGATGGCGCGAGCGTGAATCCTTTCGAGGAGGACACCTTCGTCGGCCGGCTCCGGGAGGCGGACCGCTTGGTACTCGAGCTCGACGCTGCGCGGTTCCACACAGACGCCGACGTCGACGCCGAGGCCGAACTGGGGGCCGAAGCTCTCGGCGCAGAGAAGACTGCCGGAGCACTCGTCGTCGTTCTTGCAGCCGCCTTGAGCGCTGCCACAGGGGCCGCATTCCCGGCAGAAGTCGGGATGGCCCAGCGGCAGGTCGCACGGAGGTCGGCTCGTGCCCGCGAGCCTCGCCACGCGGAAACCGAGGTCGTTCCACTGGTCCGACGTGTGCATGTCGAAGGGACGCTCCGCGGCGCTCAGAAGCGCCAGGCCCCAGAACCACGACCCGCCCCGTATGCCGCGGATGTCCGGCTCGGGCACCGTTTCGTTGAACTCCTGCACGTTGCCGCCCTGGTCGAACGTGCCGTAGGGGCTCGCGCTGCTAACATGGGCCCCGACCTCCGTACGGTAGTAGGGGGCGCCGATCGTGTAATCGCGGGGGCGGGAGTACGTCGCGTGGTTACCCGGATCGGTGTCGATCAGATCGTTGCTCAAACCGGCATCGGTGCCGGTCGGGAACCTCCAGTAGTTCCCGGTCACGCCGTCGTTCTTGTGGTAGGCCGCCTTGTACCACTCGTCTTCCGTCGGGATGACCCAGGTGGCGTCCGGCTTGCGGACGACGTCCTCCAACTGCGAGTCGCCGGTCATCCCGTTGAGGAAATATGAGCCGTCCTCGGTGGTGGTCAGGTCCTGCGCGCCGGTCGGTTGCCCGTTGTGCAGCCAGTTGGCGAAGCGGGCCGCGTCGCCCCAGGAGACGAAGTTCACCGGTCGGTTCGCCCAATCCGGCGCGACACCGTACCTGTAGCTCCCCGGCGAGCCGGTCCGCTCGATCTTGCAGCCCTGTGCGTGCGTCCACATGTCCTCGTCGTAAAGCGCGTGCGGATCGGTCGCCGCCACGGCGTTGAGGAAACGGGCGTACTGACCGGCCGTCACCTCGCACTTGCCGATGGCGTACACGTAGTCCACGGCGCCGAAGACGCCTTGGCTCTGAGAATCCCCCGCGTTGCCTGGATTCCCGACGACGACGGTCTCGATCACCACCGGCGGCCCCCCCTGAGCTTGCGTCTCGCAGACGCCGCCCAACACGCCCGCCGTCAGCACGGTCATCAGGGCTTGGAAGGTTCTCATCTTTCCTCCTCGCGGGTCGACATGGTCCGGCCGCGGTCCACACGAGGGACCCTCTGATCATTATACGGATCAGCGACTTCCAGCGCTTCGCCCTCAGCCCGATTTGTTCAAGCGTTCCTCCTGGAGACTGAAGCCGGGCCAGCAGGAGGAGCAGAGTGACCCGCGGGTCTCCCTTCGCGGTGGCGTGGGGGCACAAGGCGAGCGCCGCCAGCGGCGGCCCCAACCCGGGGATGCGGGCGTGCGGCAGGCCCACGCCGGTGTCGAGCATGGCCCGCGGTCGGGCGATTTGCAGGCCCGGTGGACGGAGAGCCGCGTCAGTCGAGATCGAGCGCCGCGATCGAGGGGGCGTCGACGACCCGCTCCAGGATCCTGTAGAGCCGATCGAGGTCGTCGATGACGCGCAACGTCTCCTCGAAGTCGGGTGGCATCTCACGGTGGTACCGTCGCGCCAGCAGCACGATGGCCTTCCGCGTCGCCTCGAGCCGGCCCCGGGCCTCTCCTTTGGCCTCTCCTTTGGCCTCTCCTTTGGCCTCTCCTTTGGCCTCACGCTCTGCCAGCGCCTCTTCCCAGGTGACGACCATGTCTCGAACCTCCTTGTTGGCGTCGCGCTTCAGCTCGGCCATAAAGCGCTCGCTCTCATTCTCGCTCAATTCCAGGTAGGTGTCGACCATCCTCTTCAGCACGTACTGACGGCTCAGGTCGAGCCCTTCCGCACGGCTGATCGCCGTAAAGCAGCGCAGCTTCTGCTCCACCCGGTCCCAGACCTCGGAGCGCATCAGCGCCGCCAAGGCCGCCGCCAGCGGCTGCGGACGATCCACGTACTCCTCCGCCAGGCTCCCCGACAGGCCGAAGGCCAGGTAGAAGAAGCGGATCGAGATCCACCCCGCGGCCTCCATCTTCACCTCGCGGACCTTGATGCCC
>DASWIG010000228.1:0-2723 GCA_036397835.1 Thermoanaerobaculia bacterium
ATGGCGCGCTCCACCTTGCCGACGGACTGATAGCCGTCGAGCGTGAGGGTGCCGGAGCCCTTGTCGCGATACCACAGACGCTCCAGGGCGAACTCCAGGAGCGGCAAGCGGCCGGGCTCGGTGCCGACGTCGTCCAGAATGTGCTCGACCAGCCCCCGCTCGAGGCCGACCCGCAACTTCTCCGCCGGTCCGCGGATGACGCGCGCAAGCTCCTCGCGGTCCGGCGGCCGCACGTGGAACGCTCCCTGCTGCTCGACGAGACGGCTCAGGCTCTCGTCGAGCTGGATCACCTCGCCATAGAAATCGGCTCGCAAGGTGAAAAGAAGCGTGACCGGCGATCGTTCCTGTAAACGCAGCAGGGACCGGACGAAGTCGCGGCCCGTCTCCCGAGACGCCGGCGGCGCCACGATCTCTTCGAATTGATCCACGACCAGGAGGATTCGCTCGGTGTCGCGGGAATCTTTCAGCATCTGCAAGATCGGCTCTTCCGGGTGCTCCTTCATCGTCGCCGCCAGTCGAGGGATCTTTTCGATGAGGTCGAGCTTGTCGAGGTCCGGCTCCAGGATCGGGGCGAGCTCGCGGGCGAGGCTTCTGAAGGGCTCGTCGCCGGGCCGGAAGACGATCGCTTCCCAGGTGGCGGCGGGCGGCTGCAGCGCGTAAAGACGCGGGATCAGGCCGGCCTGCACCAGGGACGACTTGCCGCTGCCGGATGGGCCGATGACCGCGATCAATCCTCCCTTTTTCTTTTTCCCGACTCGTTCCAGAAGCTCCCCGACTTCCCTTTCGCGGCCGAAGAAGAAGGCACTGTCTTCGACGCGGAAAGGCCGCAGGCCGCGGTACGGGCAAACGTCCAGCTCGCCGGCCGGGTGCTCGAATCGCACCTCCGCGCTCCCGAGAGCCATCCGCGCCAGCGCGTCCAAGGTCTCGGCGTCGTCGACGCCGCGGCGCAGGTCGACCCAGGTGTTGAGCGACAAAAACGAGACGCCGAGATCGTCCTCGCGAGCTTGCGGAAGCAGGACGGGGACGACGGGAAACGCGCGCCCGGCCTTCTCTTCCAGCACCTGGCGGTCGAGCGCCACGTACATCTCGCGCCGTTGCCAGCGGCCCAGACCCGCGGGGCCGAAGAAAACGGCGACGGCACGCGTTTCTCGCAGCGCTTTCTCGAGCCGCTCGGGCCAACTGAGCCCGAGCTCCAGGTCGCGATCCATGAAGGTGTCGACGCCCCTCTGCTCGAGCTGCCGCCGCAGGTGATCGACGCGCTCCTGATCACTCCGGCTGTAACTGAGGAAGAGGTGGTGCGCAACCATGGAGAAGAGAGAAGCCCGATTATCTGCGACGGCAAGCCAGGCCAGGACCACGCGTCTATCATACAATGGCTCTCGACAGTCCTCAAGAGAGGAAGGATGAGAGCGCGCGACATCCTCATCGTGCTTCCCGTGCTCGCTGCCGCGAGCGCGGCGGCTGGAAGCGGCACGCCGGCACGCCTCGGCGAAGCCGAGGTGACGCTGGTCTACGGCCTGGGCGCCCTGCACGAGGCCGTAGCGCTGGCGGCCGCGGGGCAGGACGCGGCGGCCGGAGAGAAGCTGGACGCCGCGGACGCGGAGCTTCGAGCCGCCGTCGAGCTCCTCCCCGACGACGGCAACGCCCGGCTCCTGCTCGGTCTCGCCGAGCTCTTGCGGGGCGACGCCGAGAGCGCAGAAGCGTCCTTCGCCGCCGGCCGTGGAGCCGCGAAGCCGCCCGACCCGAGCTTGCGGGCCGCCGTCGAGCGCGCCGCCGGCCGGATCGCCGCGGACGGACCCGCCGCGGCGATCGCGGAGCTCGAAGGGGTCGTCGCGGCATACGCCGCCGTCGCCTTTCGCCGTCTCGCCGTCGACCGCCCGCCTTTGTGGGCCGCGCAGTCGGAGGTGACGATCGCCAACGACTCGAACCCCAGCCTCCTCGCCGAGGACTTCTTTCTCGAGACGCCGGAGGGCTCCCTCGTCGACGGCTCCGCCTCGGACGTGGTCGCCACGCTCTCGCCACGATTCGAGCTGCGCCCCGTCTTCGACCGCGCCGGCTGGAGCCTGGGGCTCACCGTCGACGGCTCCTACTCGCTGCACGGCGACCTCAACTACCTCGACCTCACCGCCGGGCAGATGACCGTGACCGCCGGCCGCGGGCGCTCGCCGCTCGGCTTCCTGGCCGGTCCGCTGGGCGCCGTGCGCGTGCCGGTGGGCAGCGACCGCGTGGCCTTCGTGTTCCAGGGCGGCGGCGACTATTACCGGGTCGACGGCACCTCCTACCTGCGCCGCCTCGCGACGGCGGCTTCGGCGACGTTCTACGTCCCCCGCCTCACCGCCGCCACCCAGGTCGACCTCCTGGCGCAGGAGCGCGCGTTCTTCGCGGGCGACCTCGGCGACCCCCGTCGCAGCGGCCGATCGATCGCGCTGCAGGTGAGCCAGACCTTTTTCTTCCGCGCCGGCGACCGGTATCTGCGCGTCGGCGTGCTGGCCGAAGAGTCGTCGGCCGAGCGGCCGTTCGAGGCTTCGTCACTCCAGCCGAGCCTCGAGACGCACCTGCCGTTCGGCAAACGCTGGAGCTTTCACCTGGCGGGGACGCTGCGCCTGGACGACTACGACCATCCGGAGTCGGACCTCTTCAACGCCAACCCGCTGACGCCGTCGCGCCTGCGGGAGGACGACACATGGCGCCTGACGGCGGTGCTGAGCCGGCGCCTCACGGAC
>DASWIG010000229.1:0-4140 GCA_036397835.1 Thermoanaerobaculia bacterium
CGGCCACCCGATATCGGGCTACCGGTTCTGGCGAACCGAGCTTCTGCCGAACGGCGACATTCTTGTTCAGACCGGAGCCCTGGAACACGATCGGACAATTGCAGAGCGATGGCTCGCGAGCATCGAATCTCTCAGACGACAGCAGTTCAAGATTTGGGAGGAATTGATGTTTGACGCAGAGCGCTACTCAAGAGGTACTAGAGATGAAAACACACCTCTCGACAATCCCTTTGGTAGCTACAATGAGAGCCTTAGAAACGAATTCGAAATGCTTCTAGGTGTGGAATGACTAGCCGTAGCAGGGCTCGTGTCCTATTGGCCCTTGTCGGCCTCGCTGTGGCAGTTGTAAGCGCAATTTATGCCATGGTTTGCTCGCCACGAATCTTTTCCGAGAAGACTGTTATGGGAGGTGTATATGTGTTTCGGAATACAAAAAGTAACGCCTGGGTCCTGGCATACGACCTAAAGCGAGGCTATTGGGAGGGGTCCAGGGCGGCCTCGATTGGTGTCCGGCTGTTGGAGGTGCTAGGTCGCGGTTCATTCTTGCCTGCCCAGGAGTTCACAGAGATGGAGTTAATATTCCCACTTGAGCCGGACAACTGTTGCGGCTGGTTCGTCATTCCGGGAGAGACTGCATACTCCCTGTTTCCTATAGGTTCCGGTCTCTTCCTAATGAATGTCAGCGATCAGTCGTTTCATCAATGGACAGGGTTGGGTTTTCTACCCTGTCCGGACATTGGGCCTTTTCGGCAGACGGAAGACGGCTCGTACCTGAGTGAGGAGAGACAGTATTCAGACTGGGAGCAGACGGAGCTGAGGGTCGATTGGGGAGGGCGGCAGGAGCACAGACTTGGCGATTTCTCGATCGTACTCGAATGGATGGTTGACCCGGGCTGGTTGACGACCCGCGGATGGCTCGAGCTTCGTATCACTCGCGGCGACGAGTTGGTGATTCTGAGGAAGGATAGCTTCTCGCATTGGGCCCGATCGGCCGAACCGCCAGAAGTACTTCCGCCTGCCTTCGCGAAGTGGCCCGAATCGCTGCCGGCCAGCCGACGTAGCTCTCGACCAAGTGGCGCTCGCCGTTCGACGCCGAGACGGCGCTGCGCGACGTCCCCAGATCGATGCCCACGTGGAGGATTTCGGCCTTCTTTTCCGTCACAGAGCCTCCGTCGTCCTTCTCCTTCACGCCGCGATGATATCCGATCCCCGCGTCACCGCCATTGGACGGTCGGCAGCATCAGCCGCTCGTCGATCCGGTCCCGGTAGCGCTGCACCGTCTCGACGATCCCGGCGACCACGTCGTCGGTGAGCAGGTGGGGCTCGAGGCCGAGCTCCACGAGGCCCCTGTGCACCGGGTTGTAGTAGTGCTCGTCGGCCTCCACCCGCGGGTTGGCGATCGCCTCCCGGCGCACGTCGAGGCCCATGGCCTTGCCCACCCGCTCGACCCGCTCGGCGAGGTCCTGCACCGAGAACGTCTCGGTGAACTGGTTGAAGATCCGGTGCTCGCCGGGGGCGGCCGGGTTCTCCACCGCCAGGCGCACGCAGGCCAGGGTGTCGCGGATGTTGAGGTAGCCGCGGATCTGGCCGCCCTTGCCGTAGATCGTCAGCGGATAGCCGCAGACCGCCTGCACCGCGAAGCGGTTGAGCACGGTGCCGAAGACGGCGTCGTAGTTGAAGATCGGCAGCAGGCGCGGGTCCTCGGCGTTCTCCTCGGTGGTGATCCCGTAGACGGGTCCCTGCATGAGGTCGGTCACCCGCAGGCCCCAGACGCGGACGTAGAACCAGAGGAGGTCGGTGTCCATGATCTTGGTGGTGTGGTAGAGGCTGCCCGCCTGCCGCGGGAAGAGGAACTTGTCCTTGCGGCCCTTGTGCTCGATCTCGATCCAGCCCTCCTCGATGTCGACGTTGGGAGTGCCGTACTCGCCCATGGTGCCGAGCTTGACGACGTGGCACTGGGGGCAGTGCGCTCGCACCGCGTGGGCGACGTTCAAGGTGCTGACCAGGTTGTTCTCGATCGTCAGCCGGGCGGCCCGCTGGTCGATCATCGAGTAGGGGCCCGAGGGCTGCTCCGCGTAGTGGACGACCGCGTCGGGCTGGAAGTCGCGGAAGAGCTCCGCGGTGGGCTTCCAGTCGCAGAGGTCGAAGACGTGGACCGGGATCTCGTCGCCCGAGGTCTCCCGCCACAGGCGCGAGCGCTGATGGAGGCTCGGGACGTCGCACAGGGGAGTGACGTCGAGCTCCTGGCACAGGCGCCGGCGCAGGTAGTTGTCGACCACGGCGACCTCGTGGCCGCGGCGGGAGAAGTGCATCGCGGTGGGCCAGCCGAGGTAGCCGTCGCCACCCAGGATCAGTACCTTCATTCCATTCTCCTTCCAGGCACAGCAGGCGCGGATCACACGCGCCGGTAGGCGAGGTCCCCCTCGAGATAGGTCAGATGCCATGACCCCGAGCCCAGGATCTTATTCTGCTCGCGGATCCACACGGGACGCGTTCCGGCGACCTCGGCCGCCGCCTCCTCGCAGGCGCGGACGAGGGCCGGATGGGTGGCGAGCACGCTCCACGTCTGGCAGCCGCGGCGCGCCAGCTCACGGCCGATCGCCGCCAGGGCGGCGCTCCAGGCGTCGGCGTCCCCGCCGAGGAAGGGCAGGTGCACGATCCGGCCGCTGACCGGCGACGCCTGCCGGTTGACGTAGAGGAGGACGGGACCCAGAGGACGGCCGTCGCGCTCCAGGGTGAAGCGGGCGGCTTCCAGCTCGGGACAGCCGGCCAGCCACTCGAGGTGGTCGCTCGCCGCCTCGTTGCCGGTGACCGTGGCCGGGAGCGGCGCCGGGGCGCCGGCCGCCTCCCCGGCGACGAGCCGCACGCCGCGGTCCGCGGCGGCCGCGGCGTCCCCGGACAGGCGGAGCTCCGTCGCCTGCGCCACCTGCTCGAAGCGCCGGCCGGTGAGGATCGCCTGGGTCGTCGCGGTGCCGCCGAGGACGATGAGGAAGTCGCCGTAGCGCACGATTTCCCGGCCGAGCGCCATCCCGGCGTCGCCGCGGAACCGCGCGTCGGCCATCCACAGGAAGGCGTGGATGCCGGTCACCCAGGCGCCGTTCGACCCGTAGCGGCTCCTCACGATGGCGGTATGGCCCACGATCTCGTCGCCGCGCTCGGCGACCCAGGAGTCGATGCGGCCCGCGGCCCGGGTCAGCAGCCAGGCCAGCACGTCGACGCCGCGGCGCAGCCCGAAGACCTCCGCGGTCAGGTCGGAGATCCGCGGCAGGTCTCTCTCCTCCGTGGCTCGAACCACGACGTCCGTCATACCCGCAGGGCTCCACCTTCCGTCAGCGACGGGCGCGCCGGCGCTCGTCGCGGCGGCGCCGGAACTCGGCGTCGCGCCGGGCGCGCAGCTTCAGACCCTGCTTGTAGGTCGCGATGTTGGCCTCGGCCCGCTTCACCAGCTCGTTGTACTTGCCGTGGGCCTCGCGCAGCAGCAGCACGTCGAAGGGATGGCCTTCCTCGCTCCAGTAGTACTCGTGCATCAGGAGGTGGATCTTGTCATACCTGTCGAGGAGCGAGGTGACCACGCCCTCGCGCCACTTCTGGGTGCTGTCGGAGACGTACTTGACGTCGTCGACGTAGAGCGGGTCGTAGGCGTCGACCACCCCGGGCAGCTCCAGCGTCCGGCCGGCGCGCATCGCCAGGTGGCAGCTCGTGGCGTAGACCTTGGTGTCCCAGTAGGTCTCCACGAGCTCGATCTGCCGGCGGGCGACGGCGGCCGGGTCGGCGCCGGCGCGCTCGTAGGCCAGCAGGTCGTAGTGCAGGCCGACGTCGTGCCCCAGGTCGAGGATACGCCGCACGAGCGCCGCGCTCTCCGGCTCGAAGAGGTTGTAGTCGGAGCTGAAGAGGAGGAAGAAGGTCGAGCGGATGCCCGCCTCGTGGTCGAGCTCGGCGATCCGCAGCGCGCTCGGCAGTGAGAATTCCACGTCGTGGCGCATGAGCACGAAGCGGTCGAGCTTCAAGATGTCGCGCCCGAGCTCGGCGGCGTCGCGGAACGACAGGGTGGCGTGGCTGCGGCGGATGGCGGCCAGGATCTCCCGGTAGTGGTCGAGGGTGAAGTCCTCGTCGGCGTCGTCCGGGCGGCGCGAGACCGCC
>DASWIG010000230.1:0-3897 GCA_036397835.1 Thermoanaerobaculia bacterium
CCGGCCGTCGCCGTCGACGGTCTTGACGTCGACGCCGCAGGCGCCCTCGCTCGCCGCGAGCTGAAACCGCTGCTCGCGCCCCAGGGAGGGGAGGACGGCGGCGAGCAGCAGCGCCGTCTCGCGCTCGCTGAGCTCGGCGTCCGGCTCGCCCTCTTCGCCTTCGGACTCGCGCAGGACGGCGAAGCCGTCCTCGCGCCGGCGCACCGTCCACGGGCCGGCGTACTCGGCTTCCGTGAACGTCGGACCGCCGCGGTCGCGGTGGGAGAGCCATTCGAGGAAGTCGGAATCGAAGACTTTGTTCGTCGCTCGGCTGCACGTCATACTTATCTCCTCTCTCTGGTCAGAGCTTCGCCTGGCGGCGGAGCGCGAGGATCCGCCGCGGGATTTGTGACCGCCCGTCGTGTTATGGCGTCAGAGAGGAGGGTAAAGCCGAGAAAAGCCGGGCGCAAGCCCGGCCCGCGTGCGACTTTCGCAAGGGCGTACGCGGGCATGACCGGAGGTGGCTCCGGTCCTCGCGACAGCGGCCTCGTCTACCAAACCCGTGCCGGCCACGGCGGGAGGAGACAGGGCATGGAGGCACCCGCGGCTTCTCGCAGGGTCTCAATGGAGCACCGTAGGCTCGACGCCTCGGTGCGGTAGTCTCCTGCCAGCGCGCAAAGCTCGTCGAGCTGCCGGCGGTGGATATCGGCCTTGATGAGCCGACCCGCGTGCGGGATCATCTCCTTCTCCAGGAACTTCTCGATGGCCTTCCGGTCAGGGAAGAGCACGCGGGTGCAGTCGGAGCCCACTCCGAGCCACGGCCCGGGCGTGGCGATGGTCGGATGGCTGTACAGGCGCAGCGACGTGTACAGGCGATCCAGGCCCCGTTCACGGCGACTGCGGCGACCATCGCCGGCGGCGATGATGAGCTGGCCGTCGAGCCAGAGGAAGCCCGCGCGCTCCACCGTGACGCCCCGCCGCATGGACAGCCGCAACGATGTCAGCTCCCTGCTCGCCCGCAGTTTCTCAGCGGGACCGGCCAGGGCGAGTGTGTGAGCGAGGTTCTGGTGAGTCACCTGCCAGACCTTCGAGCCCCGCCGGAAGTGCTGGAGGGCGGTCGCGAAGTCGGCCGCTGCCCCGACTCTGTCACCGAGCTCGAAACGGATCTGAGCCCGAGCGATCAACGAGCTCGCCCAGCCGTTGCCGTTGAGGTCGTGACCAGCCCCCAACGACTCGTAGCCGTCCATGGCTTGCTGACTGATCCTGAGAGCGCCGTCGCAGTCGCCCTGGTGGAGCAGCAGAAGCGCCTCGCAACGCAAGGTCTCGAGCTGGCACGCTCGGCAACGCGTCGCCGCGGTCCGGGCGCTCTCCAGCTCTCGACATGCCCTCTCGAGGTCGCCGGTGAGCGTCAGATGCCGCACCCGCAGGCTGAGCACCTGCGCGGTCGGGCACGTGCCCAGGCGCCGTGCCCGGACCTCGAGCTCGTCGATCTCGGAGCCCGTAGTCCCGGGATTGGAGGTGTTGCGATCGTTGACCGCCCTCAAATCGGCCTGGAAGACGTCGGGATCCTCGGGCGGTTCGTCTCCGCCTACGAAAGCGGCCATCCGCCTGCGGAGCTCCAGAGCGACATCGTTGTCACCCTCGGCAAGCCGCCTGCCGACCTCGCGGGTCGCGGCGGGGTCGCCGGCCTTCATCCTCTCGACGAGCTCCTGTACACCACTCATGAGGGAAGCCTCCTGCCCGCGATTCTCTCCCAAGAGAGGCGCACGTGCAAGAGGGGCAGCCACGAAACTGGGCTGCCCCTCTTCCTTTCACACCAGGCTTATTCCGCACTAGCTGGCTTCGATGATCGGGCCGAGGCCCGCTTTCAGGGTCGTCCTGACCTTCATGGTGTAATCCTCCGCGTTGCGGTCGCGGCAGCATGCCGCGTCGCGTTTGATCACATTACGTGACGCGGCCGGGGAATCCCGGACAATCTGTGTTGGCAGGCGGGCGGTACGGAGTGTTGGTTTGTCGATCACGGCGCGGTAAGCATCGTGGTGCTGCGCGTGCGACGCGGCGACCTTCCTTTTCGGCGGTTTCCGGCGCCGTGGCGCGTTCTTCTCAGAGAAGACTCTGCATTTCGCAAATCTCGAGCAGATGCGGACTCGATCCTTGCGCCCGGTGCGGGTAACGTGCTATACACGTCCGGTCAGCAAAATGTTGGGACGAGCTTCCCGGCTCGGCCAGAAGGGACCTGTCTTGAGAGAGAATAAATCCGCGCCATGGCGGAGCGGGCTCGTGCTCGCCGGCGCGATCCTCGCGCCGGTCATCGCCGACGCCGCCTGCAACACCGCGCCCACGGCGGTCGCCGACGCCGCCCGCGCCTACGACCAGCCGATCCTCATCGACGTCCTCGGCAACGACGTCGATTCCGAGGGTCAGGCCCTCACCGTAGCGGTGACCAGCGAGAGCTGCCCCGGTCAGGTGAGCGTTGACCTCGACCTCGTTACCTACACGCCGTCACCGCCGCTGCTCCAGCCCTGCCAGATCCACTACACCGTCGCCGACGACGAGGGCCTCAGCGACTCGGCCGCGGTGACCGTATCCGTGATCGCCGAGATCTTCGTCGACGGCTTCGAGTCCGGCAACGCGTCAGCGTGGTCGGCCTGCGATCCGAGCTGCTAGCCGAGGAGGTGAACGATGTCGCGATCGATCGACGAGCGCTCTCTTCCCTGGCAGGCGAGCCTGGCTCTTCTCCTGCTGGCTACGCTGGCGGCGACAGCCGGAGCCCAGCCATTCCCCTCCCAGCAGCTCGGTCTTTCGGCCGATACCAGCTACCAGAGCCACGGGCTGGACCAGATCAACCTCTTCAACGGCCAACTCGTCTTAAACCTCGCGCTCGGGTCGACGTACGCCGCGGGGCCGGACCTCGACTACGGGCTCGCTCTCTCCTACAACTCCAACGGCTGGGCCCACGAGGAGCGCTCGTGCAACGCTCAGAGCTACACCCTGCCGGTGCCCCGCCCGAGATCCAACGCGGGGTTCGGATGGGCGCTCGAGGTCGGCCGCGTGCTGGCGCCGAACGAGGCGGAATCGGGGCGGTGGACCTTCCTCAGCCCGGACGGGGGCGAGCACGGTTTTTACACCGAGCTCCACCCGGGCTACCCGTCGACGCCCCAGGGCAACACCTGGTTCTCGACCGACGGCAGCTACCTGCGGCTCAAGCGCTTCCCGTCGGGCTCGACGCAGTGCGCGAGCGCCGTGCCGGCCGGGCTGACGGCGGACTGTCTGCTGCTGGAGATGCCGGACGGGACCATCCACGAGCTGCGCAGCTTCGCCGCCGCCGGCGGCGGCGACTATCGGCTCACCCAGATGCGTGACCGCCATGGAAACGCGGTGGACCTGGAGCACCCCGGCGCCGGCACGGAGCTGCGCTTGCGCGACGGTCATGGGCGGCTCCAGCGGATCATCTTCGACGGACCGGCAAGCGGCCCGCAGAAGGTCACGCGGGTGGAGCTGACGAGCTTCGGCGGCGCCACGGCGACCTACGACTTCGTCTACGCCCAGCAGACCCTCGATCGCCAGGGCTACTTGAACCCGCCCGCCTGCGCCGAGCCGGGGCAGGTCACGGTCGACGTGCTGCAACGGATCATTCAACCTGATGGGTCGTTCTACGAAATGTCGTACTACACCCAGGACGGCGCGCCGGAGGTCCTCTCGGGCGGGCTCAAGTCGCTGCGCCTGCCGACCCGGGGGGAGTACCGCTGGACCTACACGCCCATCACCTTCTTCTCCCAGGATCCGGCCGAGACCCGAGCGGAGTGGATCCGCAGGGCCTACGGCGTGGCCACCAAGGAGATCTTCGAGCGCTTCGGTCAGACGACGCCGCTGGCCACGTGGACCTACGCCTACGCGACGTCGGGGCCGCAGGTGCCG
>DASWIG010000231.1:0-1533 GCA_036397835.1 Thermoanaerobaculia bacterium
GCGGCTCCGAGCGACGCCGGCTCCACGGGCTTCGCGAGGTAGTCGTCCATGCCCGCCGCCAGGCACGCCTCGCGGTCGCCCTTGACGGCGTTGGCGGTCATGGCGATGAGCCAGGGTCGTCCTTCGGCGCCCGGCCAGCGCCGGCGGATGCGGCGCGCGGTCTCGAGGCCGTCGAGCTCCGGCATCTGCACGTCGAGCAGCACCACGTCGTAGCGCCGCTTCTCCATGGCCTCGAGCACTTCGCGGCCGTTGACCGCCACGTCGGCCCGGTGGCCGAGGAGTGCCAGCATGCCCTGCGCCACCTTCTGGTTGATCAGGTCGTCCTCGGCGAGCAGGATGGAGAGGTGCGGCGCGGGCGTCGCCGGCGCCGCGTCCTCGCGGGGCTCCGGCGGCGGCGGCGCGGGCGGCGTTGCCACGGGCTCGACGCGGACCGTGAAGTGGAACGTCGAGCCGCGTCCCGGCTCGCTCTCCACCCAGATCTCCCCGCCCATCAGCTCGCAGAGGCGCCGGCTGATCGCCAGCCCGAGCCCCGAGCCGCCGTAGCGGCGGGCGTCGGAAGCGTCGATCTGGGTGAACATCCGGAAGAGCTGGTCTTGGCGCTCGGCGGGGATGCCGATGCCGGTGTCGCTGACCTGGAAGTGGAGCATCGTGGGGCCCGCCGGGTCGACGCCGTCCGCCGCGGCCACCGCCAGCCGCACGGCGCCTTCCTCCGTGAACTTGACCGCGTTGCCCACCAGGTTGATCAGGATCTGGCGCAGGCGCGTCGCGTCGCCCACGACCTCGGCGGGCAGTCGCGGATCCACGCTCGCGGTCAGCTCGATTCCTTTCTCCACGGCGCGGGCCGCCAGGACGGCGAGCGACTGCGCCACCGTCTCGCGCGGGTCGAAGCGGCGCGCCTCGATGTCGAAGCGGTCCGCCTCGATCTTCGAGAAGTCGAGGATGTCGTCGATCAGGGCGAGCAGGGCGTCGCCGCTCTTGCGGGCCATCTCGGCGTGCTCGCGCTGCCGGGGGTCGAGCGGCGAGGCGAGCAGCAGCTCGGTCATGCCGATCACGCCGTTCAAGGGCGTGCGGATCTCGTGGCTCATGGTGGCGAGGAAGCGGCTCTTGGCCTGGCTCGCCTCGTAGAGCTCGCGGGTACGTTCCTCCACGCGCTTTTCGAGGTCGTGGCGCAGCTCCTCGAGCTCCTGGTGGGTGCGCAGGAACTGGCTGGCGAGCGAGGCCGCCAGCGCCAGGACGAGGAAGGCGAAGCCGTAGGCGGCGAGGCGCGGCGCCGTCGCCAGGCCGCGGTCCACCACCACGTCGTTGAGATAGGTCGCCGCGAAGACGATAACGCCGACGGCGATGATGCGCGCCTCCGGGTGCTCGCGCCAGGCTTCGCGGAACACCGCCCACAGCCCGGCCACCGTGACCGCGACGAGGCCGAGTTGGAAGAAGGGCAGCAGGCGGATGTTCCAGGCCAGCCCGGGGAGCGCGACGGTGGCGGCGGCGACCAGGCTCGCCAGTTGGCCGGCGCGCAGCGGGCGTCCGATGCGC
>DASWIG010000232.1:0-7996 GCA_036397835.1 Thermoanaerobaculia bacterium
CGAGCGTCAGGGGGATCGGCTCGATCACCCAGCGGCCGTCCGGCTTGAGGACCGGCCGGAAGACGCACTCCTCCCACGCCTGCTCGTCGCGTTCCGGTTCTCGGGGCAGTGGAAGCGCCATGAGGGAAGTATAGCAGCGCCGGCCGGAAGCCTCGGAGCATTCCGGCGTCAGCAGCCGGTGCCGCGCAGAACCCCCGGTAGACGATCTCCATCGCCGTCGTCTCCTCGGGCTCGACCCAGCGCGCGAGCGCGCGAACGGCCGCGACGACTTCGCCGGCGCCGGCCCCGCGGACGACGGCCCGCGCCACCAACGGCCGGGTCGGCGGCTCCGTGTACCAGAGGACGACCTCGAGCCGGACGTCGCCGGCGCCGTCGTCCCAGGTCACGCTGAAGACGTTTTCGGTGATCGTGAGGTCGTTGACGACAGCCAACGGCGCGGCCGGCGCGAGCCCGTCGCCAGTCGCGAACAGGCGCGGGGCCTCGCTCGGGCCGGCCTCGCCGCTGGCCTCCAGGCGCAGGTAGAGGCCGCGCGAGCGCAACACGCAACTGTCCGGCGTGTCGTAGAAGGCCACGGTGCGGACGGCCGTCAGCTCGCCGGAACCGCCGGCCGCGGGCCGTTGGGCTCGCAGGTCGCGCAGGAAGTCCGCGACCGCGCGCTCCGGCTGGCTGCCGACGAAACGGCGGGTGCGCAGGAGCACTTCGGCGTCCGGCGCGGCCGTCCAGGTCGGCAGGGCGAGCCATGCGAGGAGGAAGCAGATCATGTGAGAAAAGGGGCGGCTCGGCGAGCCGCCCCGGAAATCTCGTGATCGTGGGGCCTACTTGCAGGACTTGTTGCCGTTGGGACCCTTGCACTTGTTGGAGCAGCACTGGCTGTCCGTGGTGCAGGCCGCACCCTTGGCCAGGCAGGTCGGCGGCGGATCGCCGCCGCCGTCGCAGTTCGGGTCGGTGTCGTTCAAGGTGTAGAGCAGCAGGTTGGGCGAGCCGTTGCCGGGGTTGCCCACCACGCCGCAGGTGGCGCGCCGGGTGAGCTCGTCCATGACCTGGAAGGCGTCCATGGCGGGGAACTCGTCGCGCACCAGGGCCGCCGCGCCGGCCGCGTGCGGCGACGCCATCGAGGTGCCGCTGATGGTGTTGGTGGCGGTGTCGCTCGTATTCCACGCCGAGGTGATCGACGAGCCCGGCGCGAAGACGTCGAGGCAGGTGCCGAAGTTCGAGAACGACGAGCGGGCGTCGGTGATCGTGGTCGAGCCCACCGTGTAGGCGTCGGCGGCCCGCGCCGGCGACGAGTTGCAGGCGTCGGCGTTGCTGTTGCCCGCCGCCAGGGCGTAGACCACGCCGGCGGCCACCGAGTTGTTGACGGCGCTGTCGAGCGTGCTCGAGGCGCCGCCGCCGAGGCTCATGTTGGCCACGAGGAGGCCGTTCGGGTTGGCGTTCGCCTCCCCGGTCACGAAGTCGACGCCGGCAATGACGCCCGCGAACGTGCCCGAGCCGGAGCAATTGAGCACGCGCACGGCGTGTAGGCGCACGTTCTTGGCCACGCCGAAGCTGGTGCCGCCCGCCGTGCCGCCCACGTGGGTGCCGTGGCCGTGGCAGTCGTTGCCGTTCTGTCCGTCGCCGATCGAGTCGAAGTCGAGGGTGGCGCGGCCGCCGAAGTCGTTGTGGGTGGCGCGCAGGCCGGTGTCGATGACGTAGACGTCGACGCCGGTGCCGTCGAAGTTGTAGGTGTAGGAGTTGTCGAGCGGCAGGGCGCGCTGGTCGATGCGGTCGAGACCCCACGACGGCGGGTTGAGCTGGACGGCGACGGCTTCCACCACGCCGTCTTCTTCCACCACCGCGACCATCGGGTGGTTGGCGAGCGCCTGGGCGCGGGCCGCGCTCAGGCCGCGGATCAGGCCGCCGTTGAGAGCGTGCCGGTAGGTCCTCGCCGCCACGCCGCCGTGAGCCGCGGCCAAGTCGCCGAGCACCTCGGCGGCAGGGAAGCCCGGATTGAGCACGACGACGTAGTCGCCGGGCACCGGTTGACCCTTCGCCGGGATGAGCTGGCCGGCGAAACCGGCGGCGGCCACGAGGGCCGTCAGAGTCGTCACGATGAACAGCTTCTTCATTCCTTCTCTCCTTACACCGTAGGTTGCGATCCCCGCGGAGCGATCCAGGAATGAAGAACGCATGGCAACGGCAGCGGCGGACCTCCCCCTGTCACCACCTCGGGGATCGAGGCTGGCTTTCATCGACTATAGGGTGCGCGGAGCGTGGGAAAGATATAGGTGGGGACGGGGAATCAGATCAGAGTCACGGATTGGCCGGCGCTTCTTCGATGCGCGCGGCGAGGAAATCCGGAATCGCCACCGGCTCGAGCTGCGTCGGCTCGAGGGGGCCGCTGCCCATGGCGCAGCAGATGGAGCTGACCTCGCCGCGGGCCACCAGCCGCTCGCCGATCGTGAAGGTGACGGCGTAGGTCATGGCGCGGTTCCCCTTGCGCTGCACCCGCAGGTGGACGTCGAGCACGTCGCCGACCCGCGCCGGGCTCTTGTACTGGCACGACGCCGCCACCCGCGGCCAGCCGAGATGCCGTCCTTCGTGCTCGAAGTGGACGCCGGGCGCCCCCACGGCGCGCAGGAACTCGTGCTCCGCGGTCTCCATGAAGACGAAAAAGCGCGCGAAGTGGACGATGCCCGCCATGTCGGTATCGGCGAACTCGATGCGCCGCTGGGTGCGATATTCGTGCATTCCCTGGATCCATTCAGCCGGCAACCGCCAACTTCTCGGCAAGCTGACTCTCCGGCCGCAGCAGGCGCTCGTACAGCCCTGCCGTGGCCCGCGCCATGGCGTCGTCCGTGCGCCTCGCGAGGACTCCCTCGCGCCCCGCTCGTCCCAACGAACGGCGGTGCGCGGGATCGCCGATCAGACGCCGCAGCGCCGACGCCAGGGCCTGAGGCGACTCCGGCTCCACCAGCACGCCGCCGCCCGTCGACGCGACGAGCTCCGGGAAGCCGCCGTGGGCCGGCAGCACCACCGGGACGCCGCTCGCCAGGGCCTCGATCACCGACAGCCCCTTGGGGTCCTTGTAGACGGTGGGCAGCGCGAAGACGTCGAGGCCGGCCATGAAGTCGACCTTGCCCTGGCGGTCCACCTCGCCCACGTGCTCGAAGCGGTCGGCGAGCCCCCATTCGGCGACGCGGCGCTGCTGCTCCTCGAGGTAGGGACGGTCGAGCTCCTTGAGGTAACCGCCGACGCGCAGCCGCAATCGCTCGCCCCCCGGTTCCCCGGCGAGGATGCGGAAGGCGTCCACCAGGTGGTGGAGGCCCTTCTCCCGGCAGACGCGGGCGAAGAAGCCGATGACGACTTCGTCGTCGTCGCGCTCGTCCCGCGGGCGGAAGGGCGTCGCGTCGATGCCGAGGGGCACGACCTCGACCTTGTCGGTGGGGAAGCCGCACTCGCGGTGCATCAGGTCCACGTAGTAGTCGTTGGGCGCCATGAAGACGTCGACGTCGTCCGCCGTCGTGCGCATGACGTCGAGGATGCGCGTCCGAAAGGGCTCGGCGATGTCGTTGAAGAAGATGTCCTCCCCCTGCAGCTCGCAGACGATCGGCACGCCGCCGAGCTCCTCCTTGATGCGCCGGGCGAAGCCCAGGAAGAGAGACAGCGTCAGGTGGACGACGTCGGGGCGCAGCTCGTCGCGCAGCCACGCCACGAGCGTCTCCAGCTCCTGTTTCTGGGGGCCGTGCTCGCCCTGGATGAGCGACAGCGTCATGGGGCCCAGGGCGTTGCCCTCGCGCGACGCTCCGATCTTCGACACGTAGCTCAGCAGGCGCGGGCGGTCGAGCAGCCAGTGGAGGAACCGTGGCGTGTGGCGGAAGAGCGGCGAGGCGTGCTGCAGGTAGGCGTTGACGGCGCCGTAGAAGACCCGGTCGATCGAGACGTTGTCCTCGTCGGTGCGGATCGGCGTGTAGATGGGGATCAGGGTCACGTCGTAGCCCTGGCGGATCAGCGCCCTGGCCAGCGTGTTGTTGTGGATGCAGGAGCCGCAGAGCATGCCGGCGGCGCCGGGGGAGATGTGGGCGACTTTCATCCGAGTCCTTCCTGGCCGAGTCTGGCCAAAGGAGTCTAGCGAAAGAAACGCGCCAGCGTCGCTTCAGAAGGAGGACGGCTGACGAGCGATCCCACGACCACGGCGGCGATCGACGCCAGGAACATGACCGCCACCGGCATCACCCCGGTGCCGCCCACCGTGTAGGCCGGATCGTCGCCGCCGACGCTGAAGAACCAGATCCACAGGACGGCCACCGTGACGACCGCGGCGTACGCTCCCGCCCTGGTGCTGCGGCGCCAGAAGATCGCCGCCAGCGCCACCGGCAAGAGCGCCGCGTAGCCGCTGAACGACCACACCGCGAGGCTGAAGATGCGTGTCGGCGTCACCAGCGACAGCAGGTAGGTCAGCAGCAGGACGCCGCCGACGAAAAGCCGGCCGGCGAGCACCTGCTGGCGCTCGCCCATCTGGTCGTGGAAGCCGTAGTGGCGCACCACGTCCTGGGTGAACATGTTGCCGATCGCCAGCACCTGCGAATCGAGCGACGACATCACCGCCGCCAGCACGCCGGCGCCCAGGAGCCCCGCCAGCACGTCGGGCGCGTGGTGCTCGATGAGCCGGATCAGCACCGAGTTGACCGCCGGCCCCCGCAGGTCGTCGAAGGTGTCGTGGCCGAGCACCCCGAGCACCACGCTCGGCACCCACACGATCATGATGCAGACGGGATAGGCCACCACCGGCAGCCGGAACGACGCGGCCCCGCGCGCCGACAGCCAGTGCATGAAGATGTGCGGGAACATACCCACCGAGAGCGGGATCAGGGTGTAGCTCAGGAGCTTCAAAGGGGGCACGGCGTCGCCGCGCACCATGAGCTCGGGGTGCGCCGCCGCCACCCGCTCCAGGGCCGGGCCGAGGCCGCCGAGGCGGTCGAGCAGGTAGGCCAAGGTGACCGCCCCGAGGACCATGAACACCAGGGTCTGGAAGGTATTGGCCCAGGCCGTGCCGCGCAACCCGCCCGCGGTGACGTAGGCCATGACCACGGCGGTCATCACCAACCCCCCGACCCAGCCCGGCACCTGGCCGCCGGTGATCTGGGTGAGCGTCAGGCCGCCCCCCATGACGCCGATCAGCAGGTAGGGCACCACCAGCGCCACCAGCACCACGAAGAGCAGCAGACCCAGGCCGTCGGACTCGTAGCGCGCCCGGAAGTACTGCACCTGGGTCAGCAGGCCGTGGCGCTTGCCCACCGCCCACAGGCGAGTGCCCACGAAGAAGATCACCGCCGGCACCACCAGGGCCGACGACGACGCCATCAGGGCGAAGACGCCGATGCCCGTTCGGTAGGCTTCGCCCGAGGCCCCGAGCAGCGAGAACGCCGTCATGTGGGTGCCGAAGAGCGACATCAGAAGCACGAACGGGCCGATCGTGCGCGTGGCCACGAAGTAGTCCTCGCCGGTGCCGCGGAAGAAGCGGTGGCTCGCCAGGCCGATGGCGAGCACGCAGCCGAGGTAGGCGACGAGCACGGCGAGCGTCACGGCGCGTCTCCGTCCGTCTCGAGACCCGCCGGCCACGCCAGCTTCACCAGGAGCGCCATCAGGAGGGAAGCCGCCACGCAGTAGGCCACGTGGTAGGCCAGGCCCACCGGCAACCCGAGGACGATCCGCGGATCGTGGCGAAACCAGGCGTCCTGGTGGAGGGCGTAGAGCGCCGCCAGGGCGCCGTAGAGCGCGACCCGCACGGCCCGGCCCGCGGTCATGCTACGGGCAGCTCCACCGCGTCCTCGAGGTGCCGGGTCAGCGTCGTGCCGGCGCTCGCCATGTAGGCGTCGACGTCGCGGAAGAGCGGGGCGTAGTCGCGGTCGAAGACGTCACCCACGAGGATCTTGATGATCGGCTCCCGGTGCTCGGGATAGCGGCGCAGGAAGCGGCCGAAGTTGAACTCCGGCGAGTAGAAGGCGTAGACCAGCTTGCGGAAGGCGGCGACGCCGCGGCGCATCCGCTGCTCGTAGACGCCGAGGCGCTCGGCCGAGGTGTCGCCGTCGGCGAGCGCCGCGGCCACGGCGTCGGCGGCGAGCTCGGCGGAGGCGAAGGCGAGCAGCACGCCGCTCGAATAGATCGGGTCGAGGAAGGTGAAGGCGTCGCCCACCAGCACCCAGCCGTCGCCGGCGGCGCGATCCGCCGAGCAGGAGAAGTCGTTCAAGACCTGCACGTCCATGGTCTGGCGCGCGTCGGCGATCCGCGGCACCAGCCCGGGACAGCGGGCGAGCTCCTCCTCGAAGACCCGCTGGGGATCGCCCCGTCGTCCCTGGATCAGGTGGCGGATCGGCCCCACCACGCCGACCGAGACGCGGTCGTCGGGCAGCGGGATGTACCAGAACCACGACTTGTGCTCCTCGGTCTGGAGCACCAGGGTGGCGCCCTCGTCGATGCCGGGGTCGCGCCGGGCGCCTTCGAAGTGGGTGAAGATCGCCGCCATGCGCAGGTTGGGGTCCTGGCGGCGGATCCCGAGCTGGCGCGCCAGCACCGCGCGCTGGCCGCTGGCGTCGGCGACCACGCGGCAGCGCAGGTCGGCGAGCTCGCCGCCGGAGCGCTGCACGCGCACGCCCACCGCCCTCTCGCCTTCGAACAGCACTTCCTTCACCGTCACGCCCTCGCGGATTTCCACGCCGTGGCGGCGGGCGTTGTCGGCGAGGAGCTGGTCGAACTCGCTGCGCAGCACCTGCCAGGTCTGGGCGTAGCTGGCGGGCTCGGTCTCGCCGAAGTAGAACGGGGTGCTGGGGCGGCCGTCGCCCGAGAAGAACTGGACGCTGTACTTCTTGGGGAAGTGGCTGGCGCGCAGCTTGTCGATCAGCCCCAGGCGGTCGAGGGTGTCGAACGTGGCGGGGATGAGCGATTCGCCGATCTTGAAGCGGGGAAACGTCTCCCGCTCGAGCACCAGCACGCGGCGCCCGGCGCGGGCCAGGATCGTCGCCGTCGCCGAGCCCGCCGGGCCGGCGCCGATCACGATCACGTCGTAGTCCATGCTCAGGTCACGGTCGCCAGAAACCATTCGTTACCTCCGACCTCGCGGTCCATTCGCGAGTACGGCCCCCAGGCACCGGAAGTTTACAGGTCGCACGGATCGGAGGTGTAAGAGTGCTGTAAATGGCTGTAATTGGCGTCGTCATTCGCGGAAAACGGCCCCGTCGACGACCCCCGGCGGCGGCGCGACGGCGTAGCGCTCGCCTCCCTCGAGGCCGGAGAGGATCTCGACGCGGCCGCCGTCGCGGCGGCCCGTCTTGACCCAGCGCAGCCGCAGGCGGCCGTCGTCCGCGGCGAGGAACAGGCCCTCGAGCTGGCCGCGCCGGACGAGCGCCGTCTCCGGCACCCTCAGCGCCTGCTGCTCGCCGTGCGCGAAGCTGGCGCGGACGAACATGCCCGATTTCAGCGCGCCCTGCGGGTTGTCGAGCACGAGCTTGACCGCGAACGTGCGGCTCGCCGGATCGCCCGCCGGCACCACGCGGTCGATGGTGGCCTCGTATTCGCGGCCGAGCACCTCGACGCGCGCCGCCGCGCCCTCCGCGAGGCCCCCGACGTCGGCCTCGGACACCTGGACGACCACCTTGACCTTGGAGAGGTCCTCGACGGTGAAGAGCGGCATGCCGGGCGTGGCCATGTCGCCCGCCTCCACCCTCTTCTCCACCACCCAGCCGGCGAGCGGGCTGCTGATCTCGGCGTAGCCGAGCATGACCCGGGCGGCGGCGAGGTTGGCGCGCGCCTGGTCGAGGCCCGCCTCGGCCACGCGGAAGGCCGCGATGGCGTCCTCGAGGTTCTTGTCGGTCACCGAGCCGCGGCCGTGCAGGTCCGTCATCCGCCGGTGCTGTACGCGGGCGTTCTCGAGCTGGGCCTCGGCCATCCGCACCGCGGCCTCGGCCTGCGCTACGGCGGCTTCGAGGTCGCGGCTCTCGAGGCGCGCCAGCGGCGCTCCCCG
>DASWIG010000233.1:0-2737 GCA_036397835.1 Thermoanaerobaculia bacterium
ACCGGAGGGGTATCAGGCGCAGGCGAAGGACGACCTGACCTATGCCGACGCCACCTACCTATCGTCGCCGGTGTACCTTCCTCTCGACGGCGATCCAGCGCTGTTCGTCTTTGCTTACGACGAGGTGCATCCGCACCTTAGCTATCCCGACCTCCGCACCCAGGCACTCGGTCCGGTCAAGCTGCTCGATCGCGACCCGAACCCTATGGACCCGACCCACGACGCCGTGTTCGACGGCTTTTACGCCTGGGTGTACCCCGGAGCCGTCGGCTGGGATCCCAAAGGCACCGCGTGGGGGGAACCGTACCTCCAGTGGTTCTACTCGACGATGGCGTCGATGGACTACGCCGGCAAGATCGCAGTCGGTGGCGTCTGGCCCGGCTTCGACGACAGCCTCGCTCCCTGGTGTCAGGGTCGTTACATGGCGCGGACCGGCGGTGCGGTGTATCAAGCGACCTGGGACCTGGCGACGGCGAGCGGTGTCGGGACGGTTATGATCGCCACCTGGAACGACTTCGAAGAGGGAACCGACATCGAGTACGGCATTGACATGGTGGTCGACATGGACCCGGGTCTTCCCCCCTCTTTGTTGCGCAGCTCCCCCGTCGAAGTGACGTGGACTCCCGGAGGCGGCGACGTCTTCCAGATCTACCAGGACTGCGCGCTGATCTGCGAGGGAAGCCCGGCCCCTCCGCTGCTCCTGAAACTGCTGCCCGGGGTCGCCTATGAGCTTAAGCTCTGGCAGGGGCCGCAACCCCAGACGATTGTCGTCAAGGCCCGTAGGCCACCGCCGATCTTCTGCGACGGCTTCGAGTCGGGCAACACGGGCCCCTGGTTGGCACCCGGCACCTTCGAGTGCCCACCAGGCACTGAATCCGTCCGAGTTGATCCGGGAGAAGCGGAGGCGGGCTTCCCCGAGGTCGGCGAGGTGCCAGGCGGTGGCCTGGGGCAAGGTTTCGGGGCGGGCGGCGAAGAGGCGGAGGGTCCTCATCCCGGTTTGACGCTCCGATAGCGGGTAGTCAGGAGCTTGGCGGAGGGGGTGGGATTCGAACCCACGGACCGCGTTGACGGTCAACGGTTTTCAAGACCGCCGCTTTCGACCGCTCAGCCACCCCTCCGGCGGCGTGCCGAGCGGTCTCACTCTAACTCACGTCTCGGAGATCGCACAACCGGCTGGACGCGCGTCAGAAGCTGACCGCCAGGCTGACGACGTAGTACTCGAAGCGAGCCTCTTCGTCCGTGGCGAAGAGCCCCACGCCGTCGGCGTTGCGGGCCATCGACCAGTGGTACTCGCCCTTGACCATCGCGTGGGAACCGAACAGGAAGCTGAATCCGGCGGCGTAGTCCTCCACCAGGTCGATCGGGTTCAGGTCCTGGAAGATCGGCTCGGAGCGGGTCAGGTCGTGGTGCTCGGTCTGGACGTGGAGGCCCAGCCGCTCCTTCGGCCAGAAGCTCGCCTGCGCGTATCCGCCTTCGTCCAGGGCCACGAAACGGTCGCGGCGGAAGAGCTCGACGATGAAGCTGTAGCGGTCGCGGTCGAGCTCCGCCGATGCCCACCAGAAGTCGCGCGGCTGCCTGGTCCCCTCCGGGACCAGGCCGCCCGCGGCCTTGTGCTCGTTGTAGCCGGCGCCGAAGCGCAGGCCCTCCACGGCGGTCTCGACGATCGCCGTCAGGCCGATCCCCTCCTCGATCCTCCCTTCGGCGATTCCGCCGGGACCCTGGTCGACGCTGTCCCAACCGCCGAAGTAGCCGATCAGCTCGAGGCTTCCCGAGGAACCCTCGAAGGTGTGAGAGACGGACAGGCCGTCGATCGTCTCCAGCGAGAAGCTCGCCTCGCCGTAGAAGGTCTCCGGCACGCGGTAGAACGGCAGCACCGTGCCGACGTCGCGCACCTCGTTGAGCAGACCGAGCGGGGTCAGGATGCGGCCGACCCGGACCTGCGTATGGTCCCCGATCCTCCTCTGATAGAATGCCCAGTCGAGCTCGACGTCGTCCTGGAAGAGCGTGTCCGAAGCCAGCCTCTGGTGGTTGAATTGGATCACGAAGGCATTGCGGTCGTCATGATCGTAACGGAATTGAAGCGCTACCGTGCGGTAGTCCGTGGTGCCGTCGTCGGGGATGCCCAACACGGTCGGCCCGGTGGATGCGCCGTAAGCCTGGGTCAGATGCCCGTGAATCTGCAGCTTCTCGAAAACGTTCTTGCTCGGATCGTCCTGCGCCGCGAGCGGCCCGACCTCGACCAGCGCCAGAATCGCAAAGACCAGTGAGATCAAGTACCTCATAGCGTCCCCGTTTCTCCAATCGGCCCGACCGACTCTCGGTCAGGAACCGTCGCCGTGGTATGAAACATGAAGGCGGCCCGACTTCAGGACCGCCTGGCTTGGGTGGAGTCTTCGCGATCGGTCTTACGGGCCAGATTACGGACCGTGTAGGACGTTGCTCGAGGTCCTGTAGGAATCCTTTACCTCGAGGTAAGGATGACACGACAATCCTCCCCGCGAATCGTTCCCCATTACTACTTTTCGACAGAGAGAATGGCACGGACGGCCAAGGGAGCCGCCGGGTGCCGCGACCGCGTCAGTCGCGGGGAGCGATGCGGTCCAGACCGCCGACGTAGGGGCGCAGGGCCGCCGGCACCGCCACGGTGCCGTCGGCCTGCTGATAGTTCTCGAGCACGGCGATCAACGTGCGGCCCACCGCCAGACCGGAGCCGTTCAGCGTGTGCGCCAGCCGCGCC
>DASWIG010000234.1:0-3237 GCA_036397835.1 Thermoanaerobaculia bacterium
CCGCCGGGCAGCCGCAGCAGCCAGGGGACGTGGGTGTCGTAGGGGTGCGGCGAGCCGTGGTTGGCCCGCGACCCGGTGTACACCATCACCCCCGGCTCGGCCTCGACCATCAGGTCGGGGCTGCGCTCGGGATGGAAGGCGTGAACGAAGAGCCGCCCCATCGGATCGTCGGGCGGCGCCGCCAGGATCTCGCCGCGCGTCCACACCCGGGCGATCCCCGGGCACTGCTCGAGATGACGGCGCAGCGCGTCGGCGAGCGCGTCGATCTCGACGCCGCGCTCCGCGGCCAGCTCCCGGTCGAGGTAGAAGCCGTCCAGGATCCAGTCCTCCTCGCCCATCTCTTCCCGCAGCCGGCGTCCGGCGTCCTGCACGCAGCGGATCTCCGCGGTGCCGAAGCGGCGCGCGTCGCCGCCGTGCGCGGCGAGCGCCTCGGGCACCGGCATCACCCCGTGGTCGGAGCTCAGGGCGACGAGCACGCGGTCGAGCCCGATCCGGGCGTCCACGAAGTCGAGGAGCTCGCCGAGGACGACGTCGAGACGCAGCAGGGCGTCGAGCAGCTCCGGGCTGTCCGGGCCGTAGCGGTGGCCCACGTTGTCGAGGGCCGAGAACGACACCGCCAGGACGTCCGGGACGTCGTCGTCGCCGAGCCCCTCGCCGGCGATCAGCGCCTGGGCGAAATCCGCCAGGTAGGCGTCGACCAGGGGCGAGCGGTAGACGCCGCTGTAAAAGCCCCAGTCAGGCTCCAGGGCCGCGCCGCCGACGGGATAGGGAAAGCCGGTCCGGAACCAGCCCTCGTCGAGGGGCTCGACGCCGTAGTCCGCGGCGTGCTCGACGACCTCCGGCAGCGGCTCCCACGCCTCGCCGAAGCGGCGGTCGACGTGGCGCTCGGCGAGGAACGCGTCGAGCCACGGGCGCTCCCGGTCGGGATAGAACGACGAGGTCACGAAGTCGCCGCGGTCGTCGTCGAACCAGAAGACGCCGTCCGCCCGGCGGCCGCCCATCAGGATCGCCGCCCGGTCCTTGCCGCTGGCGGCGAAGACCTTGGAGCGCGGCGACGCCGCCTTCAGCCAGTCGCCCAGCGTCGAGGCAAGGAGCCTCTCCGGCGAGCCGACGCCGTCCTCGCCGCGCGCCGAGTAGACGTCCTCGCCGGTCTCGCGGTCGAACCAGTAGTTGCCCACGATCCCGTGGCCCGAGGGATGGCGTCCGCTCGCCAGCGTGGCGTGGCCGGGGGCGGTGCTGGTGTTGGCGTGGTCGTGGTGGGCGTCGGTGAAGCGCACGGACTCCGCGAGCAGGCGGTGGAAGCCGTGGCGCAGCAGGGGACGAAAACGGTCCAGGTAATCGGCCCGCCCCTGGTCGACGGCGAGGAAGAGGATCAGGCGCGGCGCGCCGGGCGCCAGAGCCGGCGGCGGCTCGGCCGGGGGGCAGCTCCACAGCAGGACGCAGACGGCGGCGAGAATGGAAGAGCGCCTCTTCACGTCGGGGTCTCCTCGGGGTGAAATGTGGACGTCAGATGTGGATCGAGCGTCCGTCGACGGCCAACGCCGCTTCCTTCACGGCCTCGGCCAGGGTCGGATGGGCGTGGACACACCGGGCGACGTCCTCGCTCGAGGCGCCGAATTCCACCGCCACCGCCAGCTCCGCGATCAGGTCGCCGGCGCGCGGCCCGATGACGTGGGCGCCGAGCAGGCGGTCGGTCCTGGCGTCGGCGAGGAGCTTCACCTGGCCGTCGGTCTCGGCCAGGGCCCGCGCCCGGGCGTTGGCCTGGAAGGGGAAGACGCCCTTGCGGTAGTCCACGCCGGCCTCCTTCAGCTCTTCCTCGCTCCTGCCCAGGCTGGCGATCTCGGGGTGGGTGTAGACGACGTTGGGGATGGCGTCGTAGTTGACGTGGCCGTAGCCGGTGACCAGCCGCTCCACGCAGGCGACCCCCTCTTCCTCCGCCTTGTGCGCGAGCATCGGCCCGGCGATGACGTCGCCGATGGCGTAGATCCCTTCGGCCGTCGTCGCGAAGTGCTCGTCCACCGGGATGCGGCCCTGCTCATCCACCGCGATGCCCACGGAGCCCAGGCCGAGGTCCTCGGTGTAGGGCTTGCGGCCGACGCAGAGGAGCACCCGGTCGCACTCGACCGGATCACGTCCCTCGGCCTCCACCACGCACTTCTTGCCTTTCACTTTGGCAGCGGTCACCCTGACGCCGAGGTGGAAGTCGAGGCCTTGCTTCTTGAGCAGGCGCTGGGCCAGGCGGGCGGTCTCGCCGTCGATGCCGGGCAGGATGCGGTCGAGGTATTCGAGCACCGTGACCTTGGCGCCCAGCCGCGCCCACACCGAGCCCAGCTCGACGCCGATGACCCCGGCGCCGATCAAGACCAGGTGCTCGGGCACCTCCGGGTAGGCGAGGGCCTCCGTCGAGGTGGCGACGCGGTCGCCGTCGAGCTCGACGCCCTTGAGCGTGGCCACGGCGCTGCCGGTGGCGAGGAGCACGTGCCTGGCCTTGACGAGCGCCTCGTCGTCGCCCGCGACCGTCACCTTGCCGGGTCCGTCGAGGCGGCCGTGGCCGCGGTAGCGCCTGACCTTGTTCTTCTTGAACAGGTGGTCGACGCCCTTGACGTTGGCGTCCACCACCCGGTCCTTGTGCTTCATCATCGCCGCGAGGTCAAGCTCGACGCCCTGGACCGTGACGCCGAAGCGCTTCCAGCCCTTCCTGGCCTCGGCGTAGCGTTGGCTGGCCTCGAGCAGCGCCTTGGACGGGATGCAGCCCACCCGCAGGCAGGTGCCGCCCAGGGCCTCTTCCTTCTCGACGCAGGCGACGTCGAGCCCGAGCTGGGCGGCGCGGATCGCCGCCACGTAGCCGCCCGGACCGGAGCCGATCACCACCAAGTCGTGTTGAGATTCGTCCATCGTCGTGGTTCCTTGGCGGGGAGTCTACCTGACGATCCGTGCTAACGTGAGGGTATGCGTCCCGTCTTCGCCGATCCCAAGTCTGAGCGGCGTTGGCGGCTCTGAGCTCGACGCAGGAGGATCGCCATGGAAGCAGCCGTACCCTTCAGAGAAGTGTTGGAGGCCATCGGCGCCTTGCCGCTTGACGAGCAGGAAGAGCTGATGGGAGTCGTCCGCCGGCGGATCGTGGAGCAGCGACGCCAAGAGCTCGCCAGCGACGTCGCCGAGGCAGAAGCCGAGCTCACGGCGGGAGGCTGCGAGGGGAGGACCCCGGACGAGCTGATGCGGGAAATCCTCTCTTGA
>DASWIG010000235.1:0-3895 GCA_036397835.1 Thermoanaerobaculia bacterium
ATGGCCGCCAGCTCGGCGATCAGGGCCTCCTGGGCGCCGGGCAGGCGCAGGTCGGCGCGGCTGTGGGCCTCGCCCGAGAGGATCGCCTCCTCGCCGCCGAAGAAGAGCACCACGTCGGCGTCCGCGGCGGCGGCGCGGGCCGCGGCGAAGCCCTCCCGCGTCCGCGTGCGCGAGGTAGCGAGGCCGGGGGCGAAGGTCATCCGGTCGCCGAGCTTCTCCTCGAGGGCGGCGCGGGGGGTCACGGCGTCCTCCTTGCGGCCGTCGAAGGTCCAGGTGCCGAGCTGCTCGTGCGGCGCGTCGGCGAGCGGGCCGATCACCGCCACCCGGCCGACGTCGGCGGCGAGCGGCAGCAGGCCGCCGTCGTTCTCGAGCAGCACCACGCTCTGCCGGGCGGCTTCGCGCGCCGCTTCGAGGAAGGGCGCGGAAAGGACGACGCCGTCGCGTCCGGCGTCGCGCTGGGGGCGTTCGAAGAGGCCGAGCCGCAGCTTGGCGCGCAGGACGCGGCGCACCGCGTCGTCGACGGCGGCGAGCGGCACCTCGCCGGCGTCCACCAGCTCAGCCAGGTGCTCCTCGTAGGCCTGGCTGGTCATCTCCATGTCGACGCCGGCGCCGGCGGCCTGGGCCGCGGCGTGGCGCGCGTCGGCGCTGTAGCCGTGGGCGATCATCTCGACGATCGAGTTCCAATCGCTGACCACGAAGCCCTCGGCCCGCCACTCGTCGCGCAGGACCGTCCGCAGCAGGAAGGGGTGGGCCGTGGCGGGCACGCCGTTGACCTCGTTGAAGGCCGACATGAACGAGGCGACGCCGGCCTCGGCGGCGGCGGCGAAGGGACGCAGGTAGACGTTGCGCAGCAGCGGCTCCGGCAGGTATGCCGTGTCGTAGTCGCGGCCGCCCTCGGCGGCGCCGTAGCCGGCGTAGTGCTTGGCGCAGGCGGCGAGGCTGGTGGGGGCCGAGAGGTCCTCGCCCTGGAAGCCGCGGACCATCGCCGCCGCCAGCAGCGAGGCGAGGTAGGGGTCCTCGCCGGGGGATTCGGCGATACGTCCCCAGCGTGCGTCGCGGGCGACGTCGAGCATCGGCGCGAACGTCCAGCGCACGCCGTGGGTCGAGGCTTCCTCGGCGGAGATCCGCGCCGCCCGCTCGGCGAGCTCGGGGCTCCACGCCGCGGCCTGGCCGAGGGGGATGGGGAAGATCGTGCGGAAGCCGTGGATGACGTCGCGCCCGAAGAGCAGCGGGATGCCGAGGCGGCTCTCGTGGACGGCCACGTGCTGCAGGCGGTCGACGGCGTCCTTGTCCATGACGTTGAGGAAGGCGCCGACGCGGCCCTCGCGCACCGCGTCCTCGAGCGTGCGCGGGTCGTCTTGCGAGCGGCTGGAGAAGCCGCGCAGGGACATCTGGCCCACCTTCTCCGCCGGCGTCATCCGTGCCAGGAGGTCGCCGATCCGGCGTTCGACGTCGTCGGGCGTCGCGGCGGCGCCGGAGCTCGGCAAGACGGCGGCGGCGAGGATCGCCGCCGCGGTCACGATCGCTTTCGTGTCCATCGTCGTCCTCTTCTCGGTTGGTTCGTCGACGGCGGGACTGTATCAGGGACCGGGCCCTGTGGTCAGATCTGCTATGCTGTCCCTGCGAACAGCTCGGGGCCCGAGCGGCGGAACCCTGACCGTAGCGCTGCCCTCGTGTGATGAAGAAGCTACAGGTAGTCATCGACACGAACGTGATCGTCGCGGGCCTACGCTCACGCAGAGGGAGCGCGTTCCGAGTCCTGCAGCTCGTCGGCACGGGACGGTTCGAGATCAATCTCTCGGTACCTCTTCCATTGCTCTGTTGCGCGAAGGCACCAGATATTCTTCCTTTGGCGACCTCACTCGCGCGCCCCAAAGGACGACATGCTGATCGAGCTGGCCGTCAAGGCGAACTGCGACTACATCATCACCTACAACAAGCGCGATTTCGCCGATGCAGACCGCTTCGGGATAGAAGTATTGGACCCATTCGAGCTCTTGGAGAGGATTGGAGAAACCGGATGAGCACACTCAGCGTCAAGATACCCGATCCCTTGTATCGACACGCCGAAGACCTCGCCAGGCGAGAAGGCGTTACCATGGATGAGTTCATCGTGAGGGCGGTGGAGAGGTTGGCCGAGCACTACATGGAGGAGCGCGCGCGGCGAGCCAGTCGGGCGAAGTACGACGCCGCTCTGGCCCAGGTCCGGGACGTGGAGCCGGAGGAGTACGACCGACTCCGGACGTAAGCGGAAGCTCATTTGCGAATGGCTCGGCCTTCTGCTATCATCGGCCCAACATGGCTTGCATGAAGCTGCCGCTTCTGGTGGCAGGGCTCGGAATGGCGCTGTGGAGTGTCGCCGCCACGGGGAACCCGCCACCCTGCTCGCTACTGGCTCGCGTCGTCGGTCCGGAGGACTTCGAGGTCGACGCCTCGACGACGCCTCCGCGGCTCCTCGTTTCGTCCCAGGACCGCCGCCGCCCTGACCTTGAGGGCGCCATCTTCGCGGTCGACCTCGAGTCGGGAGAGCGGCGGCGGCTCCGGCTCCGCGGCCGCGGACGCTGCTCCTTCCATCCCCACGGCGTCTCCCTGGTCCCGGCGGCGGACGGGCTTGCGCCGCGGCTGTACGTGGTGAACCACCACGATCCGGGCGACGGCAAGGAGCGCGGCCTCGACCGCCGCGTGCGTCCGCGGGACGTTGGTCCTCGGTCAGGTTTTCGGCCACGAGCTCGTTCGGTGCCGGCGTCCCGACCTCTGCCCGCCGGAGGCCGATGACGGCACGCGTCCGCCCGCGGAGGACCCATGACGACCACCGGCAATCGGCTGAACGAGCTCTTCGCCAGGGAGCGCGAGGCCATCGGCCCCGGCGAGGACGACCTGTGCGGGCTGGCGCTTTCCGGCGGCGGCATTCGCAGCGCCACCTTCAACCTCGGGCTGCTCCAGGGACTGGCGCGTCAGGGCCTGTTGCGAGGATTCCATTACCTTTCCACGGTCTCCGGCGGCGGCTACGTCGGCGCATTCTGGAGCGCCTGGCGGTCGCGGCCGGCCAACCGGGGCAAGGTGTTCCCGTGGCGGGAGTCGGGCGGCGGCAGGGCCGTGCCCGACGAGATCGGGCACCTGCGGAGGTTCAGCAACTTCCTGCGGCCACGGCTCAACCTGTTTTCGTTCGAGACCGGCCGCATCGTGGCGAGCGTGGTGGCGGCGTTGGTGCCCTCTCTGCTGGCCGCGCTCGCCGCGGTCGTCCTCGTCGTCCTCGGCTGACTGGGCCTTCTCGTCGCTCTGACCCGCCTCGAAACGGTCGCGAGCGTCGCGCTCTTACTCGCGCTCCTCTTCGCCGGCCACGTGGTCCTCGGGCTCATCTTGCGCCGGAGGCTCCCCGAGCCGCCGCCGCCGTTTCGCCAGAGGGTGAGCTACTGCGTGTGGTGGGTCTTCGCCGCCGTCCCCACCGGAAGCGCCTGGATCGTGGCCTGGTGGCTGGCGTTGCCGGCGGAGCTTCTCCTCCAACCGCTGCCGCTCGCCGAGATCGGGCCAGCCGACTGGACGGCGGCGCTGCTGCCGGTCGGTCCCCTGCTCGCCGGGGTTCTCGTCCTCGTGCTGCTGCGCGCCCTCGTCAGCTCCTTCGCGGGCGTCCTGAGTTGGCGCCGTCTCCTCCACGGGACGTTGGACAAGGTCTTGAGCCGCAACCTCCTTTTCGCCGCCGCCTGCCGACGCTCCGCCGCGCCTTGCACCTGATGGAGGCCGTCTATCGCGCCTTCGGCCTCGACACCGGCCTGCTCACCCCCGACGACTTCGCGTGGATGAACCGCTTCGGCCGCTGGGCCTCGACGCCCCACCTGCGCTCGTGGTGGCCCTGGCTGGCGCCCCTCCACTCGCAGGGCTTCGCGGACTTCTTGCA
>DASWIG010000236.1:0-8058 GCA_036397835.1 Thermoanaerobaculia bacterium
GCTCAAATTCCGGACACCGCTCGCCCACGGCCGAAGGAATACACCTCGAGAACGGCGTCACCCTTCTCGGTCACAGCCTGTTGCGACTCGATTCGACCGTCCACGCGATGGACGATCACCTCGCCGGCGGCGACCTTCCGAGCCAGAGATCGAGCGAATTCGACGGCGGCCGTCTTGGAATCGAAGTTCTTGGTCGCTCGTTTAGCCCGATCGCGCCGAACGACCCAGCCTCCCCTGCTGGGGATCACGTGCCAGCGATTCTCGATTCTCCTGTAATCCTTGTCGAGCTTGGTCATGATGACTCTCCCCGAGACGAGTATACCCAACCCCGAGCCCGTAGACAAGAGACGCGTCAGGACCCCTCCAGCGCCACCTCGTCGACGATCCCCGCGACGATCGCGCGCACCGGCGCGTCGGGCGCCGCCAGCATCTGGCGCGCCGAGTTGCCCTCGTCGAGCACCAGCACGGTCTCGCCGGCCCCCGCGTCGACCCGGTCGATGGCGATCGTGTAGCCGCCGGAGGGACGGCCCTCGGCGTCGAGCAGGTCGCAGAGGAGTAGACGCCGGCCGGCGAAGGCCGGGGAGTGGATCGTCGAGACGACGGTGGCGACGACGCGGGCCAGTTTCATATCGGCTCCACCGCGTCGACGATGCCGACGATGGCGTCGTCCACCGGCACGAACTTCTCGGGCAGCGCCAGCGACGCCTCGCGGCTCGAGACGTAGTAGACGAGCTCCCCCGGCCCCGCCATGTGGACGCCGTCCGCCGCCACCACCGGCTCGCCTTTGGGCTCGAGCTCTTTGTCGAGCGGCTGGATCACGAGGAACTTCACGCCCTCCAGCCCTTCGTAGCGCACCGTCGCCACCACGGTGCCGATGACGCGGGCGAGGCGCATCAGTGCGTCCCTCCCCGCAGCCGCAGCCGAAACTCCGGCGCGCCGAGCAGGTTCTCGTCCATCTCGCCGTGGAGCTGCGCGATGACGACCTGGCCGGCCAGCAGGTCGGGGCTGCGCAGCGACGCGACCGCCAGCTCGACGGCCGCCTCCACGTCCGCCACCAGGCCGCGGAAGACGCAGTAGGACTTGCCGCCCAGGTCGTCGGCGACGCGGATCTCGCGCAGGGTCACGTGCGCGCCCTTGACGCCGCGGTCGGCGGCGCCGAGGAGGGCGGCCACCGTCCGCGTCTCGACCACGCCCACGGCCTCGCCGCCGCCGTCGCGGCGCTCGCCGCGCAGGGCCGCGTGGACGTCGGGGTGCGGGTCGGGCAGGAAGATCTCGTCGAGCAGCGTCGAAAAGGCGGCTTCGCGGCCCGCCGCCAGGGCCTCCTCGACGCTCGCCACGTCGCCCACCACCAGCACCAGGTACTTGCCCGGGTGGACGGTGCCGGCGACCAGCTCGTCCACCGGCGCGCTCTTGACCATGGCGTCGCCGACGCGGACGCCGGCGGCGATCGAGTCGAGCTCCAGGAGGCCGAGGGCCCGCATGGCCTCAGACGATCCTCAGACCGTCGGCGACGGTCAGGCGGCGCACGCGGGAGAACGTCCGCGGACGGGTCATGCCCTCGCCGGTGGGGCTGGCGATCGAGAACGACGTGTAGCCCTCGCCGCCGGCGCCGAGGCCGGCCAGGGTGGGGCCGTTGGCGACGAAGATCGAGACGTCGATCTCGCGCGCCATCCGGGTGATGGCGTCAACGTTGCGCGAGTAGATCGCCGCGGTGTGGCCGAAGCCGTGCTCGGCGCGCACCGCCAGGTCGATCGCTTCGTCGACGCTCGCGACCCGCACCACGGGCATCACCGGCATCATCTGCTCGGTCCACACCAGGCTGTGCTCGGCGGGCACGTCGGCGAGGATCAGGCGCACCTCCTCGCCAGCCCGGACGCCGATCTCGCCGAGGATGGCGCCGGCGTTCTTGCCGATCCACTTGGGGTTGATCCGGCCGGGCTTGCCGGGGGCTCCGAGCTCGCTGAAGATCACCCGCTCGAGCTGGCGGAGCTGGTAGTCCTTGACCAGCACGGCGCCATTGGCCTGCAGCGCCGTCAGCAGCGGCTCGGCCACCGAGCGGACGACGAAGGTCTCCTTCTCGTCGGTGCAGATCACGTTGTTGTCGAAGGAAGCGCCGCGCACGATCTCGCGGCCGGCGAGATCGAGGTCGGCGCTCTCGTCGACGACGATCGGCGGGTTGCCCGGGCCGGCGGTGATCGCCTTCTTCGAGGTGGCGAGCGCCGCCTGCACCACCCCGGGGCCGCCGGTGACCAGGAGCACGCGGATGCGCGGGTGCTCCATGAGCTCGCGGGCGCTCTCGAGGGTGGGCTCGGGGATGCCGGCGACCAGGTTGGGCGGACCGCCGGCGCCGACGATGGCCTGGTTCAGGATCCGGATGTTGGCGGCCGAGACGCCCTTGGCGTTCGGGTGGACGTTGAAGACCACGGCGTTGCCCGCCGAGACCACGGCGATGGTGTTGTTGATGATGGTGGCGTTCGGGTTGGTCGTCGGGGTGATGGCGGCGATCACGCCGTAGGGGGCGTACTCGGTCACCGTGAGGCCGCGGTCGCCGCTCCAGATCTCGGGCTCGAGGTCCTCGGGCCCCGGCGTCTTGTCGGTGACCAGGAGGTTCTTGAGACGCTTGTCCTCGGCGCGGCCGAGGCCGGTTTCGGCGTGGGCCATGCGGCCGAGCTCGGCGGCGTGCTCGCGCATGGCGCGGCGCACCGCTTCGATCACCACCTTGCGGCGCTCGAGCCCGAGGTCGCGGTAGGCCTGGAAGGCCGCCCACGCCGCGGCGACGGCGGCGTCGATGGTGGGGAAGATGCCGTCGCGGTGATCTCCCCCCCGATCCCCCCCGAGGGGGCCGAGATCTCCCCCCGGCGGTGGCGCCGGCGCCACCAGTCCCTCGGGGCCGAGGCGTTCCCTGACCCGGCGGATGATGGCCCGGACTTCGTCGTCTCGGATGTCCACCATGGCGTCTCCTCCGACCCGCGCTATGCGCGGGTCCGGGCGCACGGCCGTGCGCCCCTACACCGGCCGACGTCGGGGCGTTCGGCGTAAGGGCGCAAGGCGTTGCGCCCGTTCCGGTTGCCCGGCCTCAGCTCGCCCATTTCCCTTCAGCCGGCGTCTTGCGGTAGACCGCCTTGCCGCGGATCTCCCAGGTGTCGACGATGGCCATGATCACCGCGTCGCAGGGACGGTCCCTGGTCTTGACGGTCTGCCGGGCCGAGCTGCCGGTGGCGAAGAGCACCACTTCGCCGACGCCGGCGCCGACCGCGTCGACGGCCACGACGTAGCTCTCCGTGTCGTGCCCGTCGGCGGCGAGCTGGCGCACCACCAGGAAACTCTGGCCCTCGAGCCCCGGGTCCTTGCGGCTGGCGACCAGGGTGCCGATGACCCGTCCGAGGATCATTCGGATTCCTTCTTGGCCTGTTCCTGGCGGCCCAGCGGCAGCACCAGGTCGATGTTGACGTGCGGGCGGGCGATGACGTGGGTCGAGACCACCTCGCCGACCTTCTCGGCGCCGGCGACGCCGGCTTCGACGGCGGCCTTGACCGCCGCGACGTCGCCGCGCACGATCGCCGTCACGTAGCCGCCGCCGATTTTCTCGTAGGAGACGAGCTCCACCTTGGCGGCCTTGACCATCGCGTCCGCCGCCTGCACCATGGCGGCAAAGCCGCGCGTTTCGATCATTCCCAGGGCTTCAGCCATTCCTCGTTCTCCTTATTCGCTGTGCGGCGTCCACCGCACGTCATTTCGGTTCTTCCTCGCGTCCTGCCAGGCCCTCGATGGCCGCTACCGCGGCGCGCCAGCCGACGTCGATGTCGCGCTCCTCGCCGCCGAGATAGAGGCGGCCCACGGAGCCGAAGGCCCGCACCTCGAGGATGTTGATCTCGGCCGCCTTCTCGGCCTCGTTGGCCGCCAGGGCGGCGTAGGCCGCGGGCTCGACCTCGAGCAGGTAGAGGGTCTGGCCGGGGATCAGCATCTGGCCGTGCCGGCCGCGGTTGACGAGCTGGGCCTGGTGCGGGTCGATGCGGCGGATCACCTGGCTCGAGAGGATCTTGGGCTTGCGGCGGTCCGACTCCACGTGGCCAATCTCGTCGAGGATCGCCTGGCCGGCGGCCCGCGTTTCGGCCTGCGAGTCCGAGTGCACCTCGAGCAGCCCGAAGTAGCGCTCGATGATCTGCAGGCCCGGCCGCACGTGGGTGGCCTTCAGGGCCACGTCGGTCAGGCGGTTGATCTCGATGCCCGGGGCGATCTCCACCCACAGCGAGGCGTCCATGGCGAGCGGCAGGAAGCCCTGGGCCACCGTGCCCAGGAAGGCCGCGTGCTGCGGCTGGAGACTGTCCAGGAAGACGTAGGACCTCAGGTCAATACGACTCACGCGATTTTCCTCCGGTCATCTTACCGTCCCCTTGGGGGGACCGAGGGGGGGAAACCATTTGCACGCCCGCGGACGCCCCGATGCGGGTGGCGCCGGCGGTGATCATTTGCCGGGCCTCTTCGGCGGTGCGGATGCCGCCCGAGGCCTTGACGCCCATCTCGGCGCCCACGGCCTCGCGCATCAGCGCCACGTCGTAGGCGGTGGCGCCGCCGGGGCCGAAGCCGGTCGAAGTCTTGACGTAATGGGCCCTGGCGGCCTTCGCCAGGCGGCTGGCGACGACCTTCTCCTCGTCGGAGAGCAGCGCCGTCTCGAGGATCACCTTGCACAGCGCCCCGACCTCGCGGCAGGCGTCGGCGACGCCGGCGACGTCGCGCTCCACGAGCTCGTAGTCGCCGGCCTTCAGGGCGCCGACGTTCAGGACCATGTCGATCTCGCCGGCGCCGTCGCGCAGGGCCTGGCGCGCCTCGGCGGCCTTGATGCGGGGGGCGCTGGCGCCCAGGGGGAAGCCCACCACCGAGGCCACCTTGACGCCGCTGCCCTGGAGGCGCGCCGCGGCGCGGCGGATCCACACCGGGTTGAAGCACACGGCGGCGAAGCGGTAGCGCACCGCCTCGTCGCAGACGCGGTCGACGTCGGCCGGCGTGGCGTCGGGCTTGAGCAGGGTGTGGTCGATGTAGGCGGCGAGGTCGCCCGGCACGTCGGCGCCGCGTCCGCGGAAGGACACGCGCCCGGCGCCCTCCGCCATGACCGTGCGCACCTTCTCGGAGCACGAGGCGGCGCAGCCGCCGGTGCAGTCGGGGCAGCGGTCGGCGCCGGCCTTACCGCCGCCCTGACCGCCGATCTCGGCCATCACGCGGCGGGTCACCGCGTCGATCAGCTCGTCTCTGTCGCTCATCCGTGTGCTCGGCGTTGATGTTTCGTCAACGGTGGACGCATTGTACCTCAAAGGTCCGCGGGGGGAAGCTGACTCCTCGCTGACGCTTCGGCTCGGCGCCGCACGGGATGGGCGTGCGTCTTCGCACGCGCGAGGCGAAGCGAGCCGTCAGTCACCCCCCTTTGAAAAAGGGGGGCAGGGGGGATTCTTCTTCAAGGTCCTGTGCGCAGGCGGCGGCGGGCGCGGCGGTAGGCCAGCGACGTGATCCGCAGGAAGCTGCGCGGCGCCAGCCGGTAAAGCCACCAGGCGAGACGCGCGTGCGCGGTCACCAGGATCACCGCCCGATTGCGGCGCACGCCGGCGAGGATCGCCCGCGCGCACTTCTCGACCGGCATCAGCGCCGGCCGGACGTCCGCGAGCACGGCGCCCTTGTCGACGCGGAAGTACTCGATGGCCTCGAACATGCCGGTGTCCACGACGCCCGGGCAAACCACGCTGACCCGGACGCCGAGCGCCGCCGCCTCGGCGCGCAGGGCCGTCGACAGCGCCACCACCGCGTGCTTGGTGGCGCAGTAGGCGGCGGTCATCGGGAAGGGCACCAGGCCGGCGACGCAGGCGGTGTTGAAGATGTGGCCCGAGCCCTGGCGGATCATCTGCGGATACGCCGCCCGCACGCCGTGGACGACGCCGCGCAGGTTGACGTCGATCACCCGGTCCCAGGCCGCCGCCGGCAGGTCGCGCACCTCGCCGGTGACGCCGACGCCGGCGTTGTTGAAGAGGTAGTCGAGGCGGCCGTCGCGCTCGACGGTCGCGTCGACCAGGGCCTGGAAGGCGCCGGCGTCGGTCACGTCGAGGCGGGCGGCGCGGGCGCGGCCGCCGGCGCGGCGGATCCCCTCGGCGACCCCTTCGGCGCGCTCGCCGTCGCGGTCGGCCACCACCACCACGGCGCCGCGGCGCGCCATCTCCTCGGCCACGGCACGGCCGATGCCGCTTGCGCCGCCGGTCAGGATCGCGATGCGGTCCGCGAAGTCATTCATGGCGAAGGTCGCTCTGCGGGCTCGGCCCTGTCGTCGCGTAGGTGGACGACGCGCTGGGGAAAGGGGATCTCGATCCCCTCGGCCACGAAGCGCTCGTAGACGCCGCAGATCAGGGCGTCGACCGCCCGGCCGCGATCCACGGGCATCGGCACCCAGGCCAGCAGCTCGACGGCGATCCCGGAGTCCTCGAAGGCGCGGAAGCGCACCCGGGGCGTCGGCTCCCGGCAGACCTTGGGCTCGGCCGCCTGCGTGTAGCGCAGGCCCGGGTCGCGCAGCTCGGAGAGCGCCAGCGCCAGGTTGCACCCGAAGAGCAGCACCGAGACGAAGACCGGCGTCTTCAGGTAGGCGATGACCTGGTCGTCGAAAGCGGTGCGGGTGCGCGAGGTCAGCAGCGGCACGACCCGGGTCAGCAGCCAGCGCACCAGGAAAGCGAGGAGGAAGGTGCCCGCGAGCACCTTGAGGGCCTGCCACCAGGGCTCGGGCTCGAGCTGTGCGAGGAGGTCGGTCAGCGGCTGCGGCATCGGCGTCGGGTGGGTGGAGACTCTCCGTCACGATACGAGATCGCGCGCGTCCGGGTTGCCGTCGGCCTACTCTACCGGGATTGCCGACCGGGTGATCGGGGGTGGCCGCAACCTATAGAGTCGAATCGCAGGAACGGGTGGACGCCGCTCGAACCGAGGTAGACTAGGGGAATGACGATTGAGCTTGCCAGCAGCGTTGAGGAGCGACTGCGAGACCTCGCCTCAAGGCAAGGCCGGGACGTCGGCGTGCTCGTCGAAGAGGCCGTCCGGGAGTACCTAGAGGCCATGTCCATCACGGACGTCGACTCGGCAGAGGTCGCCGAGACGCAGGTCGCGCTCATGGCCGAGCTCTCCGACGTTCCAGAGTGGTAAGACGGCGGTGCTGAGACGCGGGGAGGTCTGGTGGGCTGATCTACCCCAGCCGGTGGGCAGCCGGCCGGTGGTGATCTTGACCAGGGATGCCGTTCTCCACTCGATAGGATCGGTCGTGGTGGCCATCGTGACACGCACGATCCGAGGCCTTCCTACCGAGGTCGTCCTCGGCCGCCGCCAGGGGCTCGCCACCCACTGCGTGGCCAACCTCGACAACATCCTCACGGTCCCTCGCGAACGCTTGAAGCGCCTGATGGGGGCCTGTGATTCCGAGAAACTTGAGGAGCTCAACCAGGCAATCAAGAAAGCCCTGGACGTTCGTTGATTACCTTGGAGGGCGATCTCACCATGTCCGCATCCGCCGCCAGCTTGTCGTAGAACGCCGGATCGGCTCCCCGGGTCTTCCGCCGCAGAGCCTCGTAGTCCGTCTCGCCCTGCTCCAGGTGAGCGTCGACTTCCTCGCGATGGGCGAGGTAGTACGTGATCGCTCCGTAGACCTGCTCCAACGATAGCAGGGGGAAAGACCGGACGATGCTCTCGGGCGCCTGCCCGCTCGGTGTTTTCACCACCTGACAGTTTTTTCCCTACGGATTCGCACAATCCCCGCGCGACAAGCCCCCTAACCTTCCCGGCATTGAAAGCCGGCGCCGAAGTCCGATGTGGGCCGCGGCGCCACCGGACCCCGGCGGCGGCCGACGCCGGACACGAGAAACCAACCCACCCAGACAGAAGAAGAAACCCACAATGCAACGACAGAGCGAAGAAGCCCTCGGTCTGCTGACGAGCTCCGACGAGATCGTCGCCTCGATCGAGACCCACGGCGTGGAAGGCCAACAAGCTCCTGCGCCAGATCGACATGGCCGTGCCGCGGCTGCGCCAACCCGACCTGAA
>DASWIG010000237.1:0-3115 GCA_036397835.1 Thermoanaerobaculia bacterium
CGCCGTCAATCCCTGGAGCACGCATTCCCGCTTCGTCATCTCCTATCAGCTCCTGCGACGGCCCGAGTACCGCGACCCGCTGCTGCAGCACCTCGGCGAACGCGCCCGCAAGAGCCTCCTCATCCTCGACGAGGCCCACAATGCCGCCCCGGCGAGCGCCTCGAAGTACGCGGTGGACTCGCGCATCACGCGCGTCATCCGAGACCATCGAGGAGCAAGAGCAGGCGTCCCTCGCGGCCGGCCACGTCGATCGTGTCGGAGAGCCCCGGCCCGCAGAAGTCACCGTATTCGTCGGCAAGGTAGGTCTGCGGCAGCCGAGGCGGCTCGACCAGCCGCGGAAGGGAGATGAACACCGGGATCGGCCCGCTGCCGCTGCCTCTCGCCAGCCGGCCTGCCAGGTGCCGCAGCAGCGTCGTCTTGCCCGATCCGGGATCGCCCTCGACAAGCCAGCGCCGGGTCACCCATCGCTGCTTTTTCGGGTCGAGGGCGAGGAACTCCTCGAGGCTCCGGCGGCCAGCCATCAGCTCGCCTTCCTTCGCGACCTCGGGCAGGCGAGCGCCGGCGGCCTCCGGCAGCGCCAGCTCCAGTCGGACCCAGGCCGTTTCGAGGTCCTGAAGCTCCACGGGGCGCTCGAAGTGATCGGTGAGCCGGCGGTGCTCCTCGGCCACCTGGGCGAGCCAGGCCGTGCGCGCGTCGCCACCCGCTCGCCGAGGAGCCCTCGGCGAACCGGGCGAAGGCTCGGTCCGCGGAGCTGCCGTCCTCTCTTCGAGCTCACCGAGCAGCTCCAGCAGGGCGCCATGATCCTCAACTCCGTCGTCCCTCCGTTCCACCGGATAGAACAAAACCCCCGTGTGATACCGATCCTCAAGGCGATCCCGCTCGACTCCCACGGTCTCCAGCTTCTCGACCGGCAGGCCGACGAGGGCCACGTGGCCCGGAGCCGTGACCGGGCGGGCCCCGCTGTCGGTGATCGCCCGGTCGGCAATCAGCCCCAGCCAGGGATCCGAGAAGCCGCATCCCACCACCACCAGCCGGCCCTCGCTCCACAGCTTCTCGCAGAGCTGAAGGTACGGCCCTTCGCGGTACGCCTGCCGGTAGTCTTCGAGCCCCAGCACCAGGGAGGCCGTGGGCGTGGAGCACCGGCACCGCGCCGCCGCGGAACACGTCACCCCGGATCCAGCGGCTCACGTCGTCGCCGCGCCAGGTGAAGGGCGGCGGATGGGCTCCCGGCCGCAGCGCGGCCCGCGCCTCGCTCAGACCCACGTCGTAGTTGGTGGTCACGTACCCGCGCAGCGGCAGGCGCAGCAAGGCCGCGCGCACCGCCGTGAACGGCTTGCCGTCCTCGCCGCACCGCGGCTTGAAGGTCTCGTGCAGGAGGTCGACATAGCGACCCTCGCCGAGACGTCGGCGGAGCTGGTTCGCGGCGGCCAGCGGATCTGTACCGGCCATCGTGATCCAGGCCCCTCTCTCGGCCGCGCTCGCCTTGTCAGCCCTCACCGCCTCGGCCAAGCGTCGGATCAGCTCGCCCCACAGCGGGTAGAGCGGTGCCGAGGCTCCCGCTCCCACGTAGGCGATCGCCGCCTCGGAGACGACGAGCTCGACGAGCTCCTCGAAAACGCCGGGGTTGCCCGGAATCTCACGCCAGCCTCCCATGTCCGTTTTCTCCCGCCGGGAGTCTACCGGATCAACTCACCTCGTCCGGCAAGATCGACCGCCCGGCACCTTGTTCGCCCCTTTCTGCCGAGGGTCGGCGCTCCACGACCGGCAGGGGCCGGCCGCGCGGCAAGCTTGGCGCACTTCAGGCGTCCTCGCACGGCAGGACGCGGCAGCGGCCGGCAAGATCTGCCGTCTTCGCTGCCGCGTCCTGCCGGCGTCCGGCAGCACCGGAAGCCGCTTGCCGTCATGGTTTGTCCGAGATTGCAGCCGGATCGATAAACCACGGCGGCAGCGGCGTCACCTCCGCCGCGGCAAGACAGGGACGTCGGCGGCCGCTCATCGTCGTGCCCCACGCCCTCCGGGCTGCCGATCCACCCCTCGCCCGCCGGGATCTCCCGCCACAGCTCCACTTTCCCGTCGAGCGGCGTCTCGATCCACCGGAAGAGATCCCCGGCCGGCTTCGGCAGGTGATCGTAGAACCGCCCGAGCAACTGCTCGGCCGCCCGCCGCGCGTCCGGCCACTTCTCGGCCGCCGCCGCGGCAGCGCGCTCCAGGAAGTAGAGGTCGTTGCCGTTGCGCGTGCGCCGCCGGAGCTGATCGACCATCGCGAGCGCATGGCTCGGATCGTCGATCAGCTCGGGCAGGCGCTCGTAGACCTGCGAGCGCTCATCCCACTTCTCGCTCAGCTCGAGCACCTCGAAGAGCGTCTCGTCGGAGAGCCCCTGCGCGCTGGCGAGCGCTCGCAGACCCAGCTCGCGGTTCTCCTTCACCAGCCGACGCACCAGGGCGTCGGGGTCCTTGACACGCCCGGCCAGCAGCGCGTACGGCTCGGCCCAGCGGCTCAGGTCCTCCTGGGCGATCCTGCGCGCGTCCTCGAGCAGTGCCGCTTCGCCGCCCTCCGCGCCCAGCTTCTCCTCCAGGGCGTCCGCTGCCAGGGCCTCGCGGAACGTCCGGTGCCAGTAGCGCCAGTCGGCGTGCGGTCCGTCGTGAGGACCGAGGATGCCGGTGCGCTCGGCGACCTCGTCGAGGAAGGGCCGCAGGCTGCGGTGCCAGCGCTGCACCCGCTCCAGCGGCTCGCGCAACGCGTCGCACTCGGGCTGGTAGAGCCGCCCCTCCAGGCCCGTCACCGCCTCGGCGTCCCGGTTCTCGCGCGTCATCTCGCGGGCCAAGAAGCGCAGCGCCCGGCGCACCGCCTCCTGCGCCTCCATCGGCTCGCCCGCCGGCCGGTGGCCGCCGTCGAGCAGGAGCTGGAAGACCTGGTCGTAGAGGCCCGTGCGGTGCCGGTCGGGTGACGTCCCCTTCTCGATCAGCAGCGCCATCAGAGTCAGGTAGAGGGGGTTGCCAGCAAGGTCGCGCAGCGACGCGTCGCGCTCGAGCGCGGCCGCCGCCGACTCGGCGCGGTCCTGGGCGAGCTCGCCCTTCGAGCGCCCCAGCCATCGCGCCAGGAACTCCCGCCGCC
>DASWIG010000238.1:0-7965 GCA_036397835.1 Thermoanaerobaculia bacterium
AGGCCGATGGTGAGCACGAATTGAGTGAAGACGTAGCCCACCAGACGCGCGGGGGCGCGGGCGTCGTACTTGCCGGCCGCGCCGTGGGTCAGCGGGGTCACGCCGGGAGCGTCGCCGAGGCCGCCGGCGGCCCAGTCGGGCCTGTAGGCCGGCGCCGCGAACCACAGCTTGACCCTCTCGCCGAAGCTCGGCGCCTCGCGTCCCGTGCGGACCAGGTCGGCGTAGTAGTGGACGTTGGCCCACAGCGGGTTCCAACTCCTGAGCGGCCTGGTGATGCCGTAGGTGGGCTCCTCTTCCTCGACCTGAAAGGTGCCGAACAGGCGGTCCCACACGATGAGCGTGCCGGCGTAGTTCTTGTCGAGGTACTTCGGGTCGCAGCCATGGTGCACGCGGTGGTGCGACGGCGTGTTGAACACCCACTCGAGCGGGCCGAGCCTGCCGATCAGCCGGGTGTGGATCCAGAACTGGTAGAGCGTATTGAGGCTCAGGCAGACCAGGAACACCAGCGGCGGGAACCCGACCACCGCCAGCGGCAGGTAGAAGACCCAACTGAAGAGCGGCTGGAAGGCCCCCTGGCGCAGCGCCACCGCGAGGTTGAACTCCTCGCTCGAGTGGTGGACGATATGCGCCCCCCAGGGCAGGTTGTACTCGTGGCTGACGCGATGGAACCAGTAGTAGAAGAAGTCCACCCCGAGGAAGCACAGCACCCAGGCCGCCGCCGACTCGGCGGGCACGTCGAAGAGGTGGGCGGACTCGTAGAGGAGCACGTAGCCGCCGAAGACCACGACCTTGGTGAAGACGCCGAGCACCTGCTGGAGGACGCCGCAGGAGAGGTCGTTGATCGAGTCGTTCAAGCGGTAGAGCTCGACCCCCTGGAGACGCGCCACCAAGAGCTCGACGCCGATCAGGGCGAAGAAGACGGGGATCGACAGGGCGATCAAGCTGGCACCTTCCATGGCCGGCCATCCTAGCAGACATCCCCCGAGAAACCCCCGTCGATTATAATCGTGGAGATGATAATGGCGACGAGGAGAGGACCATGGCGAGAGCGTGCGGATGGATCGCGGGGTATTCGATGGAGCACGGCTTCCTCTGGGCCGACGGCCGCTTCGTCCTGCTCGACGAAAACGGCGTCCTCGCTCTGGCCACGCCCGGTCCGGACGGCCTCGATGTCGCCTCCCAGGTCGAGCTCCTGACGCCGCCGGCGCGTACCGTGCCGTCGCTGGTGGGGACGACGCTCTACGTCCGCGACCGTCACGTGGCGATGGCGCTCGATCTCAGGTGATAGGATGCGGAGCGAACACAGGAGGACGCACATGCCAGCCCAATTCCAGTCGTCGGTCTCGGTCAACGAGTTGCAGCGAGATGCGCCCATGGTCCTCGAAAAGCTTCGGGCGTCGAACCGGCCCACCGCCATCACCCGGGGCAAGCGGGCTGCCGCCGTTCTCATGACGGTTGAAGCCTATGAGCGGGCCGAGAGGGAGCGGTCGCTTCTGCTCAGACTCGCCAAGGGCGAGATGGAGATCGCGGCCGGTGTGGGCTACGACCTTGAGACCGTCCTCGCTGACGCGGATCGCCTTCTGAGGCCCGCCACGCCTTGACATGCGGCTTCTCTTCACGCCCAGTGGCCGCGACGACTTCCTCGACATTATCGACTACATCCGGCGCGATCGGCCGATGGCTGCCGAGCGATTTCGTCAGCGCGCCGAGAAGATCCTGAGCAGGCTGGAGAGCTTTCCGGAATCGGGAAGACGAATCCCGGAATTCCCCGATCTGCCGCACCGGGAAGTCATTGTCCGCCCCTATCGGTTCTTCTACAGGATCGCTGGCGAGACGGTCTGGATTGTGGCCGTGTGGCACGGAGCTCAGATTCCTATCTTCGGCCCGCTTCCAGATCCGCCGGAGTCGCGGTAACGTATCTCCTACCGCACAGACCCACAACCTCCCAAAGGAGAACGAAGATGCGCGCGATTCGACTTCTTGGATTGACCCTCGCCCTCGTCCTGGCGACCGGAGCCGTGCTCGCCGAGCGCGGCGACGACGCCGACCGGCCGAGCAAGAACGGCAAGACCGAAGGGACGATCGACGGCGTCGACGTCGTCATCGAGTACGGGCGCCCCAACGTGAAGGGACGCGAGATCTGGGGCGGCCTGGTGCCCTACGGCAAGGTCTGGCGCACCGGCGCCAACGAGGCCACCACCATCACCTTCGGCGCCGACGTGACCGTCGAAGGCCAGAAGCTCGCCGCCGGCACCTATGGGCTCTTCGCGATCCCCGGCGAGGAGGAGTGGGCGGTGATCTTCAACAAGGTCGCCAACCAGTGGGGGGCCTTCGAGTACGCCGAGGCCGAGGACGCGTTGCGGGTGACCGTGGCCCCCGGAGCGTCCGAAGAATCCGTCGAGGCGATGGACTTCGTGATCGACGGCTCGTCGGTCGTCCTGCGCTGGGAGAAGCTGACGGTGTCGTTCGAGGTCGCCAAGGCCGGGGACGCCCACCACGACCACCACGGCTGACGCCAGCACGGACTCGTGATCCGACGCCGTAGACTTCTGACCGTCAGTCTCCAGATCGCCACGGCCCTCGCGCTCCCCCTCGGCGCCCGCGCGGACGGCGGGGCGCCGCTGGCCGCGGACGCCGAGGTCGTGATCCTCACCGGGCTGCCCGGCGACGTGGAGAGCGAGACCGCCTACCGGCGGCAGACCGAGCGCCTGCTCGAGGTCCTGGCGCTGGCCGCGGCGCCGCCGCGGCGCGTCCTCGTCCTGAACGACGCGGAGGACGCCGGGGCGGTGCCGCCGGGGCTCGACGTCGCCGCCCGCGGCGGCGATCGCGAGGGCGTCCTCGCTCTCGCCGGCGAGCTCGGCGGCGACGCGCCCCTCACCGTCTTCGTGTGGGGGCACGGCGGCCTGATCGGACGCGATCCCGTCTTCCACGTCCGCGGCCCGCGTCTGCAGCCCGCCGACCTGGCGACCCTGGCCGGGCGCGTCGCGGGTCCGTCGCGCTGGGTGCTGCTCTTCCGGCACAGCGGCGCCTTCGCCCGCGCGCTACGGGCGCCCGGCCGCGAGGTCCTGGCCTCCGAGGACGCCGCCGCCTTCAAGAGCGACCCGGTGGCCATGGACCTCCTCCTCGAGATCCTGCGCGAGGAGCCCGGCCTGTCGCTTGCGGCGCTCGCCGAGCGGCTCGGCCCCGCCACGCTCGCCTGGTACGAGGCGCAGCAGCTTGCGCGCCAGGAGGAGCCTACCCTGTGGCTCGGCGACGCGCCGCCGCGCCGGCTCGCCGACGCGGAACCCGGGCTCGCGGCGTCGCCGCCGGCGGCGCCGGTGGCGGCGGCCTGGGAAGGCGTCGAGCCGGTTGACGCCGCTGACTATCCCGACGCTTCGGCCGTCGTCCTGCGGCGCACGCTCGGCTACGTCCTCGCCGGCGCTCCCGCCTACCAGGAGGAGGTGGACGAGTACGTCCAGATCCTGACGGGCGAGGGCGCGGTCCACGCCGACTTCGACGTCGCCTTTCATCCGCCGGAGGAGAAGATCACCTTCCTCGACTGCGAGGTGCGTCGCCCTGACGGCACGCTGGAGCGGCTGGCGCCGGAAGCGATCCGCGACGCCACGCCGGCGGCCCTGCCCGAGTACCGGCCGCCGACGCGCCAGGTCTTCTCTCTGCCCCACGCCGTGCCCGGCGCGATCCTGCGCGTCCACTACCGGCGGGAGTGGCGTCGCTTCCCGTTGCCCCACGTGCCGCTCGAGATCCCGCTCGCCGGCGACCTTCCGGTCAAGGCGTCGCGGATCGCGGTGACGGTGGCGCGCGACGCGCCCTTCCACTGGACCTTCCATCGCCACCCGAGCGTCGCGCCGGAGGTGAGCGAGACGACCTACGGCACGGCCCACGCCTGGAGCTTCCGCGACCTCGGGCCGGCGACGACGGAAGCGCTGGCGTCGCCGCAGGCGTCGCCGCGGCTCCTGGTCTCCACCTTTCCGAGCTGGGAGGAGTTCTCCGGCTGGTACCGTCGCCTGGTCCGGCTCGCCGACGAGCTGACGCCGGAGGTCGCGGCCAAGGCCGCGGAGCTCACCGCGGGCACCGCCACCGAACGCGAGAAGGTGGCGGCGCTCTACGACTTCGTCACCGGCCTGCGCTACGTGGCCGTCCCCATCGGCGTCAATTCGCACCGTCCTCACGCCGCGGCCGACGTCTTCGCCAACCGCTACGGCGACTGCAAGGACAAGGCGAACCTCTTCAACACGATGCTGCGCGCCGTCGGCGTCGACGCCGACCTGGTGCTGGTGCCGCGCTTCTCCCAGGCTTACGAAGCGACCCCGGGCCTGGGCTTCAACCACGCCATCTCGCGCGTGCGTCTCGGCGAGGAGGTGATCTGGGCCGACACGACCGACGACGTCGCCCGCTTCGGCCTGCTGCCGCCGGGCGACCCGGGCCGCAACGTCCTGGTGATCGACGAGCACGCCGCGGCCTTGACGCCCCTGCCCGTCCCCGAGCCCGCCGACCACGTCCTGACGCTGAAAGCGACGATCGAGCTCCCGTCCTCTCCCCCCTTTGAAAAAGGGGGGTTGGGGGGGATTTCTTCCGTCACCACGACCGGCTTCCCCGACTACGTCCTGCGCTCCCTCGCCCGCGCTCACGGCTCCGGCAACCTGCCTCTTGCGCTGACGTACCTGCAACCGGTCAACGGCTACTTCGCGATGACCGGGCAGCGCTTCACGCCGCCCGCCGCCCTCGACCGCGACTTCGAGTGGCACGGCGAGGGGAGCTGGACGGGGCTCGTCGTGCCGGTGGGCGAGAGCGTCCTGGTGCGGGCGCCCTTCCTGCTGCCGTCGGAGTGGAGCCTGGCGCTCCACGAGCGCACGACGCCGCTCTACCTCAATCGCGGCTACCCGTTGACGTTGACGCAGGATCTGACGTTCGTCCTGCCGGAGGGCACGGAGCGTCCGCGGTTTCCGGAAGTGTCGGCGGGCGACCGCGGTCCGTTGCGTTGGCGGGTGGAGTGGAGGCTCGAAGGAGCGCGAGTGCGGGCCGTCCTCGAGGTGGTTCTCGCCAAGGGGGAGCTCGACTGGGAGGAGACGGTGGCGTTCAGCGAGGAGCTGCGGCGTCTCTACGAGGTCTTGGGCCTCGGGGCACTGACGAGCGCGCCGCGACGTCGAGGAAGAGCTTCCTGACCACCAGGTTCGGGATCGCAAGCCGAGGAGGCACGTCCGTCGTCAGGGTGAGCAGCCCCATGTAGTAGAGCAACGACGCGACCGCCGATCTGCTCGCGGGTCAAGATCGGACGAACGAGGCGCGAGCGCTGCTGGCCCCCGTCTACGCCCGCTTCACCGTCAGCGTGCCATTGGAAGGAGCGGTATCCTTCCTGCTCATGAGCAGTACGAACCCGCCAAACCGAAAAGCCATCCCTCCGAGGACGATCCTCTTCGCTGCCGCCCTCGCGACGCTCCTCTCGTTCGCCGCGCCTCTCCATTCCCAGCCGGAGGAGCCGGCGCCCCCTGAGCAAGTCAGCCCCCAGGAAGAGCTCCGGCGTCTCAACGCCACCCTCAGAGAGATCGCCGACCTGCTGCGCCAACACCTCGAGCGGCAGGAGACGGACGTCTTCCTGCGCCGCCTGGACCTCAGCTACCAGCGGCTGGCGCCGCTCGAGAACGAGCTCAGGAGCGCCCGCAGCGAGAAAGAAGGCGTCGCCGCCGAGGCGGAGAACCTGGCCAGCATGTTGGCGTCGGCGGAAGAGCAGATCGAGCAGGAGAGCTCGGTCCTGGAAGTCGACGACGGCAGCCAGCGGATGAAGCGGGAGATCGAGGCCCGTGTCGAGCAGCTCAGGAGGCGGGAATGGCAGCTCGAGCAGCAGATCGTCGAGCTCGAGAACCGGCTGGCGCGACGGCTGGAGGACGTCCAGGCGCTCGAAGAATGGATCGACGAACGGCTCGGGCTGCGCTGACGCGAGGCGAGGAAGCAGGCGGGACGCCTGCGCTCCCAGCGCTCTCAGTCCGGAAGGAAGCCGGCGTCGCCGCCCCAGGCGTACTCGCCGTGGAGCAGCACCCGCCGCAGCGCGTCGACGGCCTCTTCGCGGTCGAGAGCTAGACACCGTCGACCTCATCCCCCAGGAGCCGCTCCAGGCCCACCGCGACGACGACGTAGCAGCGCAGGCTCAGCGTCGCGGCGCCGAAACGCCGGACGAGCGCGTCGCGATAGGTCGCGGCCTGCTCGCGCGCCTCGGCCAGGGCCCGGGTGACCGGCGGCAACCGCCGCAGGGCTTCCTCGTCCATCGCGGCGAGCTCCTTCGCCCTCTTGCCCAGCTCCTTGCGGCGTACCAGCTTGAGCTCGAAGAGGACGTCGAAGAAGCCGTGACCGCGCATCTCCGGCCGGACGAGAAGACACAGGTCGGCATAGCTCTGCGACAGCTCCAGCTCGGAGAAGGCGACGTAGCGCGTGTCGTCGAAGAGCAGCGACAGGAAAAGGGCCTTGAGGACCATCTCGTTCACGCCGCTGCCGCTCTGACCCGGCTTGGCGGGAGCGGCGCCGCGGTCGCGGTTGGAGAGCACGGGCAGGATCTTCTCGGCGAAAAAGTCGAGCAGCGGTCTCAAATCGCCGGTCTGGTGGAAGGCCTGGGCGGCTTCCCGTGCTCCCGAGCCGTCGTCCGCGGCGGGCAGGAAGATCTCCAGCAGACGGTCGAGGAAGAGCTTCCTGACCACCAGGTTCGGGATCGCAAGCCGAGGAGGCACGTCCGTCGTCAGGGTGAGCAGCCCCATGTAGTAGAGCAACGAGGCGACCGCCGAGCGGTCCTTGCGCAGCCGCGCCGTCAGCTCGGCGAGCGAGAAGCTCGCCTTGAGCTCGGTGACGGCCACGGTGCCGTCGCCTTCCGTAAGGCGCTCGATCACGCCCGCGCCGGCGGTGGTCGTGGCCAGGAAGTCGAGCTTGCCGCGGTCCGTTCGCAGGTTCTCGTCGTGAAGCTCGCGGGGCGGCCGCTGGAAGCGGTAGAGGTGGTCCAAGAAGTAGAGGACGTTGGTCGGGTTGTAGACGTGGTCCACGGCCGCTTCTTCCACCGGGTAGTCGGTGAAGCGGTAGCCGTTGTACCAGGTGCGCATCGTGTCGAGGGCTTCCTCCATCGTCGCCGCGGACAATCCCCGGTCCTCGGCGATCCGCTCCAGAAGGCCCCGGATCTCCTGCTCGCGGAAGCCGCAGAGCGCGGCGAGCGTCGGATCCAGGGAAACGTTCTTGGCGATGTTGAAGCCACTCGTGAGGTCGTTCAGCGCGACCGGCGAGACGCCGGTGACGAAGACCCGCTCCAGGCCCCGGCCCTCGGTCGCGGCCTTGACCGATTTGAAGAGCTGCTTGAACGGGCCGTCGGCCTCGACCAGGCCGCGGTAGACGTCTACGTCCTTGACCATCACCTCGTTGACGAAGTTGTCGTACTCGTCGATCAGGAGGTAGAGCTTGAAGGGCGTTTCGGCGACGATCCGCAGCAGGCTGTCGAGCACCGCCGCCGGGCTGCCGTCCACCTTGATCCGACCGGGCAGTCGTTCCCCGTACTGGGTCACGAACGTCCTGGCCCGGTCTGAGACGTGCTCGCGAATGCTCTCGGCGATCCGCTCGACGCTGCCGCCGGCGTCGACCTCGGAGAGGTTCCATTGGAGGACGAAAAAGCGGTTGGCGAGCTGCGTCGGATCGCGGCCGGCGGCGAGACCGCCGAAGAGCGCGTCGAATTCGTCCTGCCGCCGCAGGTCGTAGTAGTTGGCCAACGTCTGGAGCCACAGCGACTTGCCGAAGCGCCGCGGACGCAGGAAGACGAGGACGTCGCCGAGCCTCTCGACTTCGCCGACATAGGACGTCCGGTCGACGTAGAGCATGCCGCGGGTGCGGATGCGGTGGAAGTCGGCGATGCCGTAGGGGAGCTCGATCATGGCGGAGCCGCGCGGTTGACGTGATTCTATCCCCTCTTGGGGGTCATGCCTGCCGACCACAAGGGTTCAG
>DASWIG010000239.1:0-15576 GCA_036397835.1 Thermoanaerobaculia bacterium
GGATGTCGGCGCGCCGCGCTCCGAGCGCCATGCGCACGCCGATCTCCGCCGTGCGCTGGCTGACCAGGTAGGAGATGACGCCGAAGGTCCCCACCGCGCCGAGCCCCAGGGCCACCGCCGCGGCCAGCAGCAGCATGACGGGCTGCCTGGTGGAGAGATAGCCAGTGACTTCAGTCACTGGCGGGCGGCGAGGGCTACGGTCCAGCTCGACCGCCACTCCTCGTCCGGAAGGGACGACCGCGTATAGCTCCGGGTTTCAACCCGGAGCGGCTCGAACGGCCGCCGAGCACCGGGCGCGACGCAGGGTTGAAACCCCGCGCTGTATGCGGCCGTCCCTTCGGGACGAAGAGCGACGGCCCGCGGCAATCCACCTGGCAGGCCCGCGTGCGGGTTGGAGAAGCTCGCCACCCTGGAAGTTCTCAGTCACACCCGATCGAGCGGCCGGTCGTCGAGCACCGCGGCCGGCTGGTCGACGAAGAGCCGCGCCGCCACCTCCTCGCCGAAGCGTCTGGCGACCTGACGGTAGGCGGCCGCGAGCCCGGGAGGACGCAGCCGCGCGCCGTGCGCGTCGCTGGCCACGAAGTGGACCCAGCCGGCCTCGATCCACTCCTCGCACAGCTTGCGCAGGCCGCCTCCGAGCTCGCCCGTCAGGCTCATGGCGGTGATCTGGACGTAGGCGCCGCGCGCCACCAGGGACTCGACCAGGCGGGAGTCCGAGGACAGCCAGCTCACCCGCTCGGGATGGGCGATGATCGGAAACAGCCCTCTCACCTTGAGCTCGTGGACGACGTCGAAGACGTCGGGCCCGATGCCGTGCCAGTCGAGCTCGAGCAGCGCGTAACGCGACCCGGCGAGGGTGAGCAGCTCGCCGCGGGGCAGCTCGAAGATCTCGTCGACGCTCTCGAAGTGGACGGCGATCTCGCCGCCGAGATAGAGCTCGATCTCGCCGCCGAGACGCTCGCGCGCCTCGTCGAAGAGAGCCTCGAGCTCGCGGCGCTCGCCGTTCCAGAACCGCGCGTGGCGCAGGTGAGGCGTGGCCACCAGGGCCGTGCAGCCGTCCGCGGCGGCGGCGCGGCACATGGCCTCCGCCTCGGCGAACGAGGCGGCGCCGTCGTCGATGCCGGGAAGCACGTGGGTGTGCAGGTCGATCAGTCCTGAGACCTCGACCGGCTCGCCGTTGCTCTCGCGCGTTGCCGCGGTCCGTCGCGTCATGCGGCGCTCGATCGCGGCTCGGCGGGCGCCGGCGTCTCCTCGTAGGCGCCGTAGTACTTGTAGCTCTTGTCGTAGCTGCCGGCGCGGGCGCGGTAGCGGTTGAGCACCGTCCCCAGGATGCGGATTTCCTCGTACTTGAGCCGCTCGCGGCAGGCCCGCGCGTCCTCCCTCAGGAGCATGCCGGCCCGCGCGCAGAGGATCACGCCGTCGACCTGCGAGCCGAGGATGACCGCGTCGGCGACCGGCAGCACCGGCGGCGTGTCGATGACGATGATGTCGAAGCGCTGGCGGGCGTTGGTGAAGCACTCCGCCATGCGGTCGGAGGCCAGCAGCTCGGAGGGATTGGGGGGCGTCGGCCCCGCCGGACAGACCCAGAGGTTGGCCACCCGCGTCTCCAGGAACACCCGCTCGAGCTCGATCTGGCCGGTGAGGTAGTTGACCAGGCCGAAGCGGTTCGACACCTCGAGGACCTTGTGCATGCGGGCGCGCCGCAGGTCGCCGTCGATCAGCAGGACGCGGCGGTTGAGCTGGGCGAGCACGACGCCGAGGTTGACGGTGGTGGCGGTCTTGCCCTCGCCGGGCATCGCCGAGGTCACGGCGACGAGCTTCAGCGTGTGGGCGCTCGAGAGCAGCAGGGCGGTGCGCAGCGAGCGGTAGGCCTCGCAGATCGCCAGCCGGGAGTCGAGGAAGGGCAGCAGCTCGATCTGCTGCGCCTGCTCGCCGCCGGATGCGGCCTTGCCGCCCCCGCTCTTGCGCGACGCCTTGCGCCCCTGCCGCGGGGCTCCGTAGCCGTAGGCGTAGTTGTAGTTGTAGCCGTAGCCCCGTTGGTTGCCGTAGCGCGCCCGCCCGCCGGCGCCCCGCCGTGCCTCGTCGATATCGGGTATGACCGCCAGGTTGGGCAGGCCGAGGAGGCTCTCGAGCTCCTCGGGCGTCTTGATGGTGCGGTCGAGGTACTCGAGCAGCACGACGCCGCCGAGGCCGAGGAGCAGGCCGAGCAGGAGGGCCTGTGACAGGTCGCGCCTCAGCGAGGGCCGGAACGGCGCGTTCGGCACCACGGCGCTGTCGATCACGCGGGCGTTGGATTCCTGTCCCGTCTGCGCCCGGAAAGCGACCTCGGTCTGGGATTGACGCTTCAGGAGCTCGCTGAGGAGCTCCTTGCGGGTGTTGATGAGCGTCAGCAGGTTGTTGTATTGCAGGGCCGAGGAGTTGGACTGGCGTCCCTCCTCGGCCAGGTTGCGCAGCTCGGCGGCGATGCGGTCTTCCTCCTGGCGCGCCTTCTGGTAGTCGGCGTAGGCCTGGTCGCGGATCTGGTTGACCGTCTCCCGCACCAGGCGCGCCACCGCCTCCCGCTTCTCCTCGATCCGGCCGCGCAGCGAGACCATGTCCGGCCATTCGGGACGGTAGGTCTCGAGCTTCTCCCGGTACTCGCTCTCGAGCTGGAAGAGCTCGTCCTGGAGCTGGTTGACGCGGCCGCCCGAGGCGGTGTTGGCGATCATCTCGTCGGAGAGGTCGAGGAGCTGCTTGTAGGCCACCTCCTTGCTGATGCGCTCGGCGATCACGCGGTTGGACTGGGTCTCGAGCGTGCGGCGCCGTTCGATCAAGGCCTCCCCGGCCGGATCGAGCGTGTCGCCGGCGTCGTAGGCGAACTTGTTCTGCTGCTGCTGCAGCTCCTCGATCTCCTGGCGCAGGCTCTCGATCTGCGCGCTCAAGGTGCTGGAGGCCTGGCCGACGGTGGTGTTGCGGGTCTCGATGCCCCACTGGATGAAGGCCTCGGCGTAGCCGTTGGCGACCCGCGACGCCAGCTCGGGGGAGGTCGAGCGGAAGGTGAGCTCGACGAGCTGGGTCTCGGCGATCGGGTTGACGGTGAGGCCGCCCTTCACGCGGTTGGCGAGGTCGGCGAGCTCGGCGGCGTCGTCGGAGCTGGTGACCGCGGTCTCGCCCTGCGGCGTCAGCCGGCCGGCGGGGCGGCCGGTCATGTTCGGATCCTCGTGCAGGCGCAGGTTCATCACCACGCGCTCGGCCATGCCCCGGCTCTTCAGCAGGCGGTACTGGGTGGGGTAATACTCCATGTTCCACCAGTCTTCCAGCCAGCCGGCCTGGCCCAGAGTGAGCAGCGAGAGGCGTTTGCGCTCGATCTGGATGATCGTGGTCGCCTGGTACTCCTTCGGGGTGAGGGAGTAGCGGATCAGCGCGAAGGTCCCGGCCAGCAGGCAGCAGACCACCACCAGCGGCCACCGGCGGCGCAGCCCGTGGAGGTACTTGGCGACGTCGAAGGCGTCGCCTTCCGGCGCCGGCCCCGGGGCCTCGGGGGCAAGCTCGTAGTAGACGTTGTCCGGACCGGCGCGGGCGTGCATCAGAAGAACGCCTCCTTGACGATCACGATGTCGCCGTCGGCGAGCTCAGGATCGGGGTCCTTGCCGCTCAGGATGCGGCGGTAGTTGGCGACGACCTCGACCCGGTCGGCTCCCTGGCGGCGCAGGATGCGGATCCTGCTCGCGGCCCGCTCGGTGAGCCCGCCGGCCTGGGCGATGGCGACCAGCAGGGTGACCGGGTCGGTGCGGCGGAAGGTCACGTTGCCGGTCTGGTTGACCTCGCCGAGGAAGCTGACGCGGACGGTCTCGGCCGGCAGGACGTGGACGACGTCGCCGGCGAAGATCGGGATGTTGGCCGCCGGATCGCCGCGCTCCATGAGCTCGTCGACGCTGATCTCGACCTGGTCCGAGAGACCGTTGGCGGCACGCCGCCGCACCTGGATCACGCGTCCGCGGTCGCTGGTCAGCCCCCCGGCCATGAGCAGGACGTCGAGCAGCGTCGAGCGCCCGTCGATGGGACGGTTGCCCGGGTTGACCACGGCTCCCAGCACCGAGACCGGCCGCGAGTACTCGGTGATGCGCACGCTCACCGTGGCGCGCCGCATGCCGACCTCCTCCAGGCGCCGGCGCAGCTCGGCGGCGATCTCGCTCTCGGTCAGCCCCGCCACCTCGACTTTGCCGATGTTCGGCAGCTCGATGGTGCCGTCGCCCGCGACCTGGAACTCGCGGTCGAGCTCCGGCAGCTCGACCACGCGGATCTCGACCTTGTCGCGCGGACCGACCGGGTTCGAGGCCGGCTGCGCCGCCGCGGCGCTCGCACACGGTCCCGACGCCGAAATCAGTCCCCAAGCCCAAATCAGGAGAAAGCCGATCCCGGTGCCGATCGGCGGACGATTCCTCATCCTCCTAGGTTACCAGATCTTCTCGCCGTCGCCGAGACGGAACCTTTCCCGCAGGGCCGAGACCTCGACGACGGCGCTCCACGCCGTCACGTCGCGGTCGAATGCGTCGACGTTCGAGTCGTAGTCGGTCTGCGTCAGGCCGAGCCGCATCTTGAGCGCCCGGCGCAGCTCGAAGCGCAGGCCCACGCCGAAGGCGGTCACGTCGTCGACGCGGGCGAGCGCCTGCGCCGCCGCCGGCTCGTAGTCGTCCTCGCCGGCTTCGACCGCGACCTCGAGCGCCGGTCCGCGCCCGCGCAGGGAGATGTCGAGGCGCGCCCCGTAGCGGCCGCTCACGAAGTTGGAGGTCTCCGGGCGGATCGAGTAGGCGAGCTGTCGACGGCCGTAGAGGAACCCCCGGACGCTGCGGTGGAGGTCCCATTGGGTCTCGACGAGACCGGTGGAGAGGTCGACCGGGACGAAGTCCGAGTCGCCGCGGGGCTCGAGGGAGCGCCGCTCGAGCCGGAGGCGGAGGGTGAAGCGCGGCCCTTCGTAGCCGGCGTCGAGCAGGCCCGCCTGCCCTTCGTTCGAGAGGTCGCGGGCGTCGTCGTCGAAATCGACCGTGCTCTCCTCCAAGCCGGCGCCGATCCACCATCCGCGGGGCGAGCGGTAGCCCACGAGCGCCCTGGCCGTCGCGGTCTTCCGGTCGAGCAGGGAAAAGACCGCGTCGCCCGCTTCCCGGTTCTCCGCCTGCTCGCGCTCGCCGCTGGCGGCGAGGTAGAGGCGTCGCGTGAGGGCCAGCTCGAGGGCCAGCCGCGCGCTGTCGCTGCGGGTGGTGGTCAGGCTCTGGAGCTCGGAGCTGAAGTAGCCCTGGCGCTCGTGGCGCCGCGCCGAGGCTTCCAGGTCGAGACGGTTCGTGAAGGCGAACAGGCCGACGCCGTAGCGGCCGTTGAGACGGGCCTTGTCGTCCTCGTCCTGCCACCAGACGTACTCGGGCAGGGCATGGGCCGCCCAGATCACGTTGGGGCCCGTCTTCAGGTAGCCCCGCACGCCGGCTCCGAGCGTCGCCGTGAGGTCGTCGGCGGTCTCGCCCGTGCCCTGCGCCCCGGTCACGAACGACACGTCGCTGAGGCCGATCCACGGCTCCAGGCGCAGGGCGCCCCAGCGCCAGCGGGCGTCGTCGAGGCTGGCGCGAAGCGCCTTCTCGTCCTGGAGCAGGTCGCCGGCGAGGAGGTCTCCGGGTGGGTTGTACTGGGCGCCGAGCGGCGCTAGCATGAGCGGCGTCCCCACGCAGACGCACAGGGAAACGCACACGAAGATCTGCGTTCGGAAGCGCACTCTTGGAATCTCCTCCTTCTGCCGCTCGGCGATGATACGACATCTTCCGGACCTGCCGGCGGCCGCCGCGGCCGTGTTGCTCCTCGCCGTGGTCGCGCTCTCGCCCCTGCCTTTCGGCAGCGTCCTGCCGCGAGACCGCGCCGCCCTCGAAGCCGCCAGCTTCCTCGCCCTCCTCCTGCTGCTCGTCGCGCGGCGCGATGCGGACGCGCTGGGCGCCGCGGCAGCGCCGGCGGCCGCGGTCGCCGGCGTCGGGGTCTTCGGCCTGGCGCAGTCGCTCTCCTGGCCCGGGTGGCTGGCCGAGCTGGCCGCGCCGAGCGGGGCCGCCCTGTGGCGGGACGCCCGGGCCCTGCTCGACGAGCCCGGAGGATGGGTGCCGCTTTCCGTGTCGCCCGCGGTCTCGCGGTCGACGGCGCTGCTCTGGCTGGCGGCCGCCGCGGCGATGGCCGCCGCTGCCATCCTGGCGCGCGAGCGCCGCCTGCGGCGCCTCCTGGGGGCGGGGCTGCTGGCGACGGCGATCTTCGAGATCAGCTACGGCGCCGAGCGCTGGTTCGAGCGCAGCTCGGAGATCTGGGGCCGGCAGTTGCCCGGGGGCGGCGCGCGCCTGCGCGGCACTTTCGTCAATCCCGACCACTTCGCCATGTTCCTCACCGTGGCGCTCGCCGCCTGTTTCGCCTGGGCGTGGTGGTCGGCCGGCCGCGCGCAGCACGGCGGCGCCCCGCTCGAGCGGCGCCTGCTCCTGGTGGTGCTGCCCTGGTTCTTCTTCGTGATGCTGTTCGTGGGCCTCGCCTTCACGGGCTCGCGGGGAGGGTTCCTCGGAGGGTTGACCGCCCTCCTCGCCCAGGCCCTGGCGCTGGGTCTGCGCGAGCGCAACTGGCGCGCGGCGCTGCCGGGGCTGGGCGCCGTGGCGCTGGGCCTCGCAAGCCTCCTCTACTTCGGCTGGCAGCAGGGCATGGGCCGCTGGATCGAGACCTCGGCCTACGACGTGGCGGGGAACGTCCGCCGCACGGTCGTCGCCGAGAGCCTCGAGCTGTGGTGGCGGTTCCCGTGGACCGGCACCGGCCTCGGGACGTTTCGCCAGGCCTTTCCCCTGGTGCAGCCGGCGGAGCTCGAGCTGACCTGGTTCCACGCCCACAGCGACGTGGTGGAGGCGCTGGTGACCACGGGCCTGGCCGGGGCCGCGCTGTTGCTGTGGGGGGGGACGGTCCTGGCGCGCCGTCTCTGGCGCCTCCTGCGCTACGGCCGGCGCTCCGAGGACCGGGCCATGGTGCTGGCCGCCTGGGGCGCGCTGGCGGGGGTCCTGGCCCATGCGTCGGTCGACTTCGGGCTCACCCTGCCGGCCAACGCCTTCCTGGTCGCCGTCGTGCTCGGGCTGGCGTGCGGGGTCGCGAGCCGCGACCCCTCGCCTCAGGCTCCCTCCGCCTCGGCCTCTGCCTCGGCCGGCCACTCCTCGGCGGGCCGCGACCGCGAGGGGGCGAGCTCCGCGTCGTCGAGGTCCTCGATCTTCCGCAGCATCAGCGCCCGGCGCCTCGAGATGCCCTGGAGCCACAGCGGGATGAAGGCGATGAGGTCGCGGAGGATACGGTCGATCTCGCGCATGTGATCGGCCATCCGGCGGCTGACCACGGCATGGCACGTCTTCAGGTCGAGGCCGCACTGCTCGAGCTCCACGTGGCTCGAGCCGACGTTGGCCTGGATCTCCTCGATCGTCTCGCCTCCCAGGTCGTGGACTTCCGCCAGCATCCGGCAGCGCACCGGGAGGTCGTGGGCGTAGCGGTCGACGACCTCCATCTCCGAGAAGCGGATGCCCCGCAGCGCCAGCACCTCCCGCAGCTTGGGCACCAGGGAGCCGGTCAGCAGGTCGAGGAAGCTCTTGACGCCCTCCCACATGTGGTGGTGGGGGATCGTCTTCTCCCGCCGCACCTGCTGGGCCAGCGTGCCGAGGTCGACCGGCAGCACCCGCATCATCCGCTCGAGGTGCCGCAGCAGGCGGCTGACGGTGGCGTAGAGCCACTCGGCTTCGTCGATGTCCTCGGAAAACCGCCGCGAGATGAAGTAGTCCGCGTCGTGCGGGCCGCTGCGCGGGTCGCTCGCCGCCAGGTCGCTGAAGGTGTCCTGCAGGAAGGAATGGAGCTGGCCGATGGACACGCAGAGGAGCTTGCGCAGGTCCATCAGACGGTGGGGGGCCACGTTCTCGGGAAAGTCCGAGAGCTGGACCAGCACGCCGTGATCGAGGAACGTGTAGGCGTCCTGGGCGCGCTGGCGCGCCGCCTCGAGGTCGGGGATGCGCGAGGACACCCGCAGCAGCGGGGCGATCCTGGTGCGGATCAGCTCCGCCACCTTGCGCACCTTGCGCCAGATCTCTTCGAGGCGCTCGGGCGAGCAGTGGAGGATGGCGTAATTCGATTCGAGGACGCTGCCGAGCAGCTTGGTGCAACCGAGGAAGGCCCGGATGCGGGGGTTCTGGACCGTGACCTTCTCGAGACCCCATTCGGAGACCGTGACGCCTTCCGGCAGGGCGATCTGCTGGTCTCCGACCTGGATAAGCTGTCTGGGCGCGCTCATGAGACGGTCACCAGCATAATCGCTTCGTCTGCCGCGGTTCAACGGCCCGCCGTCCGTCGACCCGCCGTCCATGCTCAATCCGCCCCCGGTGGAGGGCGTGCGGCGTCGCGGCTGAAGAGCCACTCGCCGAGGCCGGCTTCGAGCTCCTCCCAGCTCGACCCGAGGTGGGCGAGCAGCTCGCCCCCGCCGCCTTCCTCGCCGCGTGCCACCGCGGCGAGGAAGGCGCGGAAGCGTTCCGCGCGGTCCTCGGAAGCCAGGAGGTAGCGCACCAGGAAGGCGCTCATCGGGTAGTGGATCGGACGCCGGTCGGGGTCCATGAAGTCGAGGTGCGGCAGCCCGAGGAGAAGCTCGAGGGCCGGCCGGTCCGGCTGGCGCCAGCGTTCCCGCAGCTCCGCGAGCGCCAGCTCCGGTCCGCCGCGCGACCTGACGACCGTCGACTCCGGCCGGCCCCGCACGCTGACGACCGTCTGCGCGCGCATCGCCCGCCAGGCGTCGAGCGTCGCCAGCTCCAGCTCGCCCGAGGCCGCGACCCGGCAGTAGGCGAGGTCCTCGGCGAGCCCTTCGGCGAGCCAGGGAGGCAGCCGCGGGCCGAGGATCCGGTAGGTCAGCAGGTGGGTCAGCTCGTGGACGAGCAGGCCGCGCACCTCGTCGCGATGGCGCTCGCCCACGGCGAGGACCGCCAGGCCGCCCACCGCGTGTCCGGAGCTGTCGAGCTCCGCGAGGTCCTCGTGGCCGGCGGCATAGTCGCGGTAGGCGGCGTCGCGGGCATAGAGGACGACGGCCTCGCGGGCGACGCCCGTCGCCGCGAGAGCGTAACGCCGCGCGAACGCCTCCGGAAGACGGACCGCGACGGCGCCGAGCACGGCGAGCAGCGCCTCGCGGGCGACGTCGGTATAGAGGTCGTAGGGGCCCCACGACAATCGGCGCTCGGCCTTGAGAAGCGCCCGGGCGCGCTCGACTTGGGCAGGATCCGCTCCTGCCGGCGCCGTCCACGGCGTGGTGGGTGGGGCCGCCTCCTCGGTCTCGTCGTGCCCCTCCTCGTCCCCCGAACGGCCGGCGCGCACCCAGCCTCTCCACGAGCCGTAGCGCACCTGGACCCATGCGCCGCGGCGCTCGAGCACCGGCAGGTCGACGGCCGCGGCGAACCGCGCCAGCACGGGAGCGCGCGCGGCGGGGGCGGCGTGGAGGCGGTCGCCGGCCGCCACCCGGACCTGGTCGGTCAGCTCGCCGCTCAAGTCGAAAGCCGTCGGCGCGCCCAGCACGGCCGGCTCTTCCGGGCCTGCCGCGCCCTCCTGGGGCGCCGCGGCGGCCCGGAGGTCGATCCCCGCAAGGACGAGGAGAGCCAGGATCGCGAGAAGCCGGCAGCGTGGTCCGTAGCGCACCGGACGACTCTACACCTGCCTTGCCGTGACGGCGCAGTGCCGAATGCCGGCGGAAGTGTAGTAAGATCCGGCGAGAACCTCGCTGAGCCGCACCCTCGGAGGTCGACCCGACGCGCGCCGGACCCGCGCCGTCACGTCGGCGCTATTGCAGTGCAGAACCTGGCCGCGAACAAACAGCACGACAACGCCCGGCGAGATGCGTCGCGCGACTGGCGATCGAGCGGAGTCCTGCTGGTCGTCGACGACGAGCCCATGGTCCGCCTGGTGATGACCACGGTCCTCAGCGCCCGCGGCTTCATGGTGCTCGAAGCCGGGGACGGACACGAGGCCCTGCGAGTCTTCCGCGAGCACCGCGACGAGATCCGGGCGGTGCTCCTCGACATGTCGATGCCGGGGATGAACGGCGCGGAGACGTTTCACGAATTGCAGCGCCTGAATCCCGAGGTCCCCGTCGTGCTCCTGAGCGGACACAACGAGCGCGATACGGCCGACCTCGCCGCCGGCAGGGACATGGCGGGTTTCCTGCCCAAGCCGTTCAAGCCCGCGGCGCTGGTCGAGATCGTGCGCGAGGTCATCGAGGGCTCGGCCGTCCGGGACGCGGAGCGCGCCTCCTAGCAGCGCCGCCGCCAGCAGCAGGGCGAGGGCCAGCCGGTACCAGGCGAACGGGGCCAGGCCCCGGCGGTTGAGGAAGCCCACGAACCACCGCACCGCCAGCGCCGCCGAGACCGTCGCGGCGGCGAAGCCGATCGCCAGGGCGCCGACGCCGAAGTGCGCGACTACTGCGGTGCCGCCGGTCGCGAGCTTGTAGCCGGTGGCCGCCGTCAGCGTCACCAGGCCGAGCAGGAAGCTGAGCTCGGCGGCGGCCGCCGGCGCGAGGCCGCCGAGCATCCCCACCACGATGGTCATCATCGAGCGGCTGGTGCCGGGCCACATGGCGAGGCACTGGCCGGCGCCGACCGCCAGCGCCAGCCGCCAGTCGACCGCCTCGAGGCCACGCCCTCCGGCGCCCGGACGCTTCCAGGCGACGGCGAGCATCAGAACGGCGCCGGCGAAGAGCGCGAATGCCACCGGCCACGGCCCGTTGAGGCGAGTCTCGATCGTCTCGTCGAGCAGCGGACCGAGGACGGCGGCCGGCAGGAAGGCGATCCCGAGGAGGACGGCGAGCCGCCGACCTTCGTCGTCGCGGCCCAGGAGACCGGCGGCCATCCGCCGCAACCGCCGGTGGTAGAGGAGGGCGACGGCCGCGATCGCCCCCGCCTGGATGACGATATTGAAGGCGAAGGCGGCGGCCCACCGCTCGGGGTCGTCGGCGAGGCCGAGCAGCCAGGCGGTGAGGATCAGGTGCCCGGTCGAGCTGATCGGCAGGTACTCGGTCACGCCCTCGACGACGCCGAGCAGCAACGCCTGCCACCAGCTCATGTCCGCCCTACGGAAGGTAGGGGTCGAGCTCGTCCCACGCGTCGTCCTCGAGCGTCGCCTTGACCGCGTTCATGAAGTGGTCGGCGTCGGCGCCGTCGATCAGCCGGTGGTCGAAGGTGAGGGCGAAGTACGACATGGTGCGGATGGCGAGCCGGTCGTGGCCGTCCTCGTCGGTCTGCACCACGGGACGCTTCTCGATGGTGCCGATGCCGAGGATCGCCACCTGCGGCTGGTTGATCACCGGGGTGCCGAAGAGGCTGCCGAAGACGCCCGGGTTGGTGATCGTGAAGGTGCCGCCCTGGGTCTCCTCGGGCTTGAGCTTCTTCTGGCGGGCGCGGTCGGCGAGGTCGTTGGCCGCGCGCGCCAGCCCCACCAGGCTCAGCTCGTCGGCGCGGCGCAGCACCGGCACGATGAGCCCGTGGCCCATGGCCACCGCCATGCCGAGGTTCACGTCCTTCTTGTAGACGACGTTGGCGCCGTCGACGGCGGCGTTCAAGATCGGCCAGGCGCGGATCGCCTTGGCCACGGCGCGGAAGATGAACGGCATGAAGGTCAGCTTGGTGCCGACCTCCTGCTCGAACTTCGCCCGGGTCCGCCGGCGCGCCGCGGCGACCCGCGACATGTCGACGTGGAAGACCGTGGTCACGTGCGCCGACGTGGCCTTGGAATAGATCATGTGGTCCGCCGTGATCTGGCGGATCCGCGACATCGGCACGATCTCCACGTTCTCGCCCGCGTGGTAGGCGGGCACCGAGAAGACGCCGGCGGGCCGGGCGGCCGGCGTCGGCGCGGCGGGAGCGGGCGCCGGGGCCCGGCGCTGCTCGAGGTAGGCGAGGATGTCCTTCTTGGTCACCCGGCCGTGGAGGCCGGTCCCCGCCACCGCGCCGAGGTCGACGCCTTCCTTCTTGGCGATGTTGCGCACCAGCGGGCTGGAGTAGCGCCGCAGGCGCTCCTCGAGCGGCATCTCCCCTCCGGCCTTCTCGGCGCCGCCGTCGTCCTTCGCCGCCGCAGGCGCTGGGGCTGCCGCCGCCGGCGCCGGCGCCGGCTCGAAGGCCGTCGCTTCGCCGGGCTCGCCGATCAGGCCCACGATCTCGTTGACCGGCACCGTCTCGTCCTCCTGGTGGCGGACCTCGAGCAGCACGCCCGTGGCCGGGCTCGGGATCTCCGAGTCGACCTTGTCGGTCGAGATCTCGAGCAGCGGCTGGTCGCGCTCCACCTTCTCGCCGACCTTGACCAGCCAGCGGGTGATGGTGGCCTCGGCGATCGATTCCCCCATCTGGGGCATCAGGACTTCGGTTGCCATGGCGGTGTCTCTCAGATGGAATGCCGTCTCTCAGACGTGGATGCTGTGGCCCACCGCCGCGTGGGCCGCCTCCATGACCGCCTCCGACAGCGTCGGATGGGCGTGCATGGTGCGCACCAGCTCCTCGGTGGTCGACTCGAGGCGGAGCGCCACGCAGGCTTCGGCGATGAGGTCGGTGGCGTGGGGGCCGACGACGTGGACCCCGAGCAGCTCATCATACCTGGTCTCGCGCACGACCTTCACGAAGCCTTCGGGGTGGCGGAGGATGCGCGCCTTGGCGAGCGCCGAGAACGGGAACTTGCCGGTCGCCACGTCGTAGCCGCGCTCGCGGGCGCGGGCCTCGGTGAGGCCGACGCTCGCCACCTCGGGCACGCAGTAGGTGCACGAGGGCACGTGGTCGTAGTTGATCGGCCGCACCTCCTCGCCGGCCAGGTGCTCGACCGCCAGGATGCCCTCGCTCGAGGCCACGTGCGCCAGCCACGGCGTGGCCACCACGTCGCCGATGGCGTAGACGTGGGGAAGGGCCGTGCGCATGAAGGGGTCGACCTCGACGTAGCCGCGGTCGAGCCCGACGCCGAGCTCCTCGAGCCCGAGGCCGGCGGTGAACGGCGCGCGGCCGACCGCCACCAGCAGGACCTCGGACTCGTGCTCTGAGCGCTCGCCGCCCTCGCGCTCGAGCGCCAGCCGCACGCCGGTCTCGCCGGCGGCGACCTCGGTCACCCGCGTCGCGGTCAGGCAGCGGATGCCGCGCTTGCGGAAGGAGCGCTCGAGCTCCGTCGAGACCTCCTCGTCCTCGAGCGGCAGCAGCCGCGGCAGCATCTCGACGAGGGTGACGCGGGAGCCGAACGACGCGTAGATCGACGCGAACTCGCAGCCCACGGCCCCGGCCCCGAGGACGGTCAGCGACGCCGGCACGCTCGCGAGCTTGAGCGCGTGGTCGGAGTTGATCACGCGGCGGCCGTCCGCCGCCGCGAAGGGCAGCTCGCGCGGCACCGAGCCGGTGGCGATCAGCACGTGCCTGGCCTCGTAGGCGGCGCTCTCGCCGTCGCGCTCGACCTCCACGGTGTGGGGTCCCGTGAGGCGGCCGGTGCCGTGCAGGCCGGTGACGCCGTTCTTCCTGAGCAGCGCCGCCACGCCCTGGGCGTTCTTCGCCACCACGTCGTCCTTGTACTCGTGGGCCCTGGCGAGCTCGAGCTCGGGCGGCGCCACCGAGAGGCCGATCCTGGCGCAGCCGCGGATCTCGTCGAGCATCGCGGCGGTGTGGAGCAGCGCCTTGGTGGGGATGCAGCCGCGGTGCAGGCAGGTGCCGCCGTAATAGGGGTCCTTCTCGACCACCGCGGTCGCCAGCCCGAGCTGGCCCGCACGGATCGCGGCCACGTAACCGCCGGGGCCGCTGCCGATCACGATCAGGTCGAATTCGTTGGCCAAGGGATCCTCCTGGACCGGCGAAGCGTAGCACAGGCGGTCAGTCGATCTCCTCGACGCGGCCCTCGTCGATCCAGCGGCTCTGCATCCAGCGCACCGCGGCCATGTCGACCAGCGAGCGCCGCAGCCGACGGCCGATGGTGTACTTGCTGGCGCCGTGGAGCCGCGGCCGGTGGCGCACGGGAATCTCTTCGACGCGCCCCCCCTGCATCTCGACCAGTGCCGGCAGGAAACGGTGCAGGCCGTCGAACATCTTGAGCCGCCGCACCACCGCGGCGCGGTAGGCCTTGAGCGAGCAGCCGACGTCGGTGACCGAGTCGTGGACCACGGCGTTGCGCACCCGGTTGGCGATGCGCGACGCCACCCGCCGCGACCAACGGTCGCGGCGCTCGACGCGCACGCCCGAGACCATGTCGCAGCCGGCGAGCGCCGCCACCAGCCGCGGGATGTCGGCGGGGTCGTTCTGCAGGTCGGCGTCGAGGGTGACCACGATCGGCGCCCGCGCCGCCCGGAAGCCGGCGTCGAAGGCGGCCGACTGGCCGCTGTTGCGCTCCAGGTGGAGCACCCGGCGCCGCCGGTCCTCGCGCCGGAGACGGCGCAGCACCTCGAGGCTGCCGTCGCGGCTGCCGTCGTCCACGAAGATCACCTCGTGGTCGCGCCCGGCGAGGGCCTCGGCGATCTCCGCCGCCAGGATCGGCAGACTCTCCGCCTCGTCGTAGACCGGGATGACGAGGGAGATCTCGGGCGCTTCCGGGGTCGTCATGATCGCTCGCGTGAAGGGCTTGGGCGAGCGGGCATCTTACCGCGCGGGCACACCGGTGGTGCTACGATCCCGCAATGTTCCCCGCAGCCGCGCTCGGTGAGCTCTTGGTGGTCGGCGCCGTGCCCGCGGCGGCTCTCGTCGCCATCGTGGCGGCGATCCTGGCGCGGCGGCACCGGCGGCCGGCGCGGGCCCTGATGGGGCTGGCCGTCGTCGTCCTGGTGGGGATGCTGGTGGCCGGGCGGCGGCTGAGCGCCCCCTTCGACGACGTCCGCGAGCGTCAGCTCGCCCGCTTCGCGCCGCTGGCGGTGGGCCGGACGGCCGCCGAGGTCGAAGCCGTCCTCGGCGCGCCCGATCTGCGCTGCCCCGGCCACGGCGCCCACTCCCACCGCGTGAGGGGCACGCCCGAGCTCCTGGCGCGCCTCCTCGCCGCCACCGCCGAGCGTTGGATCTACTTCCTGCCCGGCGCCGCAACCGACCAGGACTCGGCCGATCACGACGCCTGCGAGCCCCGCTACGGCGACGGCGTGGTGGCGCTCGACGCCGGCGGGCGCGTGATCTGGTACCTCGAGCTGACCGACGAGACGTTCCTCAACTTCTAGCCACACACCCCAATTGGAGATCTCGCGATGAAAGTCGTCCTCGCCTATTCCGGTGGACTCGACACGTCCATCATCCTGCACTGGATCAAGCAGAAATACGACGCCGAGGTGATCGCCTACACCTGCAACGTGGGCCAGGGCGACGAGGAGATCGACGCCGCCCGCGAGGCCGCCGCCCTGACCGGCGCCGACGACTTCGTGGCCGAGGACCTGCGCGAGGAGTTCGTGCGCGACACGATCTACCCGGCGCTGCGCGCCAACGCCGTCTACGAGTGGTACTACCTCCTCGGCACCGCCCTGGCGCGTCCGGTGATCGCCCGCGGGCTGATGGGCGTGGCCGCCGACCGCGGCGCCGAGGCCATCGCCCACGGCGCCACCGGCAA
>DASWIG010000240.1:0-5845 GCA_036397835.1 Thermoanaerobaculia bacterium
GCCCCGTCGCGTCTGAAAAATCACGCAGACAGCACCTCCACCGACCAGGTTTCCTTAACGGGATGCTCTCCGGTGATCAAATCGTCTATCCTGTCCAGAGTTGTGGCATGGAAATACCGTTCCCCGCACTCTCGACAGACCTCCGCGTCAACATTCTCAACTATGTACAGTCTGCCGTTTAGCCAGTGTTGTTTCCGTACCCTCTTATGTGTAGTCTGAGAACCGCAGAATTCGCATTCCATGATCTTCACTCCTTCTCGTAAACCGTGATGATGATCAGGTCGCCTATCTCTCTGAGGCGACACAGAACATGCATCAGCCTGCTGTCTCTTGCTGGTCCTTCGATCCGGTAGCGCGTCCCTCTGATGTCATGGGTGAGTTTTTTCTCGATGAAACCGTTAAAGATGGCGTTCTCTACATCCTTCCGCTCAAATCCATCGTCGGCCATCTCCTCTTCGGCGTGCGCCGAGAGATAGTACTCTCGAGTGCGAATCTTATGGCGAATCCTCTCAATCACCGACATGACCAAGCTCTTGGTTCGTCGCCATTCTCGTCATCGGCCAAGCCGCAGAACGGCCTTGCCGCTCAGCGGCGACGCCCGGCGCGAAGCGACGGGTGGCGTCCGCTGCAGTGGCCGGGTTGGGCGGCGGCGCGTAGACGTTACTGCACTCTGACATTCGCCTTGACGGTAGCGCTCTGGCCCATGAACTCTAGCTCGGGGTTTGTTTCCATCAGCGGACCGCTGAGCTTTTCCAACTGCCGCCCCAGCTGTGTCTGAATCTTCTCCGCTTGAGTGCGCCCATAGGGCAGCGTGACGCTCGCCTCATACGTGCCAGGTTCTAAGCCTCCTCTGGGTCCGAAAGGGCCGCTGCGCCATTGTCCGCCCTTCACGACGGCCTTGTCCTGGCCCGTGAAGCCTCTGCCCGACACAGAAGTAGAGAGCTCCGTTCCGTCTGGCAGGTTCGTGGCGCCTTGGAGCAAGATCTGGTCGCCAGTCACTGTGGGTTCGAGGGTGAGCCTCAGCTCGAGTGGCTCACTTGTGGCAGGCTCGGCCGACGCTTCGTCGGCCTGCTTCGGTGTCTCGAACCTCGACGATGCGGGGCAGGCCGGCGGCAGGTAGTTATTGAGGCCCCCAGATACCGTGCCCTCCTTGTTCCTCGTCCATCGTGCCGCCCAACAGGTCAGCGTGAAGTTTCCGGCGGCCTTTGGCTGTGCTGCTTCGTAGGCTTCTCGCGTAAGGAATGCGTAACAACTGGTGGCGCCCGTGCGCTCCTCTACGCAGTTCTTTGACGCCTGTATAGCATCTCCGGAAGATACGAGCAGATCGACGTTCTGCCAGCCGCCCTCGGTGGCCGCGGCCAGAATCTCGCCTCCGGAGTTCGATGTCGATCCTTGGGGAGTCTGACTACCTTCCGCCGGAGTTCCGTTCTGGGCCGTGTTGGTGACATCCTTGCACGCCGCGACGCCGATAGCCATTGTCGCGAGGAGGACCAAGTTGCGAACGTGTTTCATTTCTGTGATTTCCTTACCACTGGCTCTTGCAGCTGAGGCAAACGGTTACTCCGCCGCACAACTAGAATTCCGCGGTCAAGACACTGCGGATCTCCCATTCGCCCAAGCCCCACTCTACGTGTAATTTTTGGTAGGTCAGCGACTTAGCTGCTGCCCTCCCGTCTCCGCGGTCGGAGTTCTGTGGTGTACAAACCGCAGAACTCCCCATTGTCGGAGTTCTGCGGTGATCGGACCGCAGAACTCCCTGCACGGCCATCTGTGAGTCCTCGCTCAAGTATCTGGAAAGACTCGGTTTAAGTGCAACCTTCGGTCTCCCGTTGCTCGGAACTCTGCGGTCTGGCGACCGCGGAGCTCCTGGGCCCAGTTCGGAGTGTCTGTTCCTCCGCTTCGTGGATTCACGCGGCCGGAACACCCCGAGTTCTGGATTCTCCAGATCTCTACGCCATACTGACATGTCACATCCTCAGCTTTCCCCACCATCTTGTTGGCCGGCGCCCACTTCGACGCCCAAACCCCGCTTCGCTGCCCCTATGATACCACAATCGGGCCACTGCGCTCCAGGCTGTATCTTCCCGAGCCAACCCATGCCCCGGTCTCAGAGTCGATCTGTCGGGCTTCGCACGGCGCCGGCACCGAGCCCAGGACGTCCGTGTAGATCTGCGTTGTCGCCGCCCGATGCCGGGCGATTCAGGTCTCCGCGGTGCGGCGCCGGCGGACCGGCCCCCTGAGCCACTTCAAGTCGGCCTGCCAGGCACGCCGCTCCGCAGCCTCGCGCTCGAAGAGCGTCTTCGTCTTCTCCAGCACCAGCGTGTAGGGCCTGCCCGAGCGCCGGGTCTGGTGCCGGACGGGAAGCTCGTGCGCGTCGATCCTGCCGTGGACGTGCCGTCTCTTCTCCTTGGCGATCGGCCACTCGAGCCGCTGTTCGTCCGGGTCGAAGAGGAACTCGCCGAGCGTGACGCAGAGCTCGCAGTCGCACCCCGAAGGGAGGGCGACGGACCAGTCACCTTTCTCCCGCGCGGGCTGTTCGAGCCGCGCCTCGATCCGCCGCAAGCAATGCCGACTCAGGGCCTCGAAGCCGAACGCGGCTCGCCTCTCGGGCGGAACGCTCCTGGCGGCGGCCCGCAGCACCTGCACGAGGCAGGGTACCAGGGGCTCGTTCTCTACGGTGCTGAGGAAGGCGAGCGCGTTGTCCTGAAGGTCATCGGCTTCGACGACCGCCGTGCTCTCGAGGAAACCGAGGATCGGCTTCACCAGCGACGCCACCGCTTCGTCCCGCCGGCTTGGCGATGCAATACCGCGACACGATTCGATCCTGCCTTCCAGCCAGTCCCAGCGATCTCGTAGCAGCAGCCGCGCCGCCGATGGTCCCGCCGTGCCGTCGGCGGCGAGGAGCTTCTCGCACAGGCGGGGCAGCGAATCGAGCCACGCGAGCTGATCCCGTCGATCGAATCGCATCCGGTCCCGTTGCGGTTCGCTCCACTCACCCAGGAGGGACCGCGTCCAGTCGTCGCCGTAGCGCTTCACCAGCGCCGCGAACGCCGGCCCCGCGGCGGGGGTGACCGCCTCCACCTGGAAGGGCTGCAGCAGCGACTTCGCCAGTGCCGGTGCCTCGAGGCCCTCGGCGACCCGCAACGCCTTGACGAAAAAGCCGCGCCGTGCCTCGTGTGAGGCGGCGGCCCGCCAGAACGGCAGCAGCGACGCCGCCATCTCCCGCGCCCCGGCTGCGCCTCCGGCCCGGATGCGGCGAGTCAGCTCCTCCAGCGCCCAGGCCGGCGAGGCTTCGGCGCGCACCGCGAACGCGCGCTCGCGCGGCCACAGGACGATGGCCGCGCGGCGGTACCAGCGGTCCATGGTGTTGCCCCAGTTGCCCATGAACCCCTCGTATTCGGAGGCGTAGGGCTCGAGGTCCGACGACGGCGTCGTCGAGCACACTTCCGTACCGGCGACGCTGGTGGTGATGGGTTCGGCCTGCTTTCCCGACGGGTCGATCCAGCCTTTCAGCTCGATGCTCCAGTCGATGAGCTCTTCGAGCGAGTAGCGGTCCGGGCCGTCGGGAGGCGGAGGATCGCCTTCTTCGTACCACTCGTCGTCTTCGTCGCGCTCCCAGCGGCGATGCCGCTGGTACCGGTGATCGCCCCAGTCGTCCTCCATGGCGCTCCAGGTCTCGTGGACCTCGGCGAGCGCCAGCACCAGCTCGCAGCCGTGGCGCTCCGCCGCCTCCCGCAGCGCTGCCGCGCGCGCGGCGTCGTTCCCTTTGAGACGCTGCCAGCCGAGGCCGCGCTCGGTGTACTGGTGGTCGAGGAGGTAGACCAGCCGGCTCGGCGGGTCCCGCGGCGGCGCGTCCTTGGGCCAGGTCGGTGGCGGCAGCGGCGTCTCGAAATGCTGGCGAAGCAGCTCTTCGAGGGCGTCCACCGTCTCCGGCGGCGCCTCGGCGGGAAGGGTCGCGGTCCGGTCGCCGGCGAGCATCAGGTTGTAGGTCAGGACGATCCGATAGCCGTCTTTGACGGGCCGGACCTCGTGGCGGCAGTCGGCGTAGAAGGCGACGAACGAGAGCCGCTGCTGGGTGGCGCGGTAGGTGACCTTCTCGCCCTGGTGCTCGACCACCATGGCGCCGCCCGTGAACCGGGAGGGGAGCGTCACCACCAGGGTGCCGACCATCTCGTCGCACTTCTCGGAGTCCTGGTGCGGCAGGAAGAACTGGTCCGGGGCGTAGACGAGCATGGAGTGAAGCTCGGCCTTCAACTTGCAACCCTCGGGCAGCCCGAGGTCGCCGCGCAGGGTATCGAGCACGGGCAGCAGGGTCCGGTTCCACCGCCGCTTGTCGATCCTGACCCGGCTCTTGGGGATCTCCCAGGTATGCCGCACCCGCTTGTCGAGGAGCGTTTCCACTCCTTGCCCGTAGCGGGCGGGCCGCGCGACGCGGCACAGCCGCTGCGCGGCCGCTCGGGAGATCGGGAAACGGAGCCGCCCGACGTCTTTCACCTCGAGGTGCAGGTCGTCAGCCGCTGCCGTCCGCCGGGCGGTGAAAGTGTCGCGCTCGCCCATCTCGCTCAAGAGCTCGCCGATCTGCTCGAGTGTCGCGGTCGTCACGGATTGCCTCCGGGGATCATGGGTGAAGCGCTGACCATACCACCGGTCAGAGAAGTAGAGGCCAGGACCGCGGGCCGCCGGTGCCGGCAGTGGATGGCGTGCCGATGAAGGGACTACCCCGGCAGGTAGTTGCCGCGCCGGCCGCCGTCCCTATAATTCGTAATATGACGAAACGACGATCCGGCCCCGAAGACCGCCTGCGAGCCCTGGCCGAGACCGCCAAGGGCCTCGCCCATCCGGCACGGCTGCGCCTGCTCGCCATGCTGGCCGGGGGCGAGCTGTGCGTCTGCCAGATGACGTCGGTGCTCGCCTTGGCGCCGTCGACCGTCTCGCAGCACCTGTCGGTGCTCTCCCACGGCGGGCTCGTCGCCGACCGCAAGGAGGGCAAGCTCGTCTTCTACCGCCTGCGCGAGGACGCCCTCGCCGCGGCGCTGGTGCCGCCGCTGCTCGAGCTGCTCGCCGGCGACGCGACGGCCCGGGCCGACCGCGCCGTGGTCGACCGGCTGCGGCGCGTGTCGGTCGCGGACCTTTGCGCGGCGGAGCTCGACCTGGTCGCGATCGGGGTCCGCAGGCCGCCGAGGCAAGCGTCGGCCCTTGCCTGAGGAGGAGGTCATGGAACGTTCCGAGCTGAAGTGGATGACCGGGCTCGCCGCGGCCTTCCTCGCGTTCTACTTCCTGCCGGTGGGCACGGCTCGGTTCGACGGCGCGCTGGTCGAGGCTTTCCAACTCGCCCGGTGGTACGCCCGCGAGCACGTGCTGCTCTGTCTGGTGCCGGCGTTCTTCATCGCCGGGGCGATCGGCGTCTTCGTGAGCCAGGCCTCGGTGATGCGCTACCTCGGACCCACGGCGCCGCGCCCGCTCGCCTACGGCGTGGCCTCGGTCTCGGGCACCGTCCTCGCCGTCTGCTCGTGCACCGTGCGGCCCTCGCCGGCGACGAGGGCGAGCTCGGCGAGTGGCTGGCCGCGACCTGGGGCTTCGCCAAGCAGATCCTGCCGCTGCTCCTGGGCGGCGTGCTGGTGGCCGGCCTGCTGCTCGGACGGCCCGGACACGAGGGGTTGATCCCGTCGGCCTGGGTGGCGGGAGCGGTCGGCGGCAACTCGCTCGGCGCCAACCTCTTCGCCGCGGTCGCGGGAGCCTTCATGTACTTCGCCACGCTCACCGAGGTGCCGATCCTCCAGGGCCTGCTCGGCAGCGGCATGGGCCAGGGGCCCGCCCTTACCCTGCTGCTCGCCGGCCCGGCGCT
>DASWIG010000241.1:0-4589 GCA_036397835.1 Thermoanaerobaculia bacterium
CGCTCCTGGGTCCGGCTCCGGCTCGACCTCGCGGCGTCGCCCGGCGCGCCGGGAGGACGGCCGCGCGGCGGCCACGGGGGGCGGTGAAACCGCTACGCGCCAGTGGTCTTGGCCTTGTGGGACTCTGCGTAGATTCGCAAGGCAGCTTGCATGCGCCCCTCGCATTCGTCTCCCAAGGCCTGGTACCAGGAATAGGTCTCCGGATCGACGTGTACCCTGACTGGAACCGACGCTCGAGGCATGCGCAACCGGGCGCGCGAGAAGAACGACTGTGGCAGCGCAGGGACGTCCGAGGTATCTATCGTCTCATCCGTCACCGAATCCACCCGTGCCCAGTCGGTTTCGGAGCTCTTCTTCGAAGTCGCGTCGCTCATGGCTCAAGGCTTTCCTGAGAGAGATGATCCGTACCGTTTCGTCCTCTGACTCGGTGTAGACTACGACGACGATCCGTCCCCGCAGTAGCCCGATGCCAATCCATCGGTCCTCACCGTAGTCCTCGCGGTCGTCCGGGCCGACGAGCATGGGAAGTGCGAAGATGCTAGTCGATGCAGAGTGCTTTGGCAAGCCACGACACCAACGGGCTGACCGAGCCCAAGCGAAGAGGCAGCACCAGTGGCGGACGCGGTGGTGCGCGCCCCGGAAAAGTCGTAAATTCGTCCCGCCATGGCGCGACGCCGCAAGCACAAGAACCGCGACCAGCCGCTCGACCCCGAAGCCGGCGCCGACGGACGCCTCGACGTGCGCCCCGGGCAGCTCTTCGACCTCATCCACGAGGTCAACCCCACCGGACGCGACCTCCCCCGCGCCGAGACGACGCGACGCTACCAGCTCAAGAACCGGCTCCGGAGCCTCCTGGTACGTCGCTTCGGCGACGAGCACCTGATCGTCCGTCCCGGCGACGACGGCACCGTCAGCCTCGACCACCGCTCGGGCAGCCGCGACGCCTGCCACGCCGTCGTCGACGAGCTCGAGCCCGACGCCCGCTCCTGGGTCCGGCTCCGGCTCGACCTCGCGGCGTCGCCGGCGGTCGAGGACGACGCCGGGACGACGATCGACGGCCGCGCGACGGCCACGGGGGAGCCGTCCGTGGAAGCGCTCGTCGGACGCGCCCGGCGGGCGGTGCAGGAGTACGACTACGAGGCCGCCGAACGCGACCTGACGCAGGCGTTCGCGGCGAGCGGCGGCGCCACGGCGGCGGCCCTGCCGCTGCTCGAGCTCTGGGTGGAGAGCCTGGGGCTCGACCGCCAGGCCCTGGAGCTCGAGCCGCGCCTCGACGCCGACGCCCGCGTCCATCCCGCGGTGCGCACGCACCTGGCGCTCGCCGCCGCCCGCGCCGGCGAGGCCGCGCGGGCGCGCGAGCTGGTGAAGGGGATCGACTCCCAGGGCGCCGCCGAGGTCCACGTGGCGCTCGCCGACGCGGCGGCGCGCGCCGGCGATCGGCAGGCCGCGGTCCGCCACCTCGAGAAGGCTCGGCGGCGCGATCCGGCCCATCCGGACCTGCCCCGTCTGGCCGACGCCGTGGCCCACCTCCAGGCCGAGGACTTCCGTCCCCTCGAGGACGCGCTCGGCGAGCGCTACCGGCAGGAAGGAGCCGCGGCGACGGCGGAGGCGGCCCGCCGGCTCCTCGACCGCTGGCCGGAGAGCAAGCTCGCCCGCCGTATCGTCCACGAGGCCGCCGAGACGCGGCGGCGCTCCGAGATCGACGAGCACGTCGAGCTCGGCGAACGCGCCTGGGCCGAGGAACGCTTCGCCGACGTCGTGCTGCACTTCCGCAAAGCCCTGGACCTGGGAAGCGAACGCGCCGGCCTCGCCGAACGCGTCGAGGAGGCCCGGCGCCGCGAACGCGAACGCGAGACGCGAGAGCGCGTCGCCGCGGTCGTCGCGCGCTTCGACGACGACCCCGCCGCCGCCCTCCTCGCCTACCTGGCGCTGCCGCCGCCGCTGCGCGAGGACGTCCGCCGGCGGGTCGACCGTCCGGCGCTGGCGTGGCTCGAGGTAGGCGTCGACGTTCCAGTCGACCGCCGCGCCCGGGACGTGGAAGTGTGCGACCTCGAGGGCGCGTCGCAGCATGCGGAAGGCCAGGGTGGCGAAGGTGAGCTGGTTGACGAAGCGGCCCTTTTCCTTGATCCGCAGCGGAGTCACGAGGTGAAGGCGCAGCCTTTCATCGTCCAGCGGGAGTGCGTCGCGGCGGTTGACGGCGGCGACCTCGCTCCACTGGCGTCCGCCTTGCTCGTAGCCGACGTGCCAGCGTCCATCGGCGTCCTGGTGGCTGGCGCGGGTGAGGCGGAAAGGGAACCGCCGGACGCCGAGGCCGGCCTCCGCCATGCGCTCGACGGCGAGCACGGCGAACGCCTGCAGCGCTACCGCCTCGCCGAAGAGGAGAATGTCGAATTGCAGGTGGTCACCGGGGGAGAAGTCGCGGCGCTCGTCGAGCGGCTCGAGACGAACGGCCGGGGTGCCGCCGGCTGGCCGTGCAGATAGGGCGGCGGTTCGGGCCACGCGAGGGCCTCGAACAGACGCGTGTAGACGCAGGCGCGATTGAGCGAGCAAGTCTCGCAGGGCTGCCGCGGTCCCATGGAGCACACGGCACGGCGCAGAGCATGGCCGAAGGCGCCGCGGAGCAGCGAGCCTTTGTAGGGCGGCAGCCAGGCGTCGTCCTGGCTTTCCAGGGCGAAGCGGAGCCGCAGGAAAGGGACGTCGGGAAGTGGGTACCCGGTCAGGATCGGCTTCTCCTCAAGCGCTGTGACGATCATCTCGCGATTGCGCCGGGGCTGCCACATGGGGTCGCGCTCTCGGGCGTAAGATCCTCCGATGCCGCTCCCCTTCCTTAAACGCGGCAAAACGCTTCTCCGAGGATCATGGCCAGCAACGAACATGACCTTCACTTCCATTTCCCCTCCGGCGGACGCTGAGGCGGATCCGCAAGAGCCGCCCTCTCCGCTGCGCGGCCTCGCCGCCGCGACGTTCGCTTCTCTTCCTGGACGGCCTCGATGATCGCGTCCCAACGCCGAGCGAACTGCTCGCAGCGGCGTCGGTACCTGTAGACAGTATCTCGGGACATCTCACACAGCTCGATGGCCGTCGACACGTGGCCGTGACTGGCCGCGAGATGATCGAGAAAGCCGTCCATCCAGCCTTGCCACGGAAGCGACGGCTGCTTCCGCTTGAGAGTCCGGAGCAGGATCCGGACCAACTTGTATTCCTCGTCGCTCATTTCGAGCTCTCCTTCGCAGCGGGCACCGGGCGAGAGCTGGCCGAGCTCCGTCCTCGGCGCGCAGCCTGCGCCGGTTGGCGCTGGCGCGGCCGTGGCGAACATCGGATGGGAGGACGACGGACGGGCAGGTCCGCTCATGAGGTCTTCGCTCGACGCCAGCAGCCGGTCGCAGTCCGGTAGCCGGGCGCTTCTCGGATCCTCGCAACGAAGCAAGGGCCACCCTTTCGAGGGTGGCCCTTGACCTTCAAGATCTCATCGTCGCCTTCCCTCAGGATGGGCTCCGACGTTGCTGCCGTCCCCGTCCTTCGCCTCGACTCGATCGCCGGCGAGGAGATCCAGGCTGTGCTGCCGGCCATCGAGGCCGGCCTGTTGACGACGTCCAGCCGGGAGACGAAGGCTGAACGGCCCGCCCTTCTCGCGAACGTCGGGGCGACCCTCACGAGTCGCCCCCACCTTCCGCCACAGGCACACCGCCGGCGCCAGGGCACGCGCGCAGTGCGCTTGCGTCTCGTCAACGAGGCGGCGGGCGAGCTCTACGCCGACCGGCTCCTGGTCCATTCCCTGGGCCGGCATACGGTGACGATCGCCGACGCCGCGGTGGACGAGGGCGACGCCGGCGCCCGCGCGGCGGCCTTCCAGGTCTCGCTGGCTTGCCCGTCGACGGGGCCGGTGAGCGTCGCGTACCTGACGGTGCCGGGCACGGCGGCGGCGGCGGACGTCGACTACGTGGCGGCCGAAGGCACGCTGGCGCTGGCGGCCTGGGAGCTCGAATGGGTCATCGCGATCGACGTCCTCGGCGACACGGTAGGCGGCGAGGTTTTTCTTGACACAGATCGCGGCTGTTTTCCGCGTGTCTTAGATGGACCCGGCTCCGCTCCAGCGGAGCCTCAGGTCTCTCAGGTCTCCGACCATGGGCCGAGCGCGGGCTCGAGCTGGCCTTTGTCTCCTGATGGCAAGGTCCTCAGGTAGTTATTCTCATCTGTGCATGTTGGGATGTCTGCGGTGCCTGATCCGGGAGAGCGGGTTCGAGCACCTCGATTTCTGCAAACCAGGAACTCTTGCGGAAATACGGCAGTCGACAGACAGAAAACCGCTTGTGAGGAAATGTTTGACAGAAAAGAGCAGTCTCTGCGAGTCTTGACCAGTCGTGATGGAGGGGTATCGATGGCTATAGACGGACTGTCATGGGAGGACACCTCGACCATCTTCCTCCTCCAAAGCCCAGGGCCACTCCCGCTGGTGCGAAGGTGCCGGCGCATTCCCGCCTGGAACCTCCTCAGGCTGCCACGCGTCTAAGCGGCAAAAGGGCCTCGACGATTCAGCTTGACGCCAGGAGCAAGGATCGACCACGATGAGACGTATGGACAGATCGATA
>DASWIG010000242.1:0-5479 GCA_036397835.1 Thermoanaerobaculia bacterium
CATCGATCTCTCTCGAGCACGCTACGATGTGGTGCTGATGAATCCGCCGTTCGGGCAGCCGGCCGAGAGCACGAAGGACGCGCTTGACGAAGCGTACCCGGCGTGCGGGCACGAGATATATGCGATGTTCTTCCAGCGGGCGCTGGAGTTGCTCGAGCCGCACGGCCGGGTGGGCGCGATCACCAACCGGACCTGGTTGGCGCTCAAGACCCTGCGTGGGCTGCGGGAGACCGTGTTCGACAACGCTGGCGCCGTCACGATCGGGGCTGACCTCGGGTACGGCGTGCTCGAGGCAAAGGTCGAGACCTGCGCCGTGGTCGTGGATCACCGGGCCGGACCCGAATTCCCGACCACTTGGGTGCGCCTGCTGAAGACCAAGCGCAAGGACGGCGTGCTGCATGAAGCGTTGCAGGCGGCGGCGAATGGCCGAGAGCACCGCTACGTCTTCGCATCGTCAGCCCGCCGATTCCGCCGGCTGGCTGAGGGGGTCTTTGCCTACTGGATGTCCGACGCCCTGCTGGACCGGTACGCGACATCGCCGACCCTTGAGGCGGCCGTAGGCGATGTGAAGCAGGGAACAGCGACTGCAAAGGATATCCGCTTTCTACGACTGGCCTGGGAAGTCGAGCCTGCGAGAATAAGCCTCGACGCTAAGTGGCCGCGCTTCGCGAAGGGTGGCGAGTACAGGCCCTTCTGGGACGACATTCACTTGGTGCTCAACTGGGAGGACAATGGAGCCGAGTTGACAGCTAGCCCGCGGGCGTACATCCGCAACCCGAGGTATTACGGCCGCAGTGGCGTCACGTGGCCTTTGCGGAATCAGCGCCTGAACCTGAGGGTGTTTCCCGAGGGGTGCTGCTTTTCGCACAAAGGCCCTTGTGCCTTCGCCGTCCGCACCGATCCGAGATGCCTGCTTGCCGTGGCAAACAGTCGTCCCTTGCTGCTACTGCTCGCTGTGCGACTGGGAATAGGAGACGAAGATCCTGCGGCCATCAACCCGGCATTCGAGGTTGGAATCGTCAAGATGCTTCCCTGGCCGGGCCTGAGTGAGCAAAACGCGCAGGACCTCAGCGGGTCCGCCGTGGAGGCTATCGCCCTTGTCCGCGCCGGGCAGCTTGAGACCGACTCCACTGGTGAATCCTGCGTCGCTTTCGCCGTCCCCCCGGTGCTGCTCACCGGACGCGACCTGCCCCTGTCCCACGCCGCGCGTCGCCGCGTTGAGGCCCGCGAAGACCGCTTCGGGTATCTCGCCGACATCACCGCCGAGATCGATGACATCGTCGCCGACGCCTATGGCTTCACGAAACATGACTGCCAGCTTATGGACGAAGAGCTGGAGCCCGCCGTCGCCCGCTTTCCGGAGCCCGAGACAGAGACCGATCCTGCCGACAACCTCTTCCGCACGGCCTATCTGACCAAGGAGAAGCTCCCGGGTGAGCACCTCCCTGGCGGTCTCGACGCCGAGGTGGACGTACGCGTCGAGCACCGTCGAGGCCGCCAGACGAAGGCCCTGCGTGACGAGGAGACCCTGTGCCGGCTCTTCGAGTTGCCGCCCCGGCGGCTGGCCGCGATCCGGCGCCGCTTGGGTCTCCTCCGCGAGGAAGACATGCGCCGCTGTGCCGCCGACGTCGTGAGCTGGGCGGTGGGCGTGGCCTTCGGCCGCTGGGACTTCCGCCTCCTCGACCACCCCGAGTGGATCCCGGGCTGGCCTGACCCGTTCGGCCCGCTGCCCCGCTGCCCTCTCGGCCAGCTCGTCGACGCGCGCGGCCTTCCGGCCACGCCCGGGCGCGTCGGGTCGGAGACCTGGCTCGCTGCCCGTACCGACGCCAGCTCGCTGCCGCCGTCCGAGACCGCGAACGCGGAAGTAGGCGCAGGTGCCTATCCGGTGGAGGTGGCATGGGACGGCGTGCTCAAGGACGACAAGCTGGACGACGCACAGGCGCACCACGTCGAAGACCTCTACCGCCGAACCAGTCAGGTCCTCGAGCTGGTCTACGGCGATGCCTTTCTCGAGCGCGAAGCCGAGCTGGCCCGGGCCCTCGGCGCCGGTTCACTGGGCGCCTGGCTCCGAGACCCGGACGGCTTCTTCGGAGACCACCTTGGTCGCTATTCCAAGAGCCGCCGGCGCGCACCCATTTACTGGCCACTCTCCACGCCGTCCGGCGGCTTCACCTTCTGGCTCTACTATCCACGTCTCTCGGGCGAGATGCTGGCCGGCTGCGCCAACTGGCTGGACGTGAACGAGGAGGCACTCCTGAGAAAGGAAGCGCACCAGCGCGCGGCTCGCGGAGCCAACGGGCTCGAAGCCGAGGGTGAAAAGCGCATAGCAACCGAGCTGCGCGAGCGCGCCGAGCTTCGAGAGGCGTTGCGCGAGCTCACCGATCGAGGTTTCCATCCGCATCTGGATGACGGTGCCGTGATCAACGCGGCACCGCTGCGGCGTTGGTTCCGCAACCGCACCTGGCGCGAGGCCGCCGAGCAGGCCTGGACCGAGGTCACGGCAGGCGAGCACGACTGGTCTCACCTGGCCATGTGGCTGCGCCGCGACGAGGTGCTGGAGCGTTGCCGGAGCGAGCGCGACCTCGCCATCGCCCATCACCGCGAGGATCTTTACGTCCCCCCGCCGGAAAACCCGCGGCGGCGCGGCCGGCGAAAAGGGGCGACGAACCAGCTTACGATCTCGGGTGAAGTCGGAGACGACGATGTCTGAGACGAAACTGTCTGAGCGCATCCATGCCGTTGTCGAAGAGCTTCGGCTCCTGAACTTCCGCGCCTTCGGGCGGGCTCGGCTCCGGTTCTCGGACCTCACGTTCCTGGTGGGCCGCAACGGCGCCGGCAAGAGCAGCATCCTCGACGCGGTCGCGCTCCTGCGAGAGGCGGTGACCGACAACTTAGAGAACGCCCTGGACCGCCGGGGCGGTCTCCTCAAGGTGCGGTGCAGATCGCACCGGGAGCCGGCCGGAAGCCTGGGCGTCGCGGTGGTCTTCAGGCTTCGGCTGCCCGGCGGGCGCCGGACGCGAGCGATCTACGGATTCGAGCTGCTCGGCGAGGCCGGTACCGCGTCGTATCAGGTTCGGGAGTGCCTCAAGCTCTATCCCGAAGGCGCTTCCTTCTTCGAGCGCCGGGACGACCAGTTCGAGGCGGCGCAGAGAACGGGCGTCGCCCCCCCTCCCGGCAATCTCGTCCTGCCCCTGATCGGGCGCTCCGACAGCGTGTGGGAAGCCGTCTACGAAGCGGCGCGCCGGATGCGCACCTACGACCTCCTGCCGGGAGCGATGGCGGAATCGTCGAAGATCGGGCCCGGGACTTATCTCGAGTCGGACGGGACCAATGCCGGGGACGCGTTGAAGGCGGTCGAAGGAACGCCGGACCACCGGTGGGTAGACGAGCACCTCGCGGCGTTGACCCCCGGACTGGAGCACGTGCGGACGGAAGTCGTCCTCGGCCGACGAGTGCTGACGTTCACCCAGGTTCAAAACGACGTCGGGCTCGATTACGACGCGTCGCAAATGTCACAGGGCACGTTGCGGAGTCTCGGCATCCTGCTCGCCATGCGCCAGCAGCCCACGCCGTCGCTGGTGCTCGTGGACGAGGTCGAGAACTCGGTACACCCGAGCGCTCTCGGCGTGCTGCTGGATGCGGCGCAAGCCAGCAAGGATCGGGTACCGATCGTTTTCACGACCCACTCTCCCGAGGTCCTCGACCATCGCGCCGCCACCGGCGAGCGGATTCGAGTGGTGGAGTGGCGCGACGGGACCAGCGTCGTCTACCGCCTCAACGCCGAGACCGCTTCCGCCGTGAGCGAAATCGAGACCGTGGGCTCGATGCTTCGGAGCAACATGTTGTGGCCGGAGGATCAACCCGGGACGTGGACGGACGATCTTTTCGCGCTCGAGGGCTCTGACGGATGAAAAAGCTGATGGCGATCGTCGAGGGCGAGGGGGATTCTCGGGCAGTGCCCAAGCTTACCCACCGCTGGCTGCGCCAGAACAGCCTGGCTGGCCAGTTTTTCGTTCCGGAGCCCGCGATCAAGGCCAAGAGCTGCGGCAACTTGAAAGCGCCTTACGACCCTCTCAACCACCGTGGCATCGAGCACTACGTCCTGGGTGCCTTGCGCGCGCGGCCTGCCGCGATTCTCGTCATCCTTGACGCGGACGACGAGTGCATCCGTCGCCCGCGCGAGCGGAGGCTCGGTCCGGAGCTGCAGGCGCGGGCACAAGCCGCCGCCGGTCGGGTGCCGGTGGGCGTCGTCGTGGCCAATCGGGAATTCGAGGCCTGGTTCCTTGCCGACCTTCCGGCGCTGCGTCGGGCCGGAGTGGTGCCGGAGGGAGCGCCGGAGGTTCACGGGAATCCGGAGGCCCGTGCCGGCTGCAAGTCCGTCATGGGTCGGTTGCTCGGGCGGACCTACGAGGAGGCCGTCCACCAGGCCAAGCTGGCGGCAGCGCTGTCCTTCTCGGAGGCAGCGCACGCCTTGTCGCCTTCGTACGCCAAATTGGAGCGTGAGCTGAAGCGGCTCACCGCCGAGGCCCTGAAACGGAGCTCGCCATGAGCGTCAGCCGTCACGTCCAGGAAATCGTGCGATCTCTCCTGCGGGAGCGCCGGATTGTCGTCTGGTACGATCCGGACAAGGTCTTCCACGAGCTTTTCCGAACGTTCGAGCACGAGCCCCTCGTGAAGGTCGACGCTTCGGGCTCGGTCCTGCGTGCCCGGCGGGAAGCCGACCGGGCATGGAGAGCTCTCTTCGACGTCGATTCGCTGGGACCTCCACCTGCCCCATTGCTGATCTACATGCCCGCCGGCCGAGGCACGTCCGAGGAGGCGCAATGCAAGGATCCCTTCGAGCCTTTCGCGCTGGCGGGAACGCCCTTCGGAAGTGCCGACGCGGAGCGGCTTCCCTCGATCGCCCGCAAGGCGCTCGTGGGCCGCGAGGCCGAGATCGATCGTCTCTTCGCCGAGGGCCCGCCGACCCTGTCCCAGCTCGATGCGCTCGCCGGCGGGACCCGCTATCCGCTGGTCGAGGAGGCTCTGGGAACCGAGGTCCCGTCTCGAGTCGTGGCAAAGCTACTTTTTTGTCCGGACGAGATCAAACCTCTTCTGGCCACGAGCCCGGGCTTTCTCGCCGATATTCGCCGTCTCCTTGCCGAGGCCTGCGGCTTCGAGAAGGAAACCGAGGAGTCCTTCGAGGCCTTGGGGCCTGCGCTCACGCAGTGGCTGCTCTTCAGCGAGCTTGTTTTCGATCTCCCGGAAGCGGTACCGGAATCCGTGGCCCACGTGCTGCGAGCGTCGCCGGACTTTCGCGACAGGATCTTCGAGCTTTGCGACGATCTGCGCGGCTCCTCGGAGCATCGCGACGCCTATTGCGAGATCGCGGCGCAAGTCGAGCGTCGTCTGGGGCTTTCCCCGCTCGCCGAGTCGGCCGATGCGTTCGGCGAGCGAGACACCTTCCCGTTCGGGGACCACGCCGCGTTGCTGCGGCTTC
>DASWIG010000243.1:0-7581 GCA_036397835.1 Thermoanaerobaculia bacterium
TGCTCCACCAGCACCCGCGTCTGGACGAACGACTCGACGCCCGAGAGCTCGTCCCACACGCCGACGGCGATCGTCGGCGTGCCGCGGCGGATCCTGAGCTTCCCGGCCCAGCCGATCTCGCGCCCGCGGGCCGCCTCGAGCTGCTCGGAGGGGATCGAGACCGGGTACGGCTGGCGGTGCATGTCGGAGATGCCCTCAGCGTCCTGGACGACGACGAAGAACGTCAGGCGCCCCTCGGCGCTCGCTTCCTGGAAGAGCAGCGTCACCTCCTGGACCGGCACCCGCACCAGGATCGGCAGGTCGAACTTCCCCGCTCCCGCCTTCTCCGGCTTGCCGAACTCGACACGTACGCCGAGCGGGTTCTTCTCCAGGCCGAGCAGGAGCGAGGACAGAGTGCGGTCCGAAACGCGGTCGGCCTCGAGCTTGCTCTCGTAGCCGGCGCGGTGGCGAACGCGGAAGCCCGGATGCGCCACCTTGACCTCGATCTTGTGGTACTTGGGCTCGCGGCCGGGGGGCGGCTGGTAGCCGAGCGAGTAGAAGGTGTCGAAGTCCTCGGCCATGTCGGTGAGCACGTCGCTGAAGTTGAAAGTGTTGAGGATCGACTGGCCGCCGGTGGTCTCGGCCATCCTCACCAGCGGCTCCTGGAGGTTCAGCGTCCACATCTGGTCGAGGACCATGCGGCCGCCCTCCGACGCCGACAGGTTGGGAAACGCCGGCGACGAAGCCGTCTCGCCGCCGGCGCCGCGCGCGTCGACGGTGTAGAAGGTCACCTGGTGGGCGTTGGCCTCTTGCACGATCTCGCCGAAGAGGTGGCTCTCGTCCTCGAGCATGGCCTCCATGCCCGGGTTGAAGTCGGACGTCGGCCCGACGCCCTGGAAGGCCTCCTGGCCGAAGAGGTCGGTCATCAGCTCGTAGAGCTCTTCGCCGGGCCGCTGCGGCAGGCCGCTCGAGACGTAGAGCAGGGCCTTGCGGCCCGGCAAGCCGGCGAGCGAGCGCACCGTCTGGCGCAAGGCCCGGCTGGAGAGCTCGAGGTCGTTGCGCGTCGACTGGACGTAGCTGCGCACCATCTGGTGGGCGTTGCGCATCTGCACCTCGAGGTCGATGAGCGCGCTCTCCTCGCGGGAGGCCCGGGCCATCAGGCCCATGATCCGGAGCCGCTCGGCGTCCTGGATCGGCCGGTGGGCCGCCACCTTGCGCATCCGCTCGAGGCCGTCGAAGACGCGCCGGCGGTCCTGGGTGAACGGCTCGACGACCTCGAGCCGGCGGCTGAACCCCACCAGCATCACGCGGTCGCCCTGGATCAACCGGTCCTCGAGGAAGCTCCCGAGGTCGTCGAGCACCCGCGCCCGGTGCTGCGGATGGAGGTTGAAGTGGTCGACGTAGACCACCAGGTGGAGCCGCTGGTCCTCGGGCAGGGGACTCGCCCGGCGCGGCGCCGGCTCGCCGAGGAGCTCGGCGCGGTCACGGTCGAGGCCGGCGAGAACCGGGTCCTCGCGCGCCACGGCGAAGAAGTTGGTGATCGGCACCGGCTTGCCGTCCTCGTAGATCTCGAAGTCCTCCTTCGCGAGCCCGACGACCCGGTGGCCGTCGCCGTCGGTCACGAAGACCTCGACGTTGATGACCTCGACGTCGACGCTCTCGACGAAGATCGGCGTCTCGGGCTCCTGGGCGCCGGCGGCCGCGGAGCCCAGCATGAGCAGCATGAGCAGCAGGGCGATCTGGGGACGGTGGGTGGACATGGTGATCCTCGCGCTGGGTGAGAAGCCGGAAGATGGATCGGATCGCACACCGGGACGTTATCACTGCTGGACGTTATCACCGCGCGGCGGGCGCGACGTCGAGGCAGACGAGCTGGTCCTTGCCGCGCAGGTAGAGCAAGCCGTGGGAGAGCACCGGCGCGTTCCACGCCGGGTAGCGCAGCAGCGGACGCTCGGCAGCGCCGGCGGCGACCGGCGTCTTCGCGTTGCTCTCGTCGCCGGCGGCCGCGGTCCCGGCGTTGCTCGCGGCGTCGCCGAGGTCCATCTCGGCCACTTGCTCGAAGCGCTCCGGGTTGGCGCGGATCAGCAGCAGGCGGCCGTACTCGCCGAGCACGAAGAAGTGGCCGTCGGCGTAGGTCAGGGTCGCGCGCCCCAGCCCGGGCTCGCTCCAGGCCACCTTGCCGGTGACGTGGTCCACCGCCCGCAACTCGGCGTTGCCGGTGTGCCGGCCGCTCGATCCGTAGAGGTAGCCGTCGAGGTGGATCGGCGTCGACCAGTGGCACTCCATGGCCTTGCCGCGGGGCGGGTCCCGCCACACCACGTCGTAGCCGCCGGGCCGTACCTTGAGCAGCGCCCCTCCGGGACCGTAGGTCTCGGTCACGAAGACCGTGTCGCCCACCACCACCGGCGTGGCGGCGTTGACGCTCTCGAGGTTGTTGGCCCGCCAGGGGAAGAAGAAGTCGAGCTCGCCGCGCCGGGGCTCGAAGCCCACCAGGCCGCCGCGGGTGAAGACGAAGCCCCAGCGGCGAGCGCCGATGGTGGCGACGACCGGGCTCGAATAGCTCGCCAGCTCGTCGGTCAGGGCGTAGCGCACCTCGCCGGTTCGCTTGTCGAAGGCGACGATGCCGGTGCCGTTGCCCCGGACCTCGCCCGAGTGGATGGCGGGGCTTCCCGGCGGGCTGCCGCCGACGACCACGATCAGCAGATCGCCCTCGATGAGCGGCGTCGAGCCGACGCCGAAGAAGTTCTGCACCACGCCGAAGCGCGCGGCGGTGTCGACCTCCCACAGCAGCCGGCCGTCGGCGACGTGGTGGGCGCGCAATAGGCCCTCGACGCCGAAGGCGTAGACGCTCTCGCCGTCGACCACCGGCGTCGTCCGCGGGCCGACGCTGTAGTCGTAGTAGTCCTCGTAGGAGGTCGGGTACTCGGAGCGCCAGAGCTCCTCGCCGGTCTCGGCGTGCCAGGCCATGAGGCGCGCCTTCTCGCCCAGCCGGTCGAAGAAGAAGAGGCGGCCGCCGGCGACGGAGGGCGCGCCGTAGCCCTCCCCCACCGTCTTGAACCAGCGCACCTCGAGCCCTTCGCGGGGCCACTGCGTGCGGATCTTCTCGGGCGACTTGCCCTCGCCCGTGGGACCGAGGAACCGCGGCCAGTCGACGCCGCCGGCGCGGCGGCCGAGGTCGGGGGCGGCGGCGACGGATCCGGGCGGCGGCGAATCCGCCGCCAGCGCGCACGCGAGCAGCGTGCCCGCGAAGCAGAAGGCGGCGGCGAAGGTCGGGACGCGGTCGCGCATGGTCGAGCTCCTCGGCGAGTCCTGAAGTTTCGGCCATCCTACCGCGTGGCGCCTCAAAAGCCCGGAGCCAGCATGCGGGTCATGCGCTCGGGGCTGGCGACGCCCAGGGCCGTCATGACGCCGTCGGCGAGGAGGCGCTCGCCGTCGTCCCCGGCGAGCTCGGCGAGGCGGCGGCGGGCCGCCAGCGCGTAGAGGCGCATGTCGCACGCCTCGAATCCCGCGGCGGCGCCGGCGAGGGCGCGCCGCGCCGCGTCGCGGCGGCCGGCCAGTGCGGCGGCGCCCGCGCTCACCAGGTCGGCGAACGGACGCGCGTGGGCCAGCCGCTCGCGCCGCAGCCGGCGCGCCACGGCCTCGGCCCGGCGCCGGCACCGCCGGCGCCGCCGGCCGTCCTCCTCGCGGGCCGCCGCCAGCAGGCCACGGGCCCGCAGGTGCGTCGCCTCCACCCGCGCCGCCCCGATTCTCAGCAGCAGCGAGGCCTCGAGGCGCGGCCACTCGGCGTCGAGCCCGGCGAGGGCCGCGCGGCCCTCGCCGCGGTAGAGACGCACCTGGGCACGGGCGCCGAGCACGCCCCAGTGCAGCAAGTGGAAGGCGCCCTCAGCGCCGGCCGCGGCCGCGGCCGCCGCGATCTCGCGCTCGGCCTGCTCGGGGGCGCCGCCGCGCACCAGGCACGCGGTCTTGAGCGCCGCCAGCAGGCGCCGCTCGTCGCCGGCGACGCCCGCGGCCTCGGCGGCCACCGCCGCGGCCACCGGCCGTCCCGCCGCCGCCAGCACGTGGAGCAGCTCCACGCCCCCGCGCGGCAACTGCTGCAGCCGCTCCTCCATCATCTCGACCAGGCTGAGCCCGGCGCTCACCCCGGAGCGGCTGGTGGCGGCGTGGCGCGTGAGTTGCTCGAGGAAGAAGGGGCTGCCCGCGGCCTCGCGGACGATGGCCTCAACCACGAACGGCGTCCCCCGCCGCGGCCCCAGGGCTCTCGGAGCGTGACCAGGTTTTCGAGCAGTTGCCGGAGGGCTTGCAGGGCCTGGCGCCGCAGGTGCGGCCGATCCGGGTTGTCGAGCTCCAGCGTCTGGCGGCCGGTCTGCGACCGGGCCTCGACGCCCGCGGCCACCGCCTCGACCCGCATCAGCACCGGGAACAGACGCGCCAGCGCGTCGACGCGCCGCGGCAGCAGCTCGCCGACCAGGCGCTTGTCGAGGCTCCTGAGGTCGCGGTGCAGGCGGCCGGCGTCGTGTACCGCCTTGACGCCGGCCGCGAGCTGGCCGAGGGCCGAGCGCAGGCGCTCGACGCAGAGCGCCGGCTCGGCCCGCGGCTCCATGCCGGCGACGATCGGCAGCGTCTGGTCGAGGGGATAGACGTAGTCCTTGAGGCCTTCGCCGTCGACGAGCTCCATGGTGAAGAACCACTGGCCGCCGTCGACCACCAGCTCGTAGAGCGACACCAGGTTGGGGTGCGAGACGTCCTGGAGGAAGCGGAACTCCTTCTTGAAGTTGTAGAGGGCCGCGGGATCGGGATGGCGCAGGGTCTTCAGCGCCACCACCTCGCCGCGGTCGCGGTCGATGGCCTCGAAGACCTCACCCATGCCGCCCGCTCCCAGGCGCCGGCGGATCTCGAACCGTTCGTCGAGGACCCTCGTCAAGCTTTCTCCCGTACGGCAATTGCCCCCGGCAGGATACCATTGCCCGCCACCCTCTCACCGCGACCGCCATGACCGAGACCACCGCCGCGAACGAGACCGCCGCCACCGGCTATCGCATACGCCCGGCGCGGCGCCGGGAGCTGGCGCTATTGCCGGCGATCGAGCGCGAGGCCGGGCGCCGCTTCCAGGAGATCCTGGAGCTCGACGCCGTGCCCGAGGACCTGACGCCGCCGGAGGAGCTGGACGCGGCTCACGCGCGCGGTCTCGTGTGGGTGGCCGAGGCGCCCGGCGGCGAGCTCGCCGGCTTCGCCTACGGCGCCGCGGTCGACGGCGCCCTCCACCTCGAGGAGGTCGACGTGCTCCCCACCCACGGACGGCGGGGCCTGGGCACCGCCCTGGTGCGGGCGGCGTGCCGCGACGCGGCCGCCGCCGGCTTCGCCGCGGTGACGCTGGCGACGTTCCGCAACGTGCCGTGGAACGCGCCGTGGTACGCCCGGCTCGGCTTCCGCGTGGTGCCGCCCGCGGAGCTCTCGCCGGGGCTCGCCCGGGCCTTCCAGGACGAGGCGCGGCGCGGCCTGCCGCTCGAGCTGCGGGTGGTCATGCGCCTCGAGCTCACCCCCGGCCCCGAATAGACGAAGGCCCCGGCCGCGCTGGCGGCCGGGGCCTCGGGTTTGTCTCGGTGGCGTTGGGTTCCCCCGTCGACGAGGGATCCGTTCAGCGCGCCACAAGAGGCGTGAGAGGTTCCTCTGTCTACGAGGCCGCCACCTCCACTAAACCTGGGTTACTTGACACAGGACCACCTCCTTTCTGAGCGTATCCTTCATCGGCGGACCCAACCCGCCCGGCTCCTCAGGCCGCCCGAACCGTCGGAGCCGCCGCGCTGAGCGATACGATGCCCAGCGCGGAACGCGGGAACATGTTCAAGCATTTTCTCCTGTTTGTCAACCGAGCGGGCTGGAGGCGGAGGCTGGGGGAGTCTGATAGGCTGGCCTACCGTGCAGCCCCTCGAGACGCTCGGAAACGTGACCACCCCCGACGGCAAGGAGCTCGTGCTCTATCGCCGCAGCGGCCACTTCCACCTCCGTGTCGACGGGCTGGAGCTCATGTCGAGCCGGCCGCAGGGCTCGGAAGAAGTGCTCGCGGAGCTCGCGTGCGAAGGCCTGCGCGGAGCGCCGCGGGTGCTCATCGGCGGCCTCGGCATGGGCTACACGCTGCGCGCCGCTCTCGATCTCCTGCCGCCGCGGGCGCGCGTGGAGGTGGCCGAGGTCTTTCCGGCGGTGGTCGAATGGAACCGCGGCCCCCTGGCGCCGCTCGCCGGCAGACCGCTCGACGATCCCCGGGTCGAAGTCTTCGCCGCCGACGTCGGCGCCCGCCTCGAATCCGGCGGCACTTACGACGTGATCCTGCTGGACGTCGACAACGGTCCCGACGCCTTCACCCTGGGGTCGAATGCCGACCTCTACGGCGACGCGGGCCTGGCGCGGATCTACCGCCACCTCCTTGCCGCGGGCGTGCTGGCGGTGTGGTCGGCCGATCCCAGCCGCGCCTTCGTGCAGCGGCTCCGCAAGGCCGGTTTCGCGCCGCGCTCCGTAACGGTCCCGGCACGGCGCACTCGGGGGCCGAATCACACGATCTTCGTGGCGCGCCGCCGGCGGTGATCGTCGTGGTGCAGGCGTCTCGCCTGCACCACGTGCAGCCGGGACGGCTTCACACGAGACCGGTCCTCATCTCCGCAACGCGTCCAGGTCGACGGTGAACACGCCGGAGCCGCCGCGGCGCCTCTTGATCTCCGCCTTGTCTTCGTACATCTTGCGGTCGGCGCGGTCGAGCACCGCGTCGAGGCTGGCGTCGGCTGCGATGGTCTCGGCGCCGAAGCTCAGGGAGAGGACGTACGGCTTCCCCGAGCCGGCGTTGTGCTGCTCGAATGCGCGGCGGAAGCGCTCGATCAGGTGGTCGTCGCGGTGGGTCGGATCGCGCAGGGTCAGCACCAGGAACTCGTCGCCGCTGGGACGCGCCAGGATGTCGTCGGGACGGGTGTTCGCGTCGAGGATCTCGGCCACCTTCCTCAGCGCCTCGTTGCCCTCCAGGTGACCGCAGGAATCGTTGATCTCCTTGAGCCCGTTGACGTCGGCGGCGATCAGCGACAGCCGTTTGTTCTGGCGGTCGGCGACCTTGAGCTGGTAGCTCCACATGATGCGGAAGCCGCGGCTGTTGTAGAGGCCGGTCAGGTCGTCTTGCATGGCCGCCTGCCGCAACTCCACGATGCGGTGGGCGCGCACGATGGCGAACTCGATCGCCGTCACCAGACGGATCTCGAGCTCCCGCTTGGAAAGGAAGTCCTGCGCCCCGACCTCGACCATCCGCAACTGCACGCTCTTCTCGTCGTGGTTGGAGACCACGATCACCGGCGTCTCGGGCACCAGCAGCAGCAACTGGATCAGCGCCTGCTCAGGCGACCAGTAGCTCGAATCGGGGAGGTCGAGGTCGAGGATGACGACGTCGAAGCTCTCGTTGGCGAGACGCTCGAGCCCGGCGCTGAGCAGCACCTCGACGACGAGGTCGATCTCGACTTCCTGGCTGCGCTCCAGGATGCGCTGGACGATGTACTGATCGGCCTTGTCGTCCTCGATGTAGAGGACGCGAATCTTCTTGGCCATCGGGGCCTCCCGCCTGCAGGGTCC
>DASWIG010000244.1:0-6599 GCA_036397835.1 Thermoanaerobaculia bacterium
CGCCTTCACGGCGGCCCTCGGCGCCTTCCCGACCCTTCTCGCCGCCGCCGACGGTCCCGTCGACGGCGCCTGGCTCACCGGCTCCTTCTGGGACGACGGCCAGGCCGAGATCGCCTTCTACGAGGTCGAGCGCACCCGCAACCAGTACGGCCGGGCGGACGCGCAGCGCTTCCTGGTGGGCACCTACCTGGTCAAGCACGACTACGACCCGGAGGCCGAGGCCAAGGCGTCGGCGCGGGCGGATCGACGCGTTCCGGCCTTCAAGTGGGCGCTCTTCTACGAGATCGAGAGCGGCTCCTACCAGTACAAGCGCTCGTGGGTGCTCAACGCGGCCCAGGCCGACCTGGCGCCGCTCAAGTCGTCGCTGGCCAGCTTCGACTGGTGCTCGAACCTCTATCGCGAGCTCTCGTTCCACCCCGGCGGCACGGTGGCGAGCCTGGCGCGCAGCGACGACTACGGCAACCGCGCCGCGAGCTTCCCGCGTCCCGCCGGCGCCTGGCCGGTGACCGCGCTGCCGCTGCTGGTGCGCGCGCTCGACTTTTCGTCGTCGCCGAGCCATGGCTTCGCGGTGCTCCTGGAGGACGGCGCCGCCGTCGCCGCGCGGGCCGAGCTCGCCGGCCGCGAGACGATCGAGACGCCGGCCGGACCCTACGAGACGGAGAAGGTCACCGTGCGCTACGAGGGCGCCGTCCCCTCGCTCGTCGGCGAGCAGGCGGACGCCGCCGAGCACTACTGGCGCGCCACGGGTCCGGGCCGGCTGCTCGTGAAGCTCGAAGCGGAGAGCGGACGCTACAAGATGGTCCTGGTCGAGGAGCTGCGCTCGGCGTACTGGCGCGAGGATTTCTACCCGCGGCTCGAGAGGGTCGGCGAGCGGCCGTGAGCCACGCGGATCGGGTGTAGGGGCGCACGGGGCGCCGAGCCGCCCTACCGGCGCGCCGGCCGGCGGATGATCTCCTCGAGGATCATCGCGCACGCGGCGAGCTGCCGCGGCTCCTTTTCGATCACCGCCAGGCACCCGGTCGAGTCGAAGACCTCGTGGAGGCGCTCGGCGGGATGACCGGAAGTGACCACGATGCGCTTGCGGTCGACGCCGCGGCGGCACGCCTCTTCGAGCACGGCGCGGCCGTCGAGGCCGGGCATGTCCCAGTCGAGCAACAGCAGATCGAGGTCGGGGGTGAGGAACTTGACGGCGACGCGGGGATCGGAATAGGTCTCGACGGCGACGAGGTCTCCGAATCGCTGTTCGAGGAACAGGCGCCACATCGAGCACTGCAGCTCGCAGTCGTCCACGACCACGATGCGGCGCTGGCCTGCATCACGTTGGCCTGCGCGAGGCACGGCTGCGCGAAGCACGACATCGTTCATTCCAATCGCATAGTCTAGAACATCGAACGGGAAACGGGAAACCTCGACCTGAGAGAACCTGCGCATGGCGGGCAACAGCTTCGGTCAACTGTTTCGCATCACCACGGCGGGCGAGAGCCACGGCGCCGCCAACGTCGTGATCATCGACGGCGTGCCCCCGGGTCTCGAGCTCTCGGAGGCCGATCTGCGCACCGATCTCGAGCGGCGGCGTCCGGGCCAGTCGCGGATCACGACCCAGCGCCGCGAGGCCGACGCGGCGCGCATCCTCTCCGGCGTCTTCGAGGGCAGGACCACGGGAACGGCCCTCGCCATCCTGATCGAGAACCGCGACCAGCGCCCGCGCGACTACCGCGAGATCGCCGAGAAATACCGTCCCGGCCACGCCGACTACACCTTCGACGCCAAGTACGGCCGCCGCGACTACCGCGGCGGCGGCCGCTCGAGCGCCCGCGAGACCAACGTGCGGGTGGCGGCGGGGGCCGTCGCCAAGAAGCTCCTGGCCGAGCTCCATGGGGTGCGCGTGGTGGGCTTCGTGCGCCAGGTGGGCGACGTGGTCGCCGCGGTCCCCGACCCCGCCGCCGTCACCCTCGACGAGGTCGAGGCCAACGTCGTCCGCTGCCCGGACGCGGCGGCGGCGGCGCGCATGATCGAGCTCATCGAGCGCGTGCGCGGCGAGCGCGACTCGATCGGCGGCGCCGCCGAGATCGTGGCCACCGCCGTGCCGGCGGGCTGGGGCGAGCCGGTCTTCGACAAGCTCAAGGCCGACCTCGGCAAGGCGCTCTTCAGCCTGCCGGCAGTGGTCGGCGTCGAATACGGCGCCGGCTTCGGCGTGGTCACGGCCCGCGGCAGCGAGAACAACGACGTCTTCGTGAAGACCGCGGCGGGCGTCGCCACCCGCACCAACCGCCACGGCGGCATGCTGGGAGGCATCTCCTCGGGCATGCCCATCGTGCTGCGCTGCGCGGTCAAGCCCACCAGCTCGCTGCCCCGCGAGCAGCCCACGGTCGACCGCCGGGGCGAGCCGACGACGATCACCACCAAGGGTCGCCACGACCCCTGTCTGCTGCCACGGTTCATCCCCATGGCCGAGGCCATGGTGGCGATCGTGCTGGCCGACCACATGCTGCGCCAGCGGGCGCAGCGAAATCCCCCCTAGCGGGGGGATTTGGGCGGGTCCGAAGACCCGCCCTTCGTCACGGCGAAAAGCCGGCGCCCTACTTCTTCTCGACGTAAACGTCGGCCCAGTTGCCGGCGCCCGCGGGGGCCGCGCACTCGGGTGCCACGGCGTAGCGGTCGGCGGGGATCCCCTGGGCTCGCAGGAAGCCGGCCACGGCGTCCGCGCGGTAGTCGGCCAGGCCGGGGGTCGTCTCGCCGCTCGCGGTACGACCGGCGATGCAGGCGGTCAGCGACCGGCAGTACCGGATCTGGTTGACCAGGTCGCACAGCTTCATCTGCTGCTCGTCGCCCAGCGTGCCGTTCGGGCCGTTGAAGTAGACGACCTCGCGCGAGCTCTCGCAGGGCCAGAGACCGGTCTTCTTCGGCGCCTCGCACTTCTCAAAGACCGGCGGCGGCGGAAGCGACGGCGGCGGCGGCGGTGGCGGCGGAGGTGGCGGCGGTGGCGGCGGCGGTGGCGGCGGCGGAGGTGGCGGCGGCGGTGGTGGCGGCGGCGGCGGAGGCGGCGGCCTCCGGACCGACGTGTACGACAGACCGACCAGGCCGCCGATCGGCGTGTAGTTGTCGAAGACGTCGTCGTCGCTGAGGTCGATCCGCAGGCCGGCGTTGAACGCCCAGTTCTCGCTCTCGCCGAAGCGGTAGCGGATGCCGCTGGTGATGTCGGTGTCGTCGTGCTCGCCGTTCGAGTCGAGCTTGATGGCCGAGACCAGCTCGGTGATCCAGTCCAGGCGGTCGGTCAGGCCCTTGCCGTAGCCAATGCCCAGTCGGAGCTGCTCGCTGACGTCGGCGACGACCGGGATGTCGACGCCGAGGAGCGGCACCGTCGCGCCGGTCCGGTCGGGATCGCCGGGGTCGTAATAGCCGGCGTTGATCACCCAGCCGCCCCGGTTCCAGGCGAAGCCGGCGCCGATGCCGGTGTCGCCGGTGACCACGGCCTCGTCGTCGTCGCCGGTGGGGGCGTCGACGAAGACGTTGATCGAAAAGCCGCTCTCGGCGTCGCCCGAGACCTGGAACCTGGCCCCGAGGCGCAGGTCGCCCAGCCCGCCGGCGTCGATGACGCCCTGGTGGAAGAGCCGGCCGTGGAGGCGGCCGACGCTCCTGTTGACGCCCTCGATGTTGGTCGCGTCGTACTGGTCATAGGGGATCGAGAGGTTGATCTCGATCCGGTCGGTCACGCCGTAGCCGAAGCCGACGCTCAGCCTTTCGTGGTCGAGGTCCCAGTCGGACCACAGCGGGTCGATGATCAGGAAAGTCTCCTCAGAGGCGACGCGCCGGTCCCACTTGTTGTAGTAGGTGGAGAAAGACCACTGCCCCTTCTCGAGGGTGGTGCCGAAGCTCAGCGTGAAGAGCCCGTATTCACCGCGCAGATTGACGTCTCCTCCGTCGGCCGTCGCGGCTGCCGGCACGAGGAGCGCCAGCAGCAGCAGCGGAACGCACAGGTGATGTCTCATCTCGTTATCCTCCCGCGAATCGGCAGATCCGCGTTGTTCTCGTGGCGCGGGAGGCCCCCCGCTCTGGCTGGGCGGGCGGTCCGCGCCCTGTCAAGGTTCCTCGGCGCATCGTAGCATCAATCCTGCGAGTTGTGAAGGATTTCGCGAGATTTTCGGTCGATCGGGCCCTCCTCGCCGCCGAGACCAGGTGCGGCGGGGCCGCCCAAGGCGGCCTCGGGGGTCTCCGCCGCGGGACGGCAAGCCGGCCGCGGGACGGCAAGCCGGCTGGCGCACCGGCGTCAACGCCACTGCCGGCTCCCCGCTCCTCACCCGCACCCGCACCCTGGGGGGCTCGCGAGCGACGCGAGCCATGTCCGCTCTCCATTCCCGGCAGCCCTCGGAAGAGCTCCGGTTATAAGGCCTTCGAGACGGGCGGAACGACCCGTTGAGCCGCTGGCCGGCGCAGCGTCAACCGATCCGGACCCGGGCCGGACTTCCATCGACCCTTGAATCTCGTTTTTCGGCGGCACCCGCGGGGGGCCGTCAAAGGAGGAATCATGTCTGAAATCACCGTCAAGGCTGCGCAGACGTTCCGCGTGACGCTTTTCCTCGCTCTCTTCAGCACCGTGCTCGCGGGAGCCGCGATGGCCTTGGATCCCGGCGTCTGCGGCGAGGTGATCCATCACGACGCGATCTCGCGCCGCGTCGTGAGCTCTCCCGAGCCGCAGTGTTTCGAAACCTACGCTCCCGCGGCGGGAATACTCGTGGCGGAGGTGAGCGTACCCGCCTGGTCGCAGGCCGAGCCGAGGCTCGACCTGCTCGGCCGAAACGAGAGCGCACCGCAGGAAGGTATCGCGGAGCTCGCCTACCTCGAGCGGTCGCCCGGCAGCGCCGTGGTCGACGTTCGCGTCCCGGGAGATTACCTGGTTTGCGTCGACGCTCAGCAGCCCGAGCTGAGCCTGGAGGGCTACAAGGTGGCCATCGGTTTCGCGGCCGTGCGGCCGGCGAACGCTCCCGCCGTCAAGGGCGGAGATCCCGAGGAGGACGAGCCCGATCCGGACACGGATCCGCTGAGACTCGACTGCTCTGACAGGTCGACGGCGCGGCGCGCCGTGCGCGATCTTTGCCGCCTGAGCCTCGCGGACGACCATGGCGATACGATGCAATGCGCGTCTCCCGTGCGCCCGGGACGGGAGCTCTCCGCGGAGATCCGCAACGGACTCGGTGACGACGACGACTTCTTCGTCTTCGCCCTCGAAGAGCTGCGGACGGTCAGGATCGGGACCACCGGCGATCTCGACACGTTCGGCGGGCTCTATGACCGCCGCGGGTATCGCCTGAAGACGGCGGACGACGGCGGCGCGGCCGGGAACTTCCGTCTCGTCAAGACGCTCAGCCCCGGACGGTATTTCGTGCGAGTGGCGTCCCGCGACGGCCTGGAAGGTCCCTATGGGCTGATCGTCGAGAGCGACGACCCGTGAGCCGTCAAATCGCTCCCGCCTCGACCTCGGCGGCCTTCTCCGGCTTGCCCCAGGCGAGATAGAGCTCCGCGAGCCGGCGGCGCACGTTGCGGGTGAAAACGGCTTGCTCGCCGCGGACGGCCCGCAAGGTCCGATAGCTTGCGAGCAGATGGTGCTCGGCCTCTTCGTAGCGGCCCTGACGGGTGCGGAGAGCGCCGAGCACGCTTTGCGCCTCCGCGACCTTCCAGGAGCTCTCGCCCAGCTCCCGCAGCGCCGCGAGCGCCGGCGCGAGCAGCGCCTCGGCCCGGGCGAGCTCCCCGAGGTCCACGTAGAGCGCCGCCAGGTCGCGCTGGGTGGACGCCGTATCGGGATGATCCTCGCCCAGCCGCGTGCGCTGGACGTCCAGGGCCTCGGCAAGATCCTCCTCGGCCTGCGCATAGCGCCGCTGCGCGTGGCGCAGCCTCCCCAGACTCGCCAACACCGCGCCCACCTTGGTGTGGCGTGGCCCCAAGAGCCGGCGGCGAAGGTCCAGGGCCTCGAGCATGAGCGGCTCGGCTTCGGCGAAGGCGCCGCGGAGGTAGAGCAGGTTGCCCAGGCTGCGAAGGCTGGTGGCCACGTCCTCGTCCTCGGGGCCGTAGGCTCCCCGGCGGATCTCGAGCGAACGCCGGTAGAGCTCCTCGCCTTCTTCGAAGGCCCCCCGGTTGGTCAGGATCGTCGCCAGGTTGCTCATCGCCTTGGTCAGGTCCGCCCCCTCCTGGCCCAGGCGGCGCCGCATCGCCAGGGCCTCGCGATAGAGCGCCTCGGCTTGGCCGTCGCCCTGGCGATAGAGCACTCCCGCCAGGTTGTTGATCGCCTTCGCGAGCTCCGGGTGGTCTTCCCGGTAGACCTGGCGCAGGATCTCGAGGGCGCGCTCGCGCGGTGGTCTGGCGTCCTCATAGTGCCCGAGGTTGACGAGCACCTCGCCGACGGTGCCCAGGATCTCGGCCTTGACGAGCGGGTCCTCGATCGCGTCCACGGCCCCGAGGCCACGTTCCAGGATCTCCCGCGCGGTCAGCTCCTCACCGCGGGCCGCGTCGGGATCGGAAGTCCGAAACAGCCCTTTGAGGAACTCGAGGACCTCGACGCTGCGCGCCCGTTCGCGGACGGCCTTTCGCCAGAGCAGGGTCGACGT
>DASWIG010000245.1:0-7019 GCA_036397835.1 Thermoanaerobaculia bacterium
CGTGACCGCCAACCCGCTGACCGCCGGCCTTGCGGGCGACGAGCTGGAAGCCGTGCTCGATCGCGGCCACCAGCGCTACGAGATCTATTGCACGCCCTGCCACGCCGCCAACGGCAACGGCAAGGGCATGCTCTGGGACCGGGCGCAGATCCAGGCCGGCGACCTGCGCCAGGAGCGCCTGGCGCAGGCGCCCGAGGGCGAGCTTTTCGACGTGGTGACCAACGGCCTCGGCCTCATGCAGGGCTACCGCTATCCCATCCCGGCCCGCGACCGCTGGGCCATCGTCGCCTACGTGCGCGAGCTGCAGGCGGGGAGGGGAAGATGAACCGCCCCCCTGTTTGGCTCATCGGACTGGGCGTCGTCGCGTTCGTCGCCGCGGTGATCGGCGCCGGATGGCTGGCCGTGAACTTCGACGAGAAGCTCTCCTTCAAGTCGCCGGTGCGCGGGGACGGGAGCTGGACGCCGCGCGAGCAGGCCGTCGAAGACCAGGCCGCCGCCCAGGCCGAGGCTGACCTCACGAAGCCCTATCAGGAGGAGGAGTACCGGGCGTTCCCCAGGGTCGGCAGCCGGGTCGCGATCTGGGTCGTCGCCCAGCTCCATCTGCTCTTCGCCGCTTTCGTGCTCGCGGTGCCGATGTTCGCGGTGGCGATCGAGGCGATCGGCCTCAAGACCGGCGATCCCCGCTACGACAAGCTGGCCTACGAGTTCACCAAGCTGCTCTCGGTGTCGTTCTCGCTGACGGCGACCTTCGGCGCGGGCCTGACGTTCATGCTCATCGCCCTCTACCCGAAGTTCACCAACTACCTGATGCACGTGTTCTCGCCGACCTTCCTGCCCTACGTGCTGCTCTTCTTCGCCGAGGCCGGCTTCCTCTACACCTACTACTACGGCTGGGGCAAGTTCGGCCCCAAGACGCACCTCTTCCTCGGCATCATGCTCAACGTCGTGGGCACCGGCATCATGGTCATCGCCAACGCCTGGCTGACCTTCATGATGACGCCCTCGGGCATCTCCGAGACCGGGGCTCTGATTTCGACCTGGGAAGCGGTGGCGAATTACACCTGGATGCCGATCAACATCCACCGCGTGATCGCCAACCTGGCCTACGGCGGCTCGGTGGCCGCGGCCTACGCCGCCTACCAGTTCCTCAAGGCCAGGGACGACGCCGAGCGCGCCCATTACGACTGGATGGGCTACATCGGCAACTTCGTGGCCATCGTCGGCCTGCTGCCGCTGCCCTTCGCGGGTTACTGGCTGGCCTCCGAGATCTACGCCTTCTCCCAGACCATGGGCCTGACCATGATGGGCGGCGCCTTTTCCTGGCTCTTCATCATCCAGGCGGTGCTCATCGGCAACCTCTTCCTCTTCGCCAACTGGTACCTGTGGCTCGGCATGGGACGCATCCCCGGTGCCGAGCGCTTCCGCTCGGTGATCAAGTACCTGCTGATCGTCATCACCGTGTGCTTCGCGGTGTGGGCGACGCCGCGCTCGATCATCTCGACCGTCGAGGAGGTGCAGGCGATGGGCGGCTCGTCCCATCCCGTGCTCGGCTACCTCGGCGTGATGTCGGCCAAGAACACCGCCGTCAACATCCTGATCCTCACTACCTTCCTGAGCTTCCTGCTCTACCGGCGCAGCGGCCAGTCGCCCACCGTCAAGTGGGCGAAGACGGGCAACCGGATCCAGTTCGCGATCTTCGCCGCCGCCACCGTGACGGTGATCGGCTACGGCATCGCCGGCTACTTCGTCGACGCCGCCACGCGCATCGGCTTCTCGCGTCCGCAGGTCGGCTCGGTGCTGCTGGCGATGATCCTGGTCACCGCGCTCGACGTCGCCATGATGCGGGGCGCGAGGAAGACCGACACGCAGTGGGGCAAGATCAGCCCGCTCTCGCAATACGCCCTGATCGCCCTGGCGGTGACCTTCACCTGGCTCATGGGCCTCATGGGCTACGTGCGCTCGGGGCTGCGCCAGCACTGGCACGTCTACGGCGTGATCCGCGACACCTCGGTCGACGCCTTCACGCCCACGCTCGGCTTCGCCACCAAGGTCGTGTCGGTCACGGTGCTGATCTTCTTCGCGTTGATCGGCTTCGTCTTCTGGCTCGCCGGACTGTCGGGCAAGAAAGCCGTCGTCAAGGCGCCGGCCGAAGGGCACGAGCCGGCCGCCGAGCTCGGCGCGGCGCACTGATCCGAGGATGATCGAAACGATGTCGAAGATACCGATTACCCTCCAGCTCGTCGTCCTGACGCTCGCCCTGACCGGCTTCTACACCATGGTGGGTCAGGCCGTGCCGCAGAAGGAGGTCGCGGCGCCGGTGGTCATCGAGATCGCGAGGGACGTCTCCTCCGAGGAGATGGCCGAGATCGGCCGCGGCATCTACGAGGGCAAGGGCATCTGCTACACCTGCCACGCCAACACCTCGCGCTACCCCGACCTCCAGGGCATCGCCACCCGCGCCGCTGGCCGCATCCCCGGCTACAGCGCCCTCGACTACATGACGGAGACCCTCTACCAGCCCGACGCCTACCTCGTCGAGGGCTTCAATCCGGGCATGCCGGTGGTCAACAAGCCGCCGATCGGGCTCACCGACGACGAGATCCTGACCGTCATCGCCTACCTCCAGACCCTGGGCGGCACGCCCACGGTGACCATGGAGACGAAGCACGCCTACAACGGCGGCGCGCCCGCCGGCGCCGGCGCGGCGCCGGTCGCGGTCGCCGATGCCGGAGTGGCGGAGGGCGGCGCCGCCGCGCAAGGGCCGCTGGCGGCCTACGGCTGCCTCAGGTGTCACGCCGCCGACCCCGAGACGAAGCTCGAAGGCCCGGGCCTCTTCGACGTCGGCTCGCGTCTCGGACGCGACCAGCTCCTCGCCGCGCTCGTCTACCACGAGGGCGACGACGGTCTCGACCAGGTCACCCAGGCCGAGCTCCAACAACTGGTCGCGGTCATGGCCGAGATGAAGGGACAAGGATGAGCTGGCTCTTCTACGTCGTCTTCGCCGCCATGATCGCGCTGCGGGTCCTCGAGACCCGCGGCGTCGTCAAGCTCAACATGCTCGCCTGGCTCGCCGTCTGGGTGGTCGGGCTCTACGTGGCGGTTCGCTATGGATTCCACGTGCCGGTGCCGACGTCGGTGGTCAAGATCTACATGGGCATCGCCTTCCTGGCGCTCCTCGCCTACGTGCTGACCGACCGCCAGCGCATCCGCGAGGTCACCGGGCCGCTCACCGCCTTCATCGTGGAAAAGCGCTACCAGCCGCTCCTGGCCGCGGTCGCGCTGCTGATCCCGGCGCTCGTCGCCTACCAGGTCTGGGCCGGGATGACGCGCGAGCCGCAGGCCCCCAACTTCCCGCGCTCCGTCCATCCGGCCTCGCCCGACTCGATCACCGTCCACGACAAGGAATTCGCCCTCAACCGCCTCGACAACCCGTACCGCGCGCTGCAGACGCAGGACCCCGCCGCCTTCCAGGAGCACGTGGAGGCGGGGAGAGTGGTCTACTACCAGAACTGTTTCTATTGTCACGGCGACCTGCTGTCGGGCCAGGGCATGTTCGCCCACGGGCTCAATCCGATCCCGACCAGCTTCCAGGACGGGTCGATCATCCCCATCCTCCAGGAAGGATTCCTCTTCTGGCGCATCGCCAAGGGCGCTCCGGGCCTTCCCGAGGAGGCCGGCCCCTGGGACTCGGCGATGCCGGCCTGGGAGAGCTTCCTCACCGAGGACGACATGTGGAACGTGATCCTCTTCCTCACCGACTTCACCGGCTATCCGCCCCGTCCGCGGGAGGACGTCCACGAATGAAGCGGTACCTCGCGCAGACGGCTGGCGCCGTCCAAATCCCCCCCCCAACCCCCTCCTTTCTCAAAGGAGGGGGAGCCGGAGTCCGGATTCCGGTTCCCCCCTTCAAGAAAGGGGGGCCAGGGGGGATTTCCCGCGAAGCGGGCTCTTGGATCCTCCTCATCTTCTTCCTCCTCGCGCTGCCCCTGCAAGCCCAGGACCTCGAGCGCGGCAAGCAGGTCTACGACAAGTGGTGCGCCCACTGCCACGGCGAGACCGGCGACGGCGAGGGCGTGGCGGCCTCGCGCCTCAACCCGAAGCCGCGCGACTTCACCGCCGGCAAGTACAAGATCCGGATGACGACGACCGGCAACCTGCCGACCGACCAGGACCTGGAAAACGCCGTCCGCAACGGCCTGCCCTACTCCTCGATGCCGGCCTTCCCGGCCAATTTCATTCCCGACGGCGATCTCGACGCCCTGGTGGCCTACGTCAAGTCGTTCTCGCCCGACTTCGCCGACCCCGAGCTGGCGGATCCGGAGTCGATCGCCATCCCGCAGCCGCCGCCCTACGACGGGGAGCGGGCGCAGACCGAGGGCCGCAAGATCTACGAGGAGACGGGCTGCGCCCGCTGCCACGGCAACCTCGGCCGCGGCGACGGCATGTCGGCGCCCACCCTGGTCGACGACTGGGGCCACCCGATCCGGGTCGCCGACCTCACCATGCCGTGGACGTTCCGCGGCGGCGGCACCCGCCGCGACATCTTCCGCACCATGTCGACCGGCTTCAACGGCACGCCCATGCCGGGCTTCCACGACAACCTGGGCGCCACCCCCGAGGAGAGCCGGCAGCGCATGTGGGCGATCGTCGACTACATGCTCTCGCTCTCCGGCGGACCGGCCCAAGGCGAGAAGTCCGAGGCCCCCTACGGCAACCTGTTGACCGCCGTCGGCACCGACGAGGAGCTCGACGTCGCGCGCGGCAAGGAGCTCTTCGCCGGCGCGCCGGCCACCCTCTTCCCGATCGTCGGCCAGATCATGGAGCCGGGCCGCAACTTCTACCCGTCAGCCTCCGCGATCCGCGCCCAGGCCGTCTACAACGACGACGAGATCGCCTTCCTCCTGACCTGGCACGACATGCGCGCCGAGACCTCGGGCGCCAACGCCCCCGACCTCGCCGTGCCCCTCTGGGACGATCAGCTCGCCGCCGCCGGCCAGCCGGAGACGGACAAAGCGGACGACGCCGGCGACTTCTGGGGCACCGGCGAAGAAGAGGAGGAAGACGCGGGCGGCGACTTCTGGGGCGCCGAGGAAGAAGAGGATGCCGGAGACGACTTCTGGGGCGACGGCGAAGACGAGGAGCCCGCCGGACCCACCGGTCCGGACACCGAGCTCTCCGACGCCGTGGCCCTGCAATTCCCGCTGGCCATGCCCACCGGCGTCCGCCGCCCCTACTTCATCTTCGGCGACGCCCAGAACCCCGTGGACCTGTGGTTCCGCGACCTCGGCGCCGGCGAGGGCTCGAATTGGGTGGGCCGCGGCAGCGCCGCCGTCACCCCGTCGGACGTCGAGCCGCCCGAGACCTGGACCCGCTACGAGGACGGCGAGTGGGCCGTGATCTTCAAGCGCCGGCGCAAGGGCCGCGGCGCCATCAGCTTCGAGCAGGACACCTTCGTCCCCATCGCCTTCTCGGTGTGGGACGGCTTCAACCGCGAGCGCGGCAACAAGCGCGGGCTCACCGGCTGGCGCCACGTCTACCTCCAGCCGCTCGAGGAGCCCGCCTGGCAGTGGCCGGTGGCGCGCGCCGGCCTCGGCGTGCTCGCCCTCGAGCTCCTGATCATCGGCCTCGTGCGCCGCCGCAGCGGCAAGGCCGAAGCCGGCGCCGCGCCCCACGCCGCCGGACAAACCGCGTAGGATTCGACCGCAGAGCTCCCACGGAGAAGACCGATGTACCAGACCATCTACGTCCCCGTCGACAACTCGGACCACTCGAACCGCGCCGTGCGCACCTCCATGGCGCTCGGCAAGGCCTTCTCGTCGAAGCTCGTCGGCAGCCACGTCTACGCCGCGCGCATGCACGACTACCGCTTCAAGCAGATGGAGTTCACCCTGCCCGAGGAGTACCTCGAGGAAGGCGAGCTGGCGCGCCAGCGCAAGATCCACGACAGCCTGATCACCATGGGCCTCGAGCTGATCTCCGACTGCTACCTCACCGACATGGAGAAGCGCTGCCTCGACGAGGCCCTGCCGTTCGAGAAGAAGATGATGGACGGCAAGCACTCGACCGAGATCCTGAAGGACATCCGCGAGTCGGACTACGACCTGGTGGTCATCGGCGCCCTCGGCATGGGCCGCACCAAGGACGCCCAGATCGGCTCCGTGTGCCAGCGCGTGGCCCGCGAGGTCGACCGCGACGTGTGGGTGGTCAAGCACCTGCCGCAGCAGGACGAGCCGGAGCGCGACACGATCCTCGTCGGCGTCGACGGCAGCCCGGAGTCCTTCGGCGCCCTGATGACCGCCCTGGACCTCGCCAGGCGTTTCGACAAAAAAGTCGAGCTCATCGCCGTCTACGACCCCTACCTGCACTACGCCGTGTTCAAGAGCATCGTCGAGGTGCTCACCGAGAAGGCGGCCAAGGTCTTCCGCTTCGAGGAGCAGAACCAGCTCCACGAAGAGATCATCGACACCGGCCTCGCCGAGATCTACCAATCGCACTTGAACGTCGCCGAGAAGATCGCCGAGGGCGAAGGCGTCGAGGTCACCAAGACGCTGCTCGACGGCAAGTGCTTCCAGAAGGTCCTCGACCACGCCCGCAAGGTCGCGCCCTGGGTGCTGGTAGTCGGCCGCACCGGCGTCCACAAGGACGAGGCGGAATCGGGCCTCGGCTCGAACACCGACAACCTGCTGCGCCTGGCGCCCTGCGACGTGCTGCTCACCACCTCGACCCACGTGCCCGAGCTCGACGTCAAGGCCGAGCAGTCCATCCATTGGACGCCCGAGGCCGAGACCCGCGTCGGCCGCGCCCCGGAGCAGGTGCGCGGCATCGCCCGCACGGCGATCCTGCGCCTGGCCCTCGAGAAGGGCCACAGCGTGGTGACGAGCGACCTGGTGACCGAGGCCATGGACCGCTTCATGCCGCGCTCGACGGCGAAGCAGACCGAGGCGCTGGCGGAGGCCCTCGCCTTCGACAAGGCGCGCGGCGGCCAAGTGTCGATCTGCAAGCAGTGCTCGACCGTGGCC
>DASWIG010000246.1:0-7481 GCA_036397835.1 Thermoanaerobaculia bacterium
CGCGCTCGCCGTTGCGGACGGCGAAGTAGGTTCCCGCCACGTCGAACGGCAAGAGCAGCCGATCGTAGGCCGGGTCCCCGAGCTCGAGGTCTTCGAGCAGCCCCCGGGTGAGCTCGTAGAGGCGTGGCGGCGGCATCTCCGTCCCCGCTCGGCCTGCTGGCCCGGCGGCGTCAGGTCGCAGCCGAAGACCTTCGTGCGGCGAAGCCCGGTGGGTCCCATGCCTCCCCTCCTTCGAATCGCAGCTCGTTGAGAGTATAGACCTCCGCCGGCGCGAACGGGTTTAGCGTCCCGTCGCGCTTGCCCGTTTCCTCGCCGGCCGTCATGGAATAATCGGCGTCCCATGCCGACCGGCACCCCAAGGCGAGGAGCGAGCGATGAAAGCTGAGCTCGAGGCACGGTTGAGCGAGATCGTCGAGATCGCCAGCGAGCTGCCGCCCGAGGAGCAGGACCGCTACCTCGTGGCGGCCTGCCGCGACACCCCCGACCTCCTCACCGAGGCGCGGCGGCGGCTCGAGGTCTCGAGCCAGCCGACGGTGATCTTCGACGCCAAGGCCCTGGTCGAAGAGGCCTCGTCGTTCGCGGAGCGGGACCACGTGGGCGCCACGGTCGGCGCCATCCGCCTGATCGGCGTGCTCGGCGAAGGCGGCATGGGGAAGGTCTACCTCGGGCACGACGAGAAGCTCGAGCGCAAGGTCGCGGTCAAGAGCATCCGGCCCGAGAACGCCTTGAGCCCCGAGCTCAAGGCCCGCTTCCTGCAGGAGGCCAGGATCCTCTCCAGCCTGCGGCACCCCAACATCTGCCAGATCTACGACTACGTCGAAGGCGAGGACACCGACTTCCTCGTGCTCGAGCTGATCGAGGGCAAGGGCCTCGAGGAGTGGATGCGGGGCGACGCGGACGAGGCGGACCGGATGCGCTTCGCCCTCCAGATCGCCGACGCCCTGGTCGCCGCCCACACCAAGGGCGTGGTCCACCGGGACCTCAAGCCCGCCAACGTCATGGTGACGAGCGAGGGCCAGGTCAAGATCCTCGACTTCGGTCTGGCGAGGAGCGTCTCCGAGGACCACGAGGACCTGGCGGGCTTCGAGAGCCGCGCCCGCTCCGCCGCCGAGCACCCCAGCGCGGCCTTCGAGACCAGGGCCGGCTCGATCATGGGGACGCTGCGCTACATGAGCCCCGAGCAGGCCCATGGCGAGCGGGCGACGCCGGCGAGCGACATGTACTCCTACGGCCTCCTGCTCCAGGAGATCTTCACTCGCGAGCCGTGCTACGACCCCGAAGCGAGCCACCTCAAGTTCCTCGTCGACGTGGTCGAGGGCAGGACCGTTCCGGTCACCGGGCTGGGTCCGGACCTCACGGCGCTCATCAACCGGCTCAAGTCGGTGGCTCCGGGCGCTCGCCCGTCGGCCGCGGATACGGCGGAGCGCCTGCGCTGGATCCGCGAGGCGCCGGCGCGACGGCGGCTCAGGCGACTCAAGACCGCGGCGGTGGCCGGGCTCGCGGTCGTCGCCGCGGTAATGACGGTGCTCTCGGTCCAGGTCTACCAGCAAGCGCAGATCGCGCGCCGGGAGGCCGAATCCACGCGCCAGGTGCTCGACTTCCTGGTCGGGCTCTTCGAGGTCTCGGACCCCAGCGAGGCGCGGGGCGAGTCGATCACGGCGCGGGAGATCCTGGACCGCGGCGCCGGGAAGATCTCCCGCGAGCTGGCCGGCGAGCCGGTCATCCGCGCCCGTCTGCTCGACTCGATCGGCACGATCTACAACAAGATCGGCCTCAAGAAAGCGGCGGAGCCGCTGCTCGAGGAGGCCCTGGAAACCCGGCGGCAAGCTCTCGGCGCCGACGACCCGCAGGTGGCCGAGAGCCTCGATCACCTGGCCTCGGCCTATCTGGACCAGGGCAAGTTCGAGGAAGCCGAAGAGCTGAACCGCCAGGCCCTCGCGATCTTCGAAGAGGTCTACGGCGCCGAGCACCTGGCGGTGGCCAGGAGCCTCGACCAGCGGGCGGTGCTCTACGCCCAGCAAGGAAAGCTCGACGAGGCGGCGGCGCTGTACGGAAGGTCCCTGGCGATCCGCGACGCGGTCCCCGACAGCGAGCCCGAGGACCTGGCGCGGGCGCTCGCGAACCTGGCTTTCATCCACGACGAGCAGGGCAAGCTCGCCGAGGCCGAGGAGCTCCACGGCAGAGCTCTCGCCCTCCTCGAGGGCCTGGGGCAGGACCACCCCGACCTGGCGCAGAGCTTGAACGGTCTCGCCATCGTCTACGACCGCCAGGGGAAGTACGGGGAAGCTCTGCCGCTCTACGAGCGGGCTCTCGCGATCGGGGAAAAGACGCTCGACCCCGAGAATCCCGACATCGCCACCACGGTCATGAACCTGGCGATCCTGAAGGGCCGGATAGGGGACCGCGCCGCCGCCGAATCGCTCTATCGCCGCGCGCTGGAGAGCTTCGAGAAGTCCTTGGGCCCCGAGCATCCGCGGGTCGGACAGGCCCTCGGCAACTTCGCGAGCCTCGCCATGGGGCAGGGCGACTACCGCGAGGCCGAGTCGCTCCTCCGGCGAGCCCAGGCGATCTTCGAGCAGGCTTTCGGTCCCGAGCATCCGGCGGTGGCCGCCTGCCTGGGAGGCATCGGCGAGACCCTGCTCAAACGACGCCGCTACGCGGAAGCGGAAGTCCTCCTTCAGCGTGCCCTGGCGGTATTCGAGCAGGCCCTGGGCGGCGAGCATCCCGAAGTCGGCCGGACCTCAAGCCTGCTGGCATTCGTCGCCGTGAAGACCGGGAGGCACGAAGATGCGCGGCGGCTGGCGGAGCGGGCCCGGGCGATCGACGAGAGCGCCTTCGGTCCGGACCACCACACCGCGGCGCTCCACCGGGTCGACCTTGCCAGGATCGATCGAATGCAAGGCCGGCTCGACGCCGCCGAGCAAGCGCTCGATCGTGCCCGCGCCGACCTCGAGTCGGCACGCGGCAAGGACGATCCGCTGATGGCGCCGGTCCTCCTCGAGCTCGCCCACCTCTATCGCGACCAGAAGCGGTTCGAGGAGTCGGAGGCGCTCTACGAGGAGAGCGCCGCCATCATCGGGCGCGCAGCCGGCGAGCGGCACCCGAACCTCGTCATCGTCCTCGAGGGCCGTGCCGAGCTCTTCCGGGCGTGGGGCAGAGAAGCCGAAGCGGCCGTCCTCGACGAGCGGGCGAGAGAGCTCGCGGAGGCTTTTGGGCTGTCGCCGGAGTAACGCTCCGGACGGCTTACTCGGACCGGGCAGGCCCGACCAGGAGGAATGCGGCGAGCCCAGCCGCCGCGCCGATCGCATCCGCCAGGACGTCCAGCAGCGAGGCCGTGCGCGTCGGCACGTAGACCTGCGAGAGCTCGTTGACGACGCCGAAAGCGAGGCAGACGGCGGCCGTCACCGCCAGGAGGGAGCGGCGCGAGCGCGTCCACGGACCCAGGGCCCAGCACCACAGCAGTGCCAGGGCGGCGAAGACCGGAGCATGGAGGAGGTTGGCGACCGCTTCTCCGGGGGAGAAGAGCACCTTGGAGGCGGAGATCTCCAGCGCCGAGAAACCGTCCTCCGCCGTGACGTGGAAGGGATGGGGAAGACCCGACACGACCTGGATCGCGACCATCATCGCGATCGGCGCCAGCAGCCACCACCGTGATCGGGGCGTCCTCATCTCAGACCTTCACGACCCAGCCCCGCCGGTGGCCGTCCCAGGATCATGGCCACGATCGTCATCCCCCGAAACGCGTCGACCGACGTGATGCGTGCCGGCTGATCGCTTCCTCGTGCGTCCATGGCTGGCACGGATGTTGCCACATTCGGCGCCGTCGTCCATGCCAGGTCCTCCTGCCTCCGATGTGCGGCACCCTGCCGCGTCAATGCGACATGGCTCGACCGGCCCTCGGCCCTTGTGTGTTGCCGATCGGCCGCGTTACTGGTGCCTGACTCGAGCGGCACCCCCCTGTGATCCCGAGAACGCTCGCCTGCAGGCGCGAGGCGCTCGCGCCCTGATTCCATGGGGGTCGACGCCGTTTCGGTGGGACCTCCCGAGAGCTGGCACGGCCGTTGCTCAAGGAGACTCGCGTCGAAACCGAGACCCCGCCACAAGGTGGGACCAATCGACGAACCGAGGAGGACGCTCGATGTCCACGTCAGAAACCGGGTCGCCGTGCATCACGTCGGACTTCATCACGCTGGCGGGCACCTACTTCTATATCGGCCGGGACCTGCGGCTCGACTTCGCGGGCAGGGACCCTTTCACCATCGAGGGGTGGATGGGCTTCTCGACGCTCGAGACCGCGGCGCCGGTGTTCTCGAAAGCCGGAGAGCTGGTGCTCGGCTTCACTGCCGACGGCCGGTTCTTCGCGCGGCGCCGCTTCTGGCAATACCCCCTGGTCAGCTCGCGACGGCTCGAGGCCGGCGTGTGGCATCACCTGGGCGTGACCTGCGACGGCGAGCGCTGGACGCTCTACGTCGACGGCGCTCCCGACGCGGAGGACGTCGGCCGCAGCGAGGACGACGGACGCGCTCCCCACCACCTGGGATCGCTGCAGCGCGCCGCCAACCTGCGTTGCGAGGTGTGGAACGTGCGCTTCTGGAACGTGGCGCGCTGCGCCGAGCAGATGTTCCAGGCCATGGACAGGGCGATGGTGCCGCAGACCGGCCTCGTCGCCGCGTTCTTCCCGGAGCTGCCGGCTCTCGCCAGCCTGCGCGTGGCCGGCGACCAGGCCCTCGCCCATTCCGCGGCATGATGTCCGCGGCATGACGTCACTGACGCCACCTGGACGCGGCGCCCTCTATCGCCGGCGAGGCTCGGCCTTCGAGTGCCGAAAGGTGCAGTCGTCAGCGCGCAGGCCGGCCGCGTCCTCGACGTCGACCGCGACCTGCGCCGGCCATCGGCGCCGCGCCAGCTCGAGGGCGCGGCGCGAGAGGCGCGTGTGCCCCGGTTCGGCCTCGGCGCACAGGCGCGCCGCCGCGGCCCGCGCCGGACCCTCGGCGCGCCAACGTACGCCGCCATCGGCAAGGTCCTCCCAGAGCACCGCTTCCCCGCATTCGATGCCGACGCGAGCGGCCAGCTCCACGCCCGCCTCCCGCGAGAGCTCGGCGAGCGCCCGGTGGTAGTCCAGGGCCCAGTCCACGGCGCCCGCGGGATCGCGAAAGACCGCGAACAGAGCGGCGCGGGCGCGCACCTCCCGTCCACCGTGCCGGCGCAGCAGCGTGCGGGCCACGCGGTCATGCCGGCGCAGGACCTCGGCGGCGTCCGCGGCTGGGAGCGCCGCCAGCCGCGCCGCGCTCACCAGCTCGCTGGCCATGAGCGTCCGCGGCGACGGCCCCTCGCGGGCGTTTGCCGCGAGTCGCGCTGCCACCTCCTCGACGGAGACTGGCCGGTCGCAAGGGTCGGCGGCGAGGCAAGCCAGGATCGCCTCCTCCACCGCCGGCCGCAGACCGCTGCGCCAGCGCGAGGGCGGCACCGGCCGCCGCGGCGGCGACGGCCTGGCGCTCTCGGTCACGGCAGGCTTCGTCGCGCCGGGAATCTCCAGGGGGAAGGCGCGCCGGCCGGTGAAGAGCTCGTAGAGCAGCAGGCCCAGCGCGTAGAGGTCGCTGCGCACCGAGGCGTCGTAGCCGGCGTGCAGCTCGGGCGCCATGTAGCTCGGCGTGCCCCAGCCCGCGGGCGACCCCTCCTCGTGCCGGACCTCGCCGGAGCGCAGCCCGAGCCCGAAATCGGTCAACAGCGCCCGGCCGTCGTCGCCCAGCATCACGTTCGACGGCTTGAGGTCGCGGTGCAGGATGCCCTGGCGGTGGGCCGCGGCGAGCGCGTCGCAGAGCTGGCGGGCGATCGCCAGGGCCTCGTCGAACGCCGGCGGACGGCCGCGCCGCAGGCGCGTGGCCAGGTCCTCGCCGTCCACGTGCTCCATCGACAGGAAGGGGTGGCCGTCGACCTCGCCGAGGTCGTGCACGCGGCAGACGTTGGGGTGGGAGATCTGGCGCGCCAGGCGCACCTCGTCGAGGAAGCGCTCGCGGATCAGCGGGTCGCGCTCCAGGCGCTCGCTGAGGAACTTCAGGGCCACCCGCAGGCCGAGCTTGAGGTCGTCGGCGCGGTAGACCTCGCCCATGCCGCCGCGGCCGAGCAGACGCACGATCCGGTAGCGATCCGCGAGCACCGTTCCGGGCGCGAAGCGGCTCGGTTCACGCCGGCGCCGGCGCGGGCCGGACTGCGAGTCGGCGCTCCGCGAGTCGGCGGGCCGCGAGTCGGCGGACCGCGAGTCGGCGGGCCGCGAAGCCGTGCCCGATCGCTGATGGACCGTCACGGTCTCGCTCGCCGGGGCCCACTCGGTCGGTCGGGAGAGCGCCATGTCGGGTTAGACACCACAAGCGGCATTCTTCTTTACCTGGGGCGTTCAGGAGCCGGCAAACATCCCGTCGGCACCCGCGCCGCGATCGACGACCCGATCGCCAGTGCCGCGGTCGCCGCCGGCGACGGGGCGTTGAGCACGTGCAGCGAGCGCGCGCCCTCCACGAGGCGGAAGTCGTCGACGAGACGGCCGCAGCGGTCGACGGCCTGGGCGCGCACGCCGCTGCCGGCGGCCTCCACGTCGTCCTCCGCGATCTCCGGCACCAGGCGGCGCAGGGCGGCGACGAAGCGCCGCTTGCTGAGCGAGCGGCGGACCTCGATCGCGGCCGTGCCGGCGTAGCGCAGGCCGAGACGCCAGAAACCCGGGAACGAAGCCATGGCCGCGAGGTCGCGCGCCGACACGTCGCGCCAGCGGTAGCCCTCGCGGGCGAGCGCCGGCACCGCGTTCGGACCCGCCTCGAGCCGGCCGTCGACCGTGCGTGTGAAGTGGACGCCGAGAAAGGGGAAGCGCGGGTCGGGCACCGGGTAGACCAGATCGCGCACCAGGCCGCGGCGCGCCGGCACGACCTCGTAGTACTCGCCGCGGAAGGGCACGATGGCGACGGCGGGCGCGACGCCGCACAGCCGCGCCACGCGGTCGCACTGCAGCCCGGCGCAGTTGACGAGGTACCGCGCCTCGACGGCGCCCGCCGCGGTCTCGACGGCGAGGCCGCCGGAATTCGCGCGCACGCACATGACGCGCGCGCCGGTGGTCACCTCGCCGCCGCGCCCGCGCACGTCGGCGGCCAGCGCGCGGGCCACCGCGACGTAATCGACGATGCCGGTCGCGGGCACCTCGAGGCCCGCCGCGCCCGCCACCTGGGGTTCGCGCTCGCGGATCTCCTCGGGGCCGAGGCGCCGCAGACCGGTCAGGCCGTTGGCCCGGCCGCGGCGCTCGAGCTCGTCCAGGGCCGGCAGCTCGCGCTCGTCGACGGCCACCACTAGCTTGCCGCAACGCTCGAAGCGGATGCCTTTCTCGGCGCAGAAACGGTAGAGCGCGTCGCGGCCGGCGACGCAGGTCCTCGCCTTGAGCGAGCCGGGCTTGTAGTAGAGCCCCGAGTGGATCACGCCGCTGTTGTGGCCCGTCTGGTGGC
>DASWIG010000247.1:0-15596 GCA_036397835.1 Thermoanaerobaculia bacterium
CAGCGCGTCGGCAGCGCCGGCCACCGCCAACTGCCGTCGAGCAGCCACGACAACGACAGGCTCACGCCGCAGGCCTCGGGGTCGACGATCTCGCCGGTGTCGTGGTCGGTGACCAGCGAGTGGACGAAGTCGAGGCGGAAATGGTCGACGTGGGTGGCCAGCACCTCGAGCAGGCGGGGCAGCAGGTGGTAGGCCAGGAGCAGGGGGCTCTCCCCCACCGGATACAGGGTCCGCGACGAGCCGGGCAGCGCCAGGTCGTTGAGCTCGTCGGCGCGCGAGAAGAGCACCAGCACCGGCACCTTGAGCCGCCGGCGGTGGCGCATGACGTCGCGGTTGACGTCTTCCTGGAAGGGGATGCGGCTGCCCGGCGCACGCTTCGAATCTCCCCCCCGGCCGCCCAGGGGGCGCTGCAGCCAGCGCAGCAGCACCAGCATCCAGGCGAGAATCTCGACCTGGGCCTCGTGCTCGGGATTGGCGCGATGGGCCGGATTCCACAGCCGCTGCAGGTCGAGCAGGTAGACGACGCCGGCGAGGCGCCGGCCCACCAGGCGCAGGAAATCGATCTCGCCCTCGCTGATCTCCCCCGCGAGGTTCGGGTAGAGGTTGCGGAAGACCTCGCCCGAGGTGTCGACGAAGACCGCCTTGCGCCTCCCGAGGCTCACCGGATGGCAGTCGAGACGGTCGGGGCTGGTGGGCAGCGCCAGGCCGTCGCGCTTGACGAAGGAGGACAGGAAGGCGTCTTTGCGGTAGGCGTCGAGGAGCTGGGTCTTGCCGGCGGCGGCGATGCCGGCGATCAGGTAGACCTCGTAGCCGTCGTCGACGTATTGGGCGAGCTGCTGCTGGCCCGCCTGCGGCAGACGGCGGCGGACGGGGCGGGACGGCTCGGCCGGCGCGGCGGTCGCGGGCTCGGGGGGCGGCGGCGGCGCCTCCACGGTCCTCGGCGCGTCCGTTCGCGGGGTGGACGGTTCCTCCGCGCCTGCCGTCACCGGCTCGGTGAGGATGCCGCAGACCGGGCAGATCTCCTCGTCGCGCAGGGCGTCGCAGCTCGGGCAGCGGTATCGGCTCTGGGCGGTCTCCACGATCTCCTCGCTCATAGATAGCCCAGGGCGCGGAGGCTTTCTTCCACCTCGCGGGAGACCGCGCCCGCGTCGTCGACCTCGCCCCGGTGGCGGGCGGCGAGGACCTTCTCCAGACGGCCGAGGACGGTGGCGCCGTCGACGTCACAGGGGACCTCCCGCCAGCCGGCCTCGCCGTCGCGGCGCTGGCACTCGGTGCCGCCGTCCCACACGGTCTGGCGAAAGTCCCGCCGCTGGACGACGTAGACGTGACTGGCGATCTCGAGACGCGGATTGAGCGGGTGGACGCGCGACGCGTGCTCCTCCGAGAAGACCTGCGGCCTGCGGGCCGTCGCGCCGGTCCCGGGATCGAGGGGCGAGCCATCGCTCGGCGGCGGCTCGAGCCCGGCTGCCGCCAGCAGGGTGGGGAAGACGTCCACCCCGGAGACCAGGGCGTCGATCCTGCGCCCTTCGCCCTGGCGCGGCCACTTGACGATCAGCGGCACTTCGGTGAGCTCCGGATCGAGACGGCCGGAATGGCCGAAACGTCCCCCTTCGCCCAGGAGCTCGCCGTGGTCGCCCACGATCACGATCAGGGCGCGCTCGAAGAGGTCGTAGCGCTTGAGGGCCCGGAACAGACGTCCGAGCTGCGCGTCCATGAAGGCCACCTCGGAGTCGTAGGCGCCGCGGAGGTAGTCAAGACCCGCGGGGGTCGCCGGGGCCTCGCTGCGGGCGACGGCGCGCCAGCCCTCGTCCTCCCCGGCGGCGAGCGACCCCCACACCGGCTGGTCCGCCACGCCGCGCGCGAGTTCGGCGAGCCCCACCTTGTCGCGGAACTTCCGCGGCGCGCGGTAGGGACCGTGGGCGTCGAAGTAGTTGACGAAGAGGAAGAGGGGCTCGCGGTGGAAGGCCGCGAGGAAGTCCTCGACGTGGCGCGTCAGCACGTGCCCCTGGGTCTCGAAGCGCTCGGGGTCCCGGTAGAGATGAAAGCCGCGTCCCACGCCGAAGCGGTACGACGCGAGGTCGCCGCCGGCGAAGCCCGCGGTCAGATAGCCGGCGTCGGCGAGCAGCCGCGCCACCGGGACGTGCTCGGCGCCGATACGGTCGGTCGAAACGCCGACGCCGTGCCTCGAGGGGTACAGGCCCGTGAACATCGAGGCGTGGGAAGGGAGGGTCCAGGGCGCGCTGCTGTAGGCGTGCTCGAAGACCGTGGCCCGGCGCGCCAGCTCCGCCACGTGCGGGGTCAGGTCGGCGCGGCCGTTGTAGGGCGCGAGGGCGTCGCGCCGCGTCGTGTCGACGGTGACCAGGACGATCGGCGTCCTCTCGCCGCCCGCCTCCTGCTCGATCCACGGCGCACCCCAGAGGAAGAGGCCGTCCTCCCGGCCTTCGACCGCGAAGCCGAGCGTCGTCGCGCCTGCCGGCACCGCGACGCGCAGCGGCACGGCGGCGTTCGCCTCGACGACGACGTCGTGCGCCTCGCCCCCCACCCGGACGGCGAATCGGGCCGGGGCCGACGAGAAGTTCTCGGCCGTCACGCTGAGCCGGCCGGCGCGCCGCGGAGCCATCCTCACCGCGGCCGCCCGAGGACCTGCGAAGAGGAACCCGGCGCGCTTCTGCTTCGAGACGCCGGTCACGCCGTAGGCCAGGAAGTCGCGGAGGTAGTTGTACCGCGGCAGCTCGTCCGGATCCAGGACGCGCCTTTTTCCCCCGATGGAGAAAGCGACCTCGGTGAAGACGTTCTCGTGCCTCGCCTCCGGATGACGGTCCCTCCTCTCCTGGTAACGGCGCTTCAGCTCGAGGACGTGACGCCCGGGCCGCATTCCCGCCGGCGGGATCGCCAGGTCGAGCCCTCCGGCCGGGATGGCGACGGGCTCCGGGAAGAGGCTCTCGCCGTCCCACCCGATCTCGAAACGGTAGTGGGAGGTGAGCTCGTCGGCCCGAAGACGGATCGTCAGGGCGGATCCGGCCTCCTCGCTCACGGCGACGTGGAGCGACGCCAGGATGCGGAAGACCCAGCCCGGCGCGTCACGATCCACCTCCCACCGCCGGCCGGGGACGACGAGCACCGGCTCGGAGGTGTGAAAGACCTCTTCCAGGGGAAACTCGGGCGCCCCGACCTCCGGCTCCCCACAGCCGGCGAGGGCCAGGGCGGCGAGGGCCAGGGCGGCGAGGACGTTACCCGTCAGTGGGCGGGGATATCGTGAGGTCGGCAATCCTGAGATCTCCTGAGCGGGGATTGTAACGGCCACGATGTCAGCGTCGCGTCCTTGCCAGGGCCGACGCCTCCCCGAGCGCGGTCAGGTACGCTCGCAGATAGCGCCGGGCGAGCGGGAACGTCGCCACGGCGCGGCTCAGCTTGCGCGGCAGGCTGGCGTCGCCCGCCGCGGCCGCCGTCTTCAGGAAGCTGGCGCCGCGGCGCTCCGAGCGGCGCAGGAAGGCGGCCACGGCGTCGAAGCGGCCAAGCTCGGCGGACTCGCGCAGGAAGGCCTCGGCGGCCGGCCGGTCGCCGTGCCACTGCTCGCCCAGCCGCGCCGCCACCCGCAGCAGGAGCGGACCGCGCGCCGCCAGCTCGCGGAGGCGCGGCACTGCCGCGCCCAGCCGCCAGCCGGCGCGCTCGAGGCTGGCGTCGCACAGCTCGGTCTCGATCACCCGCTTGACCGATGGCGGCAGCGAAGGCGACAGCAGCAGCCGCACGACGGCGGCGGCGCGGCGCTCCGGCGCGGCGGGCAGCAGCTCGTGGACGGCCCGCTTCAGGTACGGCGAGAACGTCGGGGGCGTGATCGCGGCGTCACCGTTTCCGCCCTGGCGCAGCAGCCGGCCCGCCCGCGCCACCGCGTCCACCAGGTCGAGGCCCTCGGCCCTCATCCCCAGGACCAGGCGTCCGACGTTGTACTGGAAACGCTGCTCGGCGCTCGCCGGGTCGACGAGGGCGCCGAGGGCGGCGGCGAGCTCGAGGTCGCCCGGCCGGCCTTCGAGCCGCGCGATGCGCGGCAGCCAGAGCTCGGCGATGCGGCGCCGGTCCTCGCCTTGCAGCCCCTCGAGCGTCCGCAGCGCCCCGGCCGGCACTCGCAGCGAGGGCCGGCCGGCGAGCATCGTCCAGAAATCGGCGGCGTCGACCGCGTCCCAGCCGCCGGGGAGCGAGCCGAGCGCGTCGAAGGCGTGGTCCGCCCGCGGCGAGCCGCAGCGCGCCAGGCCCACGGCGAGGGTCGCCAGGACGTCCTTCACGAGGGGATCGGCGGCGGACGGCGGCGCCGCGAGCAGCAGGTCGAGCAGGACCTCGCGGTCCTCGCCCCCGGCCGGCGGCACCGGCAGGCCGCGGACGCCGAGCGCCACCGCCACCGGCACCGCGGCCTTGTCGAGCACGGCCAGCTCGGCGATCACCCGCGGCTCGAGCAGGGCGGCGTGCCAGTGGGTGTCGACCAGGACCTCGAGCACCGCCCTCACCGCCGCGTCCACGCTCGAGCCGGCGGCGTGGAGGCACAGCACGCTGCCGCAGGCGCAGGCGAGCAGGTGGGCCGGGCTGAGCCAGGGGTCGGCGCCGCGCTCGCCGGGCGCCAGGCGCAGCTCGTAGAAGAAGCGGGCGAGCTCGCCGGCGTCGGCGAAGCCGGCGAGCCGCCGCGGCCCGCCCTGCCGCAGCCAGCCGATCCAGCGCCGCGTGCGCCCGCGCGCCGCCAGCCGCACGCCGTAGCGGCGCAGGCCGTCGTCGAGCTCTTCGAGGTCCACCTCGCCGCCGGCCACGGCCGCGGCGAGGGCGCGGGCGTCGTCGTCCGGGTCGTCGGTGGAGGGGTTCGCCGCGCCCCTGGTCGCCGCGGGGTCGAGGGGCAGCACCCAGCCATCGGGGTCGTCCTGGCCGGCGCGGAGGGTCCGCGGGTCGGGGCAGCAGGCGAGCTGGAAGAGGGCGCCGGCGGCTGCCGCGAGGTGGGTCGTCCAGGGGGTGGCGAGGCGGTCCGCCGGCGGCAGCACGGACCAGGCGACGGCGAGCAACTGCTCGGCCTCGGCGCCCTGGGGCAGCAGCACGCGGCGTCCGGCGAGGGTCGCCGCGAGCACGCGGCGCAGGCGCTCGCCGAGCTCGGCGTCGCCCCAGCGCTGGCGCAGGAAGTCGCGGCGGCGCTCCACCAGGGCGGCGCGTTCGCCGGCGGGGTCGTCGAGGGGCGCCAGCGCGAGGTCGTCGAGACGCTCGAGGTCGGCCTCGCCGGCGACCTCGGCGAGCGCCGCCGGCGTCAGCTCGGCGCCGCCCGGCGCGCGGAAGCGGCAGCGGGTCCACAGCAGACCGGGCTCGCCGGCGAGCGCCTCGAGCGTGGCCTCGGGCACCACCAGGGTGTGGACGACGACGCGGTTGTACGAGCCCCGCCGGGTGCCGCGCACGAAGCGCCGCACCGCGGCCCCGGCACCGCTCGGCAGGCGGTAGAAGCTGAAGAAGGGGCCGGGCGAGGCCTCGAGGTGGAGGTAGTCGGTCACCTGCGGCGTCGCCGCGAGGTGGCCGGCGTCCTCGGGGTCGACGCTGGGCGACGCCGCCACGAGCACGTAGCCGCTGGCGCGTCCGGCCGAGGGGTCGGTGACGACGGCCTGGCCGAGGACGCTCATGATGGGACGCTACCACGCCGCCGTCATGCGCACGATACGCCTCAAGGCGACGACTGAGGCGCCGACGTGCCCTGACGCAGGGTGGTGTAACGCCCCACCGGCACCGACTCCCACGTCTGCGCCGAGCCGTCCGGCCACACGACGCGGACCGCGAGGTGCGGCGGCGCCTCCCGGCCCAGCGCGAAGACGACGCGCGGATCGCTCGCCGACGCGTAGCTGCCGTCGGCGGCGACGCGGCCCAGGCGCCGGGGACGCAGCAGCTCGACCGTCGCCCCCACGGCATCGCGCGGTGGCTCGCCGACCACCAGCCGCAGCCCCAGCCAGCGGCTGTCCCGTCCGGCGTCGAGCCATACCCGCGCCGGGCCGCTGTTGTTCGTGACCACCACGTCGACGTCCCCGTCGTCGTCGAGGTCGCCGAAGAGGGCGCCGCGGCTGACCTCGGAGCGGACGAACACGGCGCCGCCGTCGGCCGCGGCGAAGCGGCCGCCGCCGAGGCCGCGGAAGAAGTGGTTCGGCTGGTGCAGCGGGTAGGGGTCGCCGGAGCGCGCCAGGGCCTCGATCGCCCGCACCGCGCCGTTGACCGCCACCAGGTCGAGCACGCCGTCGCCGTCGGCGTCGACGAAGCGGGTGCCGAAGCCGGTGGCGTCGAGGGTCGGCGCGGCGAGACCGGCGGCGGCGGTGACGTCTTCAAAAATCCCCTTCCCCTCGTTGCGGTAGAGGGTGTGGGTCTCGCCGGTGAAGTGGGTCAGGAAGAGGTCGAGGTCGCCGTCGCCGTCGTAGTCGGCCGCGTCGGCGCCCATCGAGGCCTCGGAGAGCCCTTCGCCGTTGACGGCGCAGCCCGCCGGCAGGGCCTCGTCCCTGAAGGTGCCGTCGTGCTGGTTGAGCCAGAGCTGGTTGGGCACGCCGTCGTTGGCCACGTAGAGGTCGATCCAGCCGTCGCCGTCGAGGTCGGCGGCGACGACGCCGAGGGCCTTGCCGGCGGCGGCGCCGAGCCCGGAGGACGCGGTGACGTCCGCGAAGGTGCCGTCGCGGCGGTTGCGGAAGAGCCGGTCGGGGACGCCCGCGTAGACGTCGGGATCGCAGTAGTCGGGGGCCCCCGCCTTGGTCGTGCAGGGGCGGTGGCGCTCGTAGGCGAAGTCGAGGTAGTTGCCCACGAAGAGGTCGAGCCGGCCGTCGCGGTCGAAGTCGAAGAAGACCGCCGGCACGCTCCAGCGCTCCTCGCCGACGCCGGCGCGTCCCGTCACGTCCTCGAAGCGGCCGTTTCCGAGGTTGCGCAAAAGACGGTTGGCGCCGAAAGCGGTCACGTAGAGGTCGACGCGGCCGTCGTTGTCGTAGTCGCCCGCGGCGACGCCCATGCCATAGCCGCCCGTGCTCGAGAGGGCCGTGAGCCCGGCGCTGACGTCGGTGAAGCGCAGCGTGCCCGTCTCGACGAGCTCGTTGCGGTAGAGGCGGTCGGTCAGGGGCTCGGGATGGCGCGGCGGGAAGAGGGCGTCGGCCGTCTTCTTGCCGGGTCCGAGCATGCGCCCCTGCACCAGGTAGACGTCGAGGTCGCCGTCGCCGTCGTAGTCGACGAGCGCGCCGCCGGCGCCCATGTTCTCGGGCATGTAGCGTTCGCCCGACATGCCGTTGAAGTGGGTGAAGTCGAGGCCCACGTCGGCGGTGGCGTCGACGAAGAGGTCGGCGTGGAGCGGGAAGGACAGGACGAGCGTCGCCAGCGCGGTCGTCCAGGCGGGGCGCGGCGTCATGACGGAAGGCATCGTGCACCTATCCAACGATCTCTCGAATGGCTTGCTGCAACCCGCGACGTGTGTCCGGATGCCCGAAGAGATGCCTGAAGGTGCTCGCATACTCGTCGGGAGACGACTCGGCCCCGTCGCCGGCCTGTTCGACGCTCATCCACTGGATGTCTACCTTCCGATCTCTGCGGAAGCCAGGCATGCGGGAAAGAAAGACGCTCATCAGCTCGCGGTTGCTCTTCGACCTACGGTAGACGAAGTGCAGCGGCCCGCGATGGCCTTCCTCAGCCGCCGTGACCGACTCACGGCCCTCCTTCGTGAATCCCCATGGCTCTCCGAACGGTCGCAGAAGGTGGCGATCGACGAGGATTCCGAGCTCCTCGTAAGTTTCACGGATTGCCGTGAGCTCTGCCGTCTCACCCACTTCCAGGTGACCAGCCGCAGAGACGTCCCACTTGCCATGGGAATCCTCCTCCTGCCGGCGCTGGACGGCGACCTTACCCTCCTCGTCGACGATCAGCAGCGCCACGGAGGCGTGTAGCCTGGCTTCCAGGTGTGCCTGCTCCCAGGACACTACCAATCCCGAAGGATCTCGCGTCTTCTCATCGAAGATCTCCAAGTATCCCCGACGCATTCTGTGGGCAACCCGGAAACTAGCACCCAGGTCTGCGACTCCAAGCTTAAACTCGTTGGCGAGCTCCTCCAATCGAACCTCTGTCGGCCGGTTCTTATCGAGATATTGCGGAATCCTCACGAATGCTACGAGATCTCGGCCGATTTCCTTGAGAAACCGGCCGTGGCTGCACCGATCGCTAATGATCCGGGCCCTCTCGAATTCGGTGGCGGCATCCTCCAGCCTTCCCTTGTCGAGCGCGTAGAGCTGCCCCAGACGACGGTGCTCGTAAGCACGGCGATGGTCGTACTCGTCGTCACCGCGCTCCTGTAGGCATTGACGGAGCTTTCCCTCGACCTCCGGCAGATCGGATTCGTGGCCGATCATCAGCTCGACGACCGCAATTTGGTGTAGGGCACCCAGACGAAGCAGGTTCCAGCGTAATTGCCGTCGGACCTGCTCGAACTCCTCGATGGCACTGGCAAACCGCTCGAGCCGACGATTGTTGATTCCCCGATGATACCGAGCCCACCAGTAGTTGATGTCATACTCATGACGTCTTTCTAGCTCGTCCAGATACTCCTCAAGGACTTCGGAGCTCCTCTCGTATAGCTTGAGGTGATCCAGATAGGTTGCCAACTTGACGTGAATCCCGTGCTCCAACGCCTGGTCCGGGGATAAGCTCTCAAGAAGGCTCCCACAGATGGAAGTCGCCTTCTCAGAGCGCCCCGCCATGTCGTGGATTTCGGCAATGAAAACGAGCACCGGGATGGAGTCGCTCCGCTCCAGAGAAATCCTCAACTCTTCAGGCCATTCCTCATACTCTTCCCCGAAACACTTATTCAGATCGCTTGCGAGAGAGTGCACCCTGCCTCTTTCTACCCGATCGGCGATGAATCGTTGATTTTTGAGCAGATTGGTAAGCTCAGTGCCCATGGCCGCAGCTCTCAAGTGGGCCGTGGCGTAGAAAAGAGCATAGCTGGACACCTCTTGCCCGTGCTTCTCATGCTCCGCAAACTCCTCCAAACACGCCACGGCTAGCTTCTTGTGGCCGGACTCTGGAGCCGCAGCGAATCGATGGCTCGCATCGTGATCGAGGAGCCAGTCTCTCAGACTCTTGTGAAATAAAGCCACTTCGTCCTCGGCGGAGCTGAGGAACTCCGACAGGATCGTCAAGCTCGCCGTAGCCTCCGCGCGAGACAGACCGGATGCCCGGTACAGCAGGCCCTTCGGCAAAGGTCCGCAGACCACCACCAAGCAGTCGAGGAGCGGCCGAATTTTCTCTCGATATTGATCTGCGTCACGAAACCGCGAGTCGAACGTGACGAGGTACAGGCCGCTCAGATTCGAGAGCGTCGGATCTTCAATGACTCTCTGAAGAGGGATATTTCTACCCTCTTCTCTCTCCGATTCGTCCAGCACCATTCTGGCAAATAGGAAATTCCCCCGCGACGCTTCTACGATCTGAGGAAGCGGGTCTTCGCGGCTCCCCATGGTCGGAAGCCGGTGGCGGACGTAGGAACGCAAATCCGACTGGTTCTCATCGCCGCCGGCCTCGATATCAAGGCGGATCACCCCGTCTACCCTGAGGGCCCCGAGGATAGCCAGGCTGGGCCGGCTGGTGGCGACGATTCGCAGCCAGCTCGGCAAATGACCGGCAAAGCGCGCCAACAACCTGGCCAATTCCGGTTCCTTCACGGGATCCTTCTCGTCGAATGCTTCATCAAGGCCATCGACCACGAAGACCCACTTCTCTTTCGGATCGAGCTGACTCCTGCAGGCGAGCAAAGGATCTATGATCAGCTTTCGGAACAGTAATTCCGGACGGCTCCAGTCCGGCTCCCTCTGGTGGGGAACGCTGTCGTAATAGGCTCGGAACCGAGTCGCGAGCTGTCGTGAGAGCTCGGCGACCCAAACCGCTGTCTGGCAGGTCTCGGGATTCGTAGTCCGGTTGCAGAAGTAAACGCCTCCGACGTTCATATGATCACTCAGCCGGGCCGCGAGGGCAGTCTTGCCGACGCCGGCGTCCGCGGTGAGGAGGAGAACTCGGGATCGTTCGTCGCGAGTCCAATTCCGGATCCTCTCGAAAAGCCACTCTCTGCCTACGAAAAGCCCGCTATTCCGCTCCAAGTCTTTCGTGAAGTCTGGACAGGCCTGACTTGGCCAGAGCCTTCCCGGCAGGAATCTCGACAGCTCCGAGAAGACTCTATTGGGATCGTCGGCGCCATCGATGAGCTGGTTCTTCTTAAGGTGGATCGGAGGCCTTACGTTCGCAATCCTGATGGGAAGAATCGGCTTTCCCGAGTCCTGGGCGTGGAGGGTCTCGTTGCTAACGAAGCTGCTGGGCTCGATGCTGGCCGGAGATAGAATCGCAATCACCATATCGCTTTCGTCCAGGGCCTTTTCGATCTGCCTCTCCCAGTCTCCGACACCGAGGCCCCTCTGATCGTACCACGGCCGATATCCACGCTCTGCCAGCCAGTTATAGAGCCGCTCTGCGAAGCCTTGAGCGTCGCTCCGGGCATAGCTGATAAAGATCCTCGCTCCGGGAACCGCTCCAAAGCCTGGGCTAATTGCTCTCTCGAGAAGACGTCTGGCGGCACCGAGGAATTCCTGCGCTCGATCGAGCGTCACCTCGACGTCCGCCTTGGTCATATTCGCCTCAACTTCATAGTCGACCTGAAGCCGGTCATTAAACGCTTTGAGCAGCCAGCGATGGAACTTGACGTCGAGCAGGCCGGTCTTGGCGAATTCGCGCCCATACGCGGCATGGACGCCGCTGTGCTTACTAAAGGCAAGGTCCCGCTCGTAAAGTAACGCTTCCGCAACGTAGAACATCGCATAGTAGGCTCTGCCGGCAGCAAAGTCTACCTCCCCTCCATCCACTAGAAGCCTCGCCGCCCGAATGCTGCGGGTGGCTTTATCGAGCAGCTTGTAAGTATGATCCTTCATGCTGCGATGGCGTCGCCGCGGACGGTGAGAAGAAACGGGCTTTCGCCGCGGCTCCAGCTCGCCGCCGACATGAACACGCAACTTATGCTGACGTCGTAGGCGAGGGACAGCGCGGAGATCAGCTCGCTGGCGCGCTCGGTCTCACTGAAATAGCGAGTCACCTCGTCGAGCACGATCAGGAGATCGACGTCCGACTCGGCACCCGCCTCGCCGCGGGCGTAGGAGCCAAAGAGGTAGACGCCGCGCAGGCGGGCGCCGTAAAGGCGCGTCAGCCCCCGCTTCACCTCGTCGAGCAGTTCCCGAAGCCAGTCCCTGGTACCTTCCATGGTCGCTTCCTTCGAATCCGGCCGATTCTACCAAAACGGAGCGGGCGAAGGCCTCCCCAGCAAGGCCGTCCTGCGGAAGGCATCGTAACACCGGCCGCGAAAAGGCCGGCTCTGTGGCACAATCCCTCCCATGCCGAGCAGCCGCCTCCCCTATCTGACGTCCCGCCTCCAGGGCTTCGGGACGACCGTCTTCACCGAGATCACCGAGCTCGCCCAGCGTCACGACGCCATCAACCTCGGCCAGGGCTTTCCCAACTTCGACGGCCCCGACTTCGTCAAGGAGGCCGCCGTCGCGGCGATCCGCGACGGCCACAACCAGTACTGCCGGATGAGCGGCATCCCGGAGCTCAACCGCGCCGTCGCGCGGCACCAGAAGCGCTTCTACGGCCTCGACTACGACCCGGACGCCGAGGTCACCGTTTACAACGGCGCCACCGAGGCGATCTGCGCCACCCTCCAGGCGCTTTGCGAGACGGGCGACGAGGTGGTCTGCTTCGAGCCGTTCTACGACTCCTACCGGGCCTGCGTGGCGATGGCGGGCGCCGTCGACCGCCTGGTGACCCTGCGCTGGCCCGACTTCCGCTACGACTTCGGCGAGCTCGAGCGCGCCGTGACCCCCAAGACGCGGGCGCTGCTGCTCAACACCCCGCACAACCCCACCGGCAAGGTCTTCGCGCGCGAGGAGCTCGAGCACGTGGCGGCGCTCGCCAGCGAGCGCGACCTCGTGGTGATCGCCGACGAGGTCTACGAGCACCTCGTCTACGACGGCGAGCACCTGCCGATCGCCACCCTGCCGGGGATGCGGGAGCGCACGGTCACCATCTCGTCGACCGGCAAGACCTTCAGCTTCACCGGCTGGAAGATCGGCTACACCTGCGCGCCGCGGCCGATCACCGCGGCCCTGCGCACGGCGCACCAGTTCATCACCTTCTGCAACAGCGCGCCCTTCCAGCCTGCGATGGCGCGCGCCCTCGACGCCGACGACGCCTACTACCGCCAGCTCCTCGCCGACTACCGCGAGCGCCGCGACCGCCTCTGCCAGGGGCTGGCGGCGGCGGGCTTCGGCGTCCGCCAGCCCGCCGGCACCTACTTCGCCCTCGCGGACATCCGTCCCCTGGGCTGGGACGACGACGTGGAGTTCTGCCGCATGCTGCCCGAGCGCGCCGGCGTCGCCGCCATCCCGCCGACCGCCTTCTACGTGGACAAGGAGGCCGGACGCCATCTCGCGCGCTTCGCCTTCTGCAAGACCCTCGACCTGCTCGACGAAGCGGTGCGCCGACTCCGGATGCTGACGGAGGAAGCTCCCCGAAAGGAACCATCGTAGACGCGTCGCCGTGGCGATCGTACGGCACCCCGGCGTCGCCCGGCCCACTTGCTCTTCGCCGCCGCCGCCGTTAGTGTTTCGTCGTGGCCGTGCGTCGCTCGATTTGCTCCGTCGTTTTCCTCGGGCTCCTCCTCGCCCTCTCCGCCACCCTGGCGGCGGAGGAGGAGAAGGAGGCGAGGAAGGCCGAGGACAAGACCGCCGAGCGCCGGGAAAAGCAGCTCGCCAAGGCGCGCGAGCTCTACGGGCGCGGCCGCCACGAGAAGGCCGTCCGGGCCTTCGAGCTCGCCGCGGAGGAGGGCGAGGGCGAGTGCCCCGAGTGCCTCCTCGGGGCCTTCCGCGCCGCCGCCGCGCGCGGACGCTGGGGCGAGGCCGTGGTCTTCGCCGGCGCGCTGCTGGACGCCGCGAAGAAGGAGGACGATCCGGCACGGGAGGAGGTCGCGGGCTTGCTGCGGCAGGCCCTGGAGTCCACCGGCGGCGGCGATCCCGACGTCCTCTGGGGGACCTTCGACGTCCTCGCCCGCCTCGGCCGGGCGAGCGAGATCGTCCGCCTCGCCCACCTCCACCTCGACACGCCGCAGGAGAAGGCGCTGATCTGCGCCGCCGACGTCCGCCCCTCGCTCGTCGAGCCGGCGGAGCTGCCGGTCGCCGCCGAGATCAACGAGCAGCTCCGCGGCCTGGGGTGGGAGGGCCCCCTGCTCGTCTCCGACCAGATACGGCGTCCGCGGCTGCGCAACAAGGCCTATCCCGAAGGCGCGGGGGCGCGCATGGCGGGCGTCGTCGACCGCACCGGCTTCCTGCGCGACGTACGGCTGGTGCGTCCGCCGGCGGCCAGGATCACCGGCGACCTGCGCGACCGCGTCCGGCGGGCGACGTTCGATCCCGCCACCTGGCGCGGCCAGCGCCTCGAGGTGTGCTACCCGTTCAGCGTCAAGCTGGCGAGCGCGAAGGAGGCGGCGCGGGCGGAGCGCGCCGCGGCCGCCGGCTCGCTCTACGAGATCGTCCGCGCCCTCGACGGCGTCGACGCCGTGGTCGAGATGGTCGAGAAGGCCGGGGCGCAGGTCGCGCTGGCGCAGCGCGCCGCGATCTGCGCCGCCGAGGTCGACCCGCGCGAGCTCAACCCCCGTTTGCGCCAGCTCGGCTGGCCGGGCCCCTTCCTCGACGACGCCGAGATCGTCGACCCGGTGCCCCGGCTCACGCCGTCGGCGAAGTACACCGAGAGGGCGCGGGAGGTGGGCGTGGAGGGCAAGGTGGTGCTCTCGGCGGTCGTCGACGAGAACGGCCGCGTGGTCCACCTCGAGCCCGTGGAACGTCTGGCCGAGGGCCTCACCGGCATGGCGTCGTCGGCCGTCCTGGGCTGGACCTACGCGCCCGCGACCTTCGAGGGCGTGGCGATCCCGGTCTGCCTGAGCGTCACGGTCGAATTCAAGCTCGAGTCCCCTACTCCCTGAGCAGGCTCAGGCGTTCGATCACCCCGGACGGCTCGCCGGCCTCGACGGGTCTGCCCGGCGGACGCCATCAAGCGCACCGCCGACGGCGTGGTGCAGACGGCGCGGGAGCCCCGTTACATCGGCGAGGTCGCCGCCGCCCGCGGCCAGCCCGAGGAGGCGCAGCGGCGCTCGAGACGCTGCGCAGCCGGCGTCGGCGGCGGGCCGGGCGGCCCTCCTGATCGAAGCCGGCGAGCTCGAGGGCGAGCGCGGCGGCTACCGCGAGCTGAGCCGCGGCTAGCGCCCGGAATGATCGAAGCGGCGAACGCTTTGCGCCGATATCACCGGGGGAAGGAGGACGCGCGCGGCCCGTGCTCGGCGACCATGGCCGAGAGGGAGCCGACTCTCGATCGACACGACACATCACTCAGGTGGTGTTTTCCTTCACCAAGGTCTGCACTCCGTTCGGAAACTGCAGCATGGCATGGATCCGGAACTGGGACTGGCAGCAGCGGCTGGAGCTGTTCGCGACCCGGTCCAACGGCTATTACAACCCGAGCACCATCCTTTTCATCTCGGTGCATGCCGAGCTCGGCGGCACCGGCCTGTCCAACACGACCGTCAACGAGGTCGTCGCCAAGGTCAAGCAGGAGTTTCCCGGAGTCAAGGTCGGGGCGGGCTTCCCGACCACGAACTTCGCGAATCCGAGCGCGATGCCGCCGGTGTATCCCGCGGCGTTCCCGAGCGATCTCGACGTCATCGTCACCTGGGACTACAAGATCGCCGATCCCCGGCAACCGCCCTACAGCGACCCGACGTGGCCGGCGAACCCCTTCTACAAGTACGGCAAGATCGTGGCGCGCCTCGCCGACCGCAACGGCGACGGCGTCGCGGACCAGCACATCTTCTTCCTGGTCTCGGGCTTCAATCAAACCAGCCCGCCGTCGACCGGGGCCGCCAGCCTCGTCCACGAGTCGACCGGCGTCCGGTTCGACACCCTGTTGCGGCAGTGGTGCGACTTTTCGCTGAAGCGGCTCCAATTCCGCAACGCCGGGCTGATCGTGTGGAAGTACAACAACAGCTACACCTGCCAGAACGGCAACTGCAACTCCAACAACTGCTCGGGACTCAACCTCTTCCAGACCGGAGCGAAGACCACCTTCCAGTACGAGGCCTCGACGGGCAGCGACGACCTGCTGCGCGCCTATCAAGCGGTCTCCAACGCCGTCACCTCAGGCGGCTCCTGCTTCGCGCCCTAGCTAGCCCGGCGACGAGTCGCCGGGGGCGGCGCCGGCGCGCGTGGATCGGATGCAGCTTGCGAGCTGCACCCGCAGCGCGCAGGTGCCGCCCGGTGCAGTTCGCGTTCAGAGCCCTTACCGACGAAGAGAAGGCCTACGGCCGGAAGTTGGCGAAGGAGCTGAATGCGCCCGCTCCGTGACGTCGTCGAGACTCCCCGTTTCACCCGAGAGAAGCAAGTCATCGAGCCGGACGTCCGGCGCATGGACAAGACGCTGGGCGACTGGGCTTGACGTCCACGTAGTCCGGTTGTGGTGCAGGCGTCCCGCCTGCATCCGGAGCAGGC